>CAZWMY010000119.1:0-13434 GCA_964635025.1 uncultured Desulfobacula sp. | reverse complement strand
TGGCCACCCAGAATCCCATTGCAAAGGATAGGTGCCTTCCATTTCAATGGGATTCTGGGTGGCCAGCACAACAAAGGGTTTTTCAAGGATGTGCGGCTCCCCGAAATAGGTGACCTGGCCTTCCTGCATGGCCTCCAGAAGAGCTGACTGGGTTTTCGGTGTTGCCCGGTTGATTTCGTCCGCCAGGATAATCTGCCCGAAAACAGGACCTTTGTAGAATTTGAAGCTCCGGGCTCCGGCCTCGGTTTCATGGATAAAATTGGTGCCCAGGATATCGGCGGGCATCAGATCCGGCGTAAACTGAATCCTGGAATAGGATAAATCCAGGACCCGGCTCAGGGTTCTGACCAGGAGGGTTTTCCCAAGACCCGGCACGCCTTCGATCAGGGCATGGCCTTCACACAGGATGCAGATAAAAAGATTTTTGATCAGTTCCTCCTGGCCTACTATCACTTTTGAGATCTCTTTTTTTACGTCCTCAAAAATATCTTTTATTTCTTTATTCATGCTCTTTTTCCTTTTTATCTGTTTCAAGTCCGATGGATAAAAAATAGTCCCTTACCAATTCCAGGTATGCCGGAGGAATCTTTTCCTTCAAAAGGACAGCTTCATTCTGCCTCATATACTCTTTTTGAATCGCCTCTTCTGTTCGGGCCGAAAGCCCGGGCAACGATAACGCCCGGATGGAATACTGCAACTTGCCTCTTTCATAGGCGCCCATGAAGTCCCTGGCAATGGGGGAATCACTTGATTTGAGAACGGATGGTTCTTCCTGCTTTCCTTCGGCTTTCTTTTTTCCTGCATAATATTTTTGAGCAGCCTCATTATCTTTATCTTCACCCATGGCACCGTTTTTTTTGCCCGTGCTCTTTCCATCCGGTTCCGATTCTCCGGCAATGGTGCCGTCGTCTCCCTGGTTCCGACGGTTCTCCTTTTTATCTTTGGATTCATTCTCAAGGCGGTCCACCATGTCCTTTAACTGATCCTTGAATTCCTCACTTTTTTTGAGATCGTTCAGGGCGTCTTTCAATTCTTCCGGAACCTTGTCGCCAAAGGCTTCGTCCACCTTATCCGTTAACTTCTTAAGATCGATCCGGATCTTTTTTTCATTCCCGGCAACACCTTCAACCGGTTCCGGGGATGGAATATCCTTAAGGTTTCCTTCCAGGTTGAGTTTTTTTTCGAGCTCATCCAGATTTGAAAGGTTTTCTTTTTCAAGGGAATCCAAAAGCCCGGATAAGGATTTGACGGCCTCCTTTCGTGTCTCGCCTGATGCTGTTATCTTTTGGCTTGTTTCCTGAATTTGACGTGAAAGGGAGGTTTTATCCAATTCTTCTGCAAAGGCCTTCATCTTCTCGGAAAAAGCCTGGATTTCCGGGTCCGGGGATATGTCCCGAGGCTTTACCGTATAAAAAAGCGGATAAAAATAAAACAAAAGGCCCATTCCTGAAAAAAGAAAAAAGAGGAAAAAATATCTTGGCAGTCTCAAAGGAATAATTTTGCTGATTCCTTTTTGTGAGATGGCTATGTCGGCCTCATGGATCAAGGCTTTCATATGGATGCTGTTTTTCTTTTTTTCATGGCATTCAACAGCCGTGGACAAAAGGTCCATGAGATCAAATCTCCCATCGGCCAGGATCAGTGACTTAGTAAAGGACGGGCGTTTGAAAAAAAGAAACAGGCCCCCGGCGATTCCTGACATGACCCCTGCACCCCAAAAAGCTTTTCCAAGATTGATGTTCAGATCCGTAAAAAGATTCAAACCTGTGACGGCCATGGACAAAAAAGAAAAAATGAAAAGGCAGAATAAAATCACCTTAAGGCAAAAAAAGGCATAATATCTTAATTTCAATGCCCTGATCTTTTTTTCAAACCCTATTGTTTCCATTTATCCTGTCTCTTTTGGTTTTTCTTTTTTAAGAAGGAGGCTGCAAAAAATGACAAGGCCTGCCAAAACAAAAGCAGCGATGGTCAGATGCAATTGAATATCCAAAAAAAGAGAAGCCTCAAATTCTCCACGGTCGAAAATCTGAAAAAGGATGTAAACAGGACTTGCTGCCGGGATAATAAGCCCGGATAAAAAAAAGAAACCGGCAAACAAAAGGCGGGAGCAGACAAACCCTGCAAGACGCCATAGACCAAACCCAAGATAGCACAAAAACCCTATCATCCCGGCAACAAGGGATGAAGAAAAAAGTACCATGAGGCTTGCAAAAAAAAGCCCGTATGAAATCCCAGACACAAAAGCCGCTGCAATATAAACCGGGAGCAGGATCAGATGGACAAACAGGGTATGAAGAATAAAGCCGGGGATGCAATAGGCAAAAAGGCCCAGGGTTTGCTCATGGGTGAGAAGCTTTTTATGCTTGTATTTCAGGATGATTTCCTTATCAAGGGTTTCTCCTTTTCTGCACCCCAAAAGAAAATGGGACACCCAGATCAAAGAAAATATAAAGACCACAGGGTAAGTCAGCGGCGTGCCTTTAACTGAAATATGGGCAAAAGTTGTTTTAAAGGGCCAGAAACAAATCAGGCAAGCGCTGGCAAGATAGATGCAGATCCTTGTCCCGGAAAGGACGTTTTCTGAAAAAAAGGAGGTGAGGCTTTTTTCTGATGTATCAAAAAAATAATCAAACCGCATCTATTAGGCTCCTGTTTTCATTTCCCAGATCAGAAACCGGCCTTCTGTTTTTTTTCCGGGTTCTGTTGATCCGGAAAGCCGGCCGATGAGAACCACCATGTCAGGGTTATCCTCGCAAACTTTTTGAAGACCTGCAAAAAACATGTGTTCTTCATGGGAAATCTCCCTGCTGTTTTTTATCTTTGATGCAAAAATCCGCCGGACAACAGAAGCATCGCCCGCAAGGTCATCGATGGGATAGAGCCGGTTACGGTAATAAACAAGACAATTTTCAACAGTTTCATCGGTAAAATTTTCAAGGGTCAGGATAAGGTCTTCATCTTCTTTTTCTACTGTGTGCCTGAACCCGGAATTCAGATATTCACGGGTTTTATAATAAAATGAGGCCCATCGGCCCAGGGGAATCTCAAGGGTCTGCCGCCCGCTTTCTTCCCTGATATCGCAGGGAAGCCGGACCACTCGGCCCAAGGATAAAGGTGATGGGATTTCCGCCAAAAGACCCGAGGGTTCAAGGACAATGGATTTTGTTTGTGCACGGGAAGAATAAATACCAAAAAAACTTTCCGTTACAAGGTTTTTCCGGTTATGCGCAACCCTCACGATCGAGACCTGGTTTTCGGCATCTGTTTTCGGCTCAAAAAGCCAAAGCCCCATGGCTGAAAAAAAAGCAGAAAAAACAAGAAGAGCAAAGGCTTTGGCAATTTTCCTTCCGGTTGATAATGGCGAGGTTTTCAGCATCAGGGTGACAAGCACCAGATACCCGGCAACAAAAGGAATCAAAGAAGAAAAGCCCCGAACCATTTCAGGAGAATGCTGGATCATTGTTTCCAGAACCTGTTCATGATTTAAAATCATAAGAGCCGGGTCTTTATCCTGTTTATAGGAAAGAATTTTCTGAAGGAAAGGGCGGAGCCCCTCCCATTTGAGAAAATCCGGATGGGTGATACTCATCCCGGAAAAAATGATTCGGCCGTCTTCCTTATTTTTTAAAGAAATGATGGGGGTAAGATTTTCTGAGACAAGGGCATCTGCATTTTCCATTTTCACGATGGTGACTAAAAAATCTTTGGAAGCCAGAAAAGAAAAACCGCAAAATGATTTTAAGGATGAAACGGAGGGCATATTTTCAAGACCTGAAACCGTCACTCCCAAAAAATCTTTAACCCTTTGATCGGAAAAAAAACCGTAATTCATGCCTCCTGAAGCAAAAACATACCCGCCGATGGAGACCCATTTTTCAAGGGCTGCCATCTGCCTCTCCGTCAGGCGGTTCAGGACGGCAGGATCAATGATGACCCATGATACTCCGTCATAACCGTAAAAAACTTCAGGCAAATATTCCGTCAGCGTCACCGCCGTCCGGTAATCATCAGAAACAGCTGCCTGAAAATCATTTGAAAGGGTTTTTCCGGCAATCACAATAATGGGTTTCTCGGCCACTGAGTCCCTGATGCTGATCTCTTCTGAAAAAAGCGTGCCATCTTTTTTTTTTAGACGAATAACCAGGGGATGAAGGTTTGACTCGATCCAAATAGTAAAATGAAAAATCTTCCTAGCGCCGGTAGGAAGATTGCAGGATGTGGAATATATCGTCTCTTGAATGTTTTGCCTGAACTCATTGCCTTTTTTTACCAGGACTTCAAGCCTGCCCTGGAGCCCAGGCCCTGAATTTTCAACAACAATGGACAGCGGCGAAAACGCATTGGATTTGCAGGTATTGTTAAACCCTGCAATACAAGTGAGTTTAAGCTCCGGCGGAAAAGACGCCGAAAATGCTGCGGATGACAAAACCAGGAAAAAAGCAAGGCTGTAAAAAAAGCGCTTTGACCGGGTCATTTTTTAAGTCCCCTGCCTGACAGAATGCCAAGGGCCTTTCCAATCCCGGCATCTTTCTTTAAGATATCAATATTCATGGGCCTTTCCCCATTTTCGGCGGTCGTCTCCTCCTGCAACAAAAAGTCAGCATCCTGAACCACTTCAATATCCGGAATCACTCCCCGGCCCTGGATGGATTTATTGTTGGGGGTGTAATATCTTGCAACCGTATATTTGATGCCGGAACCGTCTTTAAAGGGGATAACGGTCTGGACCGATCCTTTTCCAAATGAGGTTGACCCGATGATGACGGCTCTTTTGTTATCCTGAAGCGCTGCGGCAACGATTTCAGACGCACTGGCCGTGCCGCCATTGACAAGCACCGCAATGGGATAGTCCCTTTTGACCTCATTTGGCCGGGCCTTAAAAACCCTTTCATCCTTTCGGTGTCTCCCCTTTATGGAAACGATGACGCCTTCATTCAAAAAAAGGTCCGACATCTGCACGGCCTGATCCAGGTGACCGCCGGGGTTGTTCCTAAGATCCAGTATGAGTCCTGAAAGTCCCCGGCTTGAAGATTCCAGGTCTTCCAGGGCATTGATCATATCCTGAACCGTATTTTCCCTGAAATACCCGACAACAATATATCCGAGCCCCTTTGGATCAAGCATGGTGCTTCGAACGCTATGGGTCGGTACAAAATCCCGGGTAAGTTCACAGTCAAACGGTTTTAGGAGCCCTTCCCGGCTGATCGTAAGGCGGACTTTACTGCCCTCAGGACCTTTCATTTTCAGTACACATTCTTGAAGACTCATCTCCCGGGTGGAGACGTCATCGATTTTTATGATCCCATCCCCTGCTTTAATTCCCGATCTATGGGCCGGCGTCCCTTCAATAATGCGAACCACCGTAAGTCGATCCTTCACCATGGCCACTTCGGCGCCGATCCCGCCAAAACCGCCCTGGGTCGTACCTTTTAACGCTTCAAAAGCTTCTGGGGAGAGAAACACACTGTAGGGATCAAGATTTTCCATCATGCCCTGGAGGGCATTTTTTACCAGGATATCAGGATCAGGCTCATCCACATAATTTTTTTTGAGCTCTTCCAGCACTCTGGAGAACCGCAACAGGGCGGTATTGGTTTTTTCATCCATGGCATAAAGCGGATGAAAAAAACCAATGATGCACAAGAGAATGACAATGGCCGGGAGGACCGTGAGCAATCTATTCTTACAGGTTTGATTCTGCATTCCAAACTTCCTTTTAACAAAGGATTGTCCGCACACAAAACCTTATACGGTCAGCTGCCGACCGCGAAAGGAGACCTTTCTAATTTAATGCATTTTCAAGGATATTGAGGTAGTCCTTTTTTTGAAGCACCCTTGGGTTTGAAGGGGTTGAATTATTCATAAAGGACATGTCTGCAATCCTTTCAAACTGATCTTTCCCAATGTTCAGATCTTTAAACTGAGGGATTTGAAGCCGCTCCGATAATCCTTTAATCATCCTTATAAAGGCTTTGGAGGCTTCCCGGTCATCTTGTTCTGTTATGCCGGAAAATCTTGCAAGTTTTGCCATTTTCTCATAGCATTCCGGCATGTTGTATGCCAGTACATGGGGAAGGAAAACAGAATTGGCAATGCCGTGGGGGATATCATACAAGGCCCCTATGGATTCTGAAATACAGTGGACGGCGGTAACATCGGAATTGCCGAACGCAAACCCGGCAATGGTTGACCCGAACATCAGGTTTTCCCGGTCTTTATGATTGTTTTTGATATCTGTGTACGCCTCTTCAAGGGCGCCAAGAATCAGCTGAACCGATTTGACGGCGTGATTGTCCGTTATCAGGGTGGCCGGTTTTGACAAATAGGCTTCCACAGCATGGGTCAAGGCATCAAGCCCGGTGGAGGCAATGATGGAAGGCGGCAGGGTTTGAATCAGATCCGGGTCCACAATGGACACCGCAGGATACATTTTGGGCCCCTTGATGCTCATTTTAAATTTCCGGTTCACATCAGTGATGACCGAAACCCATGTGACTTCACTTCCTGTACCGCAGGTTGTCGGAATGGCAAGAAAAGGCAAAGGATCTTGTTTATATTTTTCCCTTCCTTCATAATCCTCAATATTGCCATCATTGGTACACAACAGGGCAAGGGCTTTGCCTGCGTCCAGCGGGCTTCCGCCGCCAAGGCCGATAATAAGATCCGGGGCAAGGGCCCTCATTTCTTTGGCGATTTTATTAATGGTATCGGATTTGGGGTTTGCCTCAATCTGATCAAAGACTTTGATTCCAGGGAGTTGCGGCAGAATTTTTTCAAGAAGGCCGGATTTCACAATGCCGGCATCTGTTACCAGGACCGGATTTTTTGCCTTCAGATAATCATCAATAATCAGTTTCAGATTGTTGATCTCTCCCGATCCGAAATAAAGTCTGGACGGCATATGAAACATCATGGGTCTGCTCTCCTTAATAAATTGATTATTCAGCATTTTTGAATTAAAACAAAATAAACAGGATGTCGAGTTTTTTTTAACTCAAAGAATATGAAAAGGATAATTTATGCAAGGACCAAACAAAATATTTGAAGAAACAGCAATAAACTATCTAAAAGACATCAAGACATTAGATTTTAAATCACTTTCAGGAAAACTGGGGCTCAGGCCCCATGGGAACAGGCATATGATCCGTTTCCTTAACAAGGACTATATCATTTCAGACAGTGGCTTTTACACGGTTTCCAATGAGAATGCCCCTTATGATGTCCTTATTGTCCTTTGCCGGTATCTTCTTTTATGCCCAAAGGAAGAACCCAAGGGCAAGGAGCTTTCTTCATTCAGGGATCTTAAGGATTCAGGGCCTCTCACGGTGTATTTCTCCCATGACGTTGAGATGAAAATTGCAAACCATTTTGCCGGGAAAAAAGATCAATTGGCCAAAGCCTGCAAGGCCCTTGGGGGGTTTGAAAACGGGGATTTCGAAGGTTATGATGTTGGCGCAAGATTTGATGTTCTGCCAAAAATCCCTGTGGTCCTTTTTTTCAATGACCGGGACGATGAATTTGATGCAACAGCCAAGCTTCTTTTTGAAAAAAGGGCAGAGGCCTATCTTGATGCAGAATGTCTTGCCATCCTGGGAAATATTTTTTACCGGAGCCTTATAACTTAAAAAGGCTGCTTTTTTCAAAGCAGCCTTTTTTAAGAAAAGGAAAAAAAGATGAAAAATCATTTTTTATGTTGGAAATATATAGAGCAAACCTTGTGCCATATCTTTGAATGAAACCCGTAATATTTTCAACATACTGATATTATAATATATTATTTATTTCATAATCCTTTTCCCATCATTTGATCGTTACTTTATTGATTTTTTCAGCTCTAAAAAGTTTAAAATTTTGAACCAAAAAATGCTTATTAAAGCTAACTATAACCACAATATGCTTAAATAATTAAATAATTTTAGCAAAATAGCTAAAGTTCAAAATTTTAAACCATACAATTCAGAAAATTAATATCTATAGTGTGCCGATTTATAAGGCCCATTGACCGGGACCCCGAGATAATCCGCCTGCTCCTGGGTCAGTTGGGTCAGGGAAACAGAAAGATTTTTCAGATGAAGCCTTGCCACTTCCTCATCCAGTTCCTTTGGCAATGTATAAACCCTGACCTCAAGCTTTTCTTTTGCAAGCTTGATCTGGGCCAGGGTCTGGTTTGAAAAACTATTGCTCATGACAAAACTTGGATGACCTGTCGCGCACCCAAGGTTCACAAGCCTGCCCTCGGCCAGGACAATCACGGCCTTACCCGACGGCAAAATCCATTTGTCCACCTGGGGCCGGATATTGATTTTCTTGGCTTTGGGGTTATGGGTCAGATAGCTCATTTCGATTTCATTGTCAAAATGCCCGATATTGCAAATAATGGATTCATTTTTCATCTTCTCGATATGCTCACCCTTGATGACCCGATAATTGCCGGTGGCGGTCACAAAAATATCCCCGAAAGGCGCCGCCTCTTCCATGGTGACCACCCGGAACCCTTCCATGGCAGCCTGGAGAGCGCAGATGGGATCAATTTCAGTTACCCAAACAATGGCGCCATACCCCCTCATGGAGGCGGCACATCCTTTTCCCACATCGCCATAACCGGCAACCACAACGGTTTTGCCTGCCAGCATGATATCCGTTGCCCTTTTGATACCGTCTGCAAGGGATTCCCGGCAGCCGTAAAGATTGTCGAATTTGGATTTTGTTACGGAATCATTCACATTGATGGCAGGAAAAAGAAGTTCATTTTTTTCAGCCAACTGATACAGCCGGTGAACGCCTGTTGTTTTTTCTTCGGATACACCGCGGATTTTTTTTGCGATGCGGGTCCATTTTAGAGGATCTGCTTCATAACTCATCCGAAGACGATCCATCAGGCATTTTTCATCTATGCTGTGGGTCACATTTTTAAGGATGGAAGGATCTTTTTCCACTTTAACACCCTGATGCACATAAAGAGTTGCATCACCGCCATCGTCCACAATCAGATCCGGTCCGGAACCATCCGGCCAGATCAAGGCCTGCTCCGTACACCACCAGAACTCCTCCAGGGTTTCTCCCTTCCAGGCAAACACGGCGGCACTTCCTTTGTCTGCTATGGCTGCGGCTGCATGATCCTGAGTGGAAAAGATATTACAGGATGCCCACCTTATATCAGCGCCCAGTTCATAGAGTGTATCGATGAGCATGGCGGTCTGGATGGTCATGTGCAGGCTGCCGGTAATTTTAAGGCCTTTCAGAGGCTTTTCCGGACCATATTTTTCACGAATGGCCATAAGCCCCGGCATTTCTTTTTCAGAAAGCTGCATGTCTTTATGGCCTTCTTCGGATAGGGAAATATCCTTGATTTTGTATTTCAAATTTAGGTCAAGATTAAGAAAACAATTGTCTTTATTGGCTTTTGTCATTTGGAACACTCCTTATGGGATAATCATAAAATAGACATATCAAAATATGTTGATATTATGTTCAATAAAATACAGATCCCCAAGAATAATGTCAATATAAAAAGCCAAAAATAAAAACCGGTCAGGCTTAAAATTCAAGTCCGACCGGCGTATCGATGGATTAATGATTGTGGCAGGAAAAGATTATATTCCGGCAAGATCCCTGATCTCATCGGCCCGGTCTGTTCTTTCCCAGTAAAAATCCGGGTCTTTTCTTCCAAAATGACCATAAGCAGATGTTTTACGATAAATCGGGCGAAGAAGGTTAAGGGTTTTGATAATAGCGGCAGGTCTCAGGTCAAAAACCTGTTTCACAATCTCGATTGCTTTTGATTCCGGTATGTTCCCTGTTCCCATGAAATCCACAAGAAGAGAAACCGGCTGGGCAACACCAATGGCATAGGCCACCTGCACTTCGCATTTGTCTGCAATACCGGATGCCACAAGGTTTTTGGCAACATACCGGCCCATATAGGAGGCGCTTCTGTCCACCTTTGAAGGGTCTTTGCCTGAAAAACATCCGCCGCCATGGCTTCCCTGACCACCATAGGTATCAACAATTATCTTTCGGCCGGTAACACCGCAGTCTCCCATGGGGCCTCCAATGACAAACCGTCCCGTAGGATTGATAAAAAATTTAGTATCCCCGTCCATCATTTCTTCAGGAATGACTTTTTTAATAACTTCCTTAATGACGGCAGCCTTTAAATCATCATAAGACACATCAGGAGAATGCTGGGTTGAAACAACGATGGTATCCACTCTTCTGGGTTTGCCGTCAATATATTCAATGGTGACCTGGGATTTTCCATCCGGTCTGATAAAATCAAGTGCACCGTTTTTTCTGACCTGGGCCAGCCGTTTGGTCAGGCTGTGGGCATACACAATGGGCATGGGCATGAGTTCAGGCGTCTCATTGGTGGCAAATCCGAACATCAGGCCCTGATCTCCGGCACCCTGTTCTTTATAAAGCCCTGAACCTTCATCCACGCCAATGGCAATATCCGCCGACTGCTGATCGATACTGGTAATAACAGAGCAGGTCTGCCAGTCAAATCCCATGGTTGAAGAATTATATCCGATGTCCTTGATGGTATTTCTGACCACAGTTGGAATATCCACATAACAATCCGTGGTGATCTCGCCAGCAACCAGTGCAAGGCCTGTGGTGACAAGCGTCTCACAGGCAACCCTGCATTTTTTATCCTCGGCCATAATGGCATCAAGGATACTGTCGGAAATAGCATCTGCAACTTTATCAGGGTGGCCTTCGGTTACAGATTCGGATGTAAACATGAAAGATTGTTTATCTGACATTACAAACTCCTTTTTATATGGAATAACAATATTAATATAACAATATATTTTGATCTAAGACGTTCATTATTAATTTTTTATTTTGATTTTGTCAATGTTGCCTCTTAACCTGAACAGGTTTTTTCTTTCAAAATTACAATTTTCTTGATACCTTGCCTGAAATTCCATTTTTAATAACATTTGCAGAACAATTATCTCTTTTTTGGAGAAAGCTTTGACGGGAAAAAAATATACAAGAATTACAGGAATCGGGTCGGCTCTGGTTGATATTTTGATCAATGAGTCTGATGAATTCTTAAAAAATCTCAACAAGGAAAAAGGAGGGATGACCCTTGTACAAGACGAGGATATTAGTCATATCCTGTCTGTATCCAAAAAGAAGACCCTTGTTGTTCCGGGCGGTGCAGCCTGCAACACCATCGTTGGAGTTGGAAATCTTGGCGGAAAAGCCAGGTTTATCGGCAGAAGGGGAAATGACGCCTATGGCAACACCTTTGAAGAAGAGATCGTCAAATGCAATGTTGAACCCCTTGTTTCAGTCTCAACCTCTCCTACCGGAAAAGTTTTATCCGTCATCACACCCGATGCCCAAAGATCCATGTTCACATTTCTAGGCGCCTCCACAGAGCTTGCCCCTGAATCCATCGCCGCCGATATGTTTGACAAAACTGCCATTGCCATAATTGAAGGGTATCTTCTTTTCAACCAAAAATTGATTTTTGCAGCCCTGGAAGCTGCCAAGGCAGCAGGTTGCATGATTGCGCTTGATCTTGCCAGTTTTGAAGTGGTGAATGCATCAAAAGATATTCTTTTTGACATTATCCAGGACTTTGTCGACATCCTGATTGCCAACGAAGATGAAGCAAGGGCCTATACAGGATTCGACGATGAACTAAAAGCCGTTGAAGCCCTGTCAAAGCATGTCAGTTATGCCGTCCTGAAGGTGGGGGCCAGGGGAAGTTATGTCTCGCATCAGAACGCCGTCACCAAAATACCGGTTCAAAAAGGTCTGCCTCCCATTGACACCACAGGTGCAGGCGATCTCTGGGCAGCAGGGTTTCTTTTCGGTATTGCCCATGGCTTCTCCATTGAAAAAAGCGGCCGGATTGCATCTGCCTGCGGGTATGAAGTCTGCCAGGTCATGGGCGCCCAAATCCCGGATGAGGCATGGGAAAGAATCAAAAAACTGATATAGGAAATGACATAGGCCTCAGGCTGTATTGCTTTTATAATGACGGGCCAGCTTTTCCGGCTTTTGGCCGCATAAATAAAGTATGATAAGAAGCCAGTTTCTCAAGGTGCATCTTAAAATCCCTTCTTTTTGCCATCTCCGGCAAGAGGTTTTGACCGGGTTTTTGATGAAACAGAGGCGGCCTTTTTCCTTTTTGACCCTTTGCATCAGATCCACATCTTCCATGATGGGTATTTCTTTATATCGCCCCAGTCTGAAAAAAAATGATCTCCTGATGAATATGGCCTGGTCGCCATAGGGGACTTTTGTCACCCGTGACCTGAATGAGGCTATTGTCTCAATGACCCGATATGCAAAAGACTTCCCGTCAATGGAAAGATCAAAGGCACCTGCCTTCACTCTTTTGTCCTGCATGGCCTTTTGGATATGGAAAAATGCATTTTTTGGCAGGACTGTATCGCAGTGCAGAAACAAAAGTGTTTCACCTGAAGCGATGCTTGCACCCCTGTTCATCTGGACACCCCTGCCCGGATCTGATATGATTTTTTTTATCACCTTGGAATTTTGGATGCAATGGATGGTGGAACTGTCGCTTTTTCCATCCACGACAATCACTTCCATTGTTCCGGAATAACCTTGTGAAAAGAGCGTTTCAATGGCCCCATTGATCCGAAGCTCTTCATTCAATACCGGGATAATAACAGAGACATCAACCGTCATAGGACTCAAGTATCTTTCGGGTGTGCGGACCGGTCCTGCCACCGTTTTTTATTCTTAACACAAGAGCATTTAAATCTTCCGGTGTATCCACATCATTGAGTTCAAGAACCTGTTCGTATTGGAGATTCATTTCAACCATGGCCTTCAGCGTTTCTCCAAATACATTCGTTGTGGACCAATGTATGCCATGAAAAATCTTTTCAGAAAAAGACTCTTTATTAAATCCGATAAGATAATACCCGCCATCCGAGGCAGGGCCGATAACGGCATCTTTGGTTTCAAGGGCATCAAAAGCTTGATGCAGATGACTCTTAGAGATTTCCGGGATGTCGGTCCCGATTAAAACGAGTCTGTCATATCCCTTTGAAAATCCGTCTTTAAAGGCATTAGACATTTTTTCCCCAAGATCCTGACCTGTCTGAACAGCATATTGATATCCATTGCCAAGCCAGGAAATAACCTCGTCTTTTTTTTCAGATGGCAGAAAATAAATGAATTTGTCTGCAATTGACGGCAGAACTAAAAGTGTGTCCCGGATGAACCCTTTGTAAAGCTCTATTACAAAGGATTCATCCAGAACCTTGGAAAGCCTTGTCTTGATTCTTCCCTTTTCAGGGGCCTTTAAAAAAACAATGACTGCATTATTTCCCATTAAAAACCACTTTGAACACATCCTTGTATTTCTCTGCAAAATGAAAGGTAATCCCTTCCTTGATATGTTCCGGCAGCATCTGGAACTCAGGCTTACACCCT
>CAZWMY010000118.1:0-13605 GCA_964635025.1 uncultured Desulfobacula sp. | reverse complement strand
TAAAAATGTGTGGGACTCCGTCCAGCTCACGAACATAGTAACAGTAAGCAATGTTTGGATGTAGCCCGAGTTCTGTCCAGGCGTTGGCCTCCTTCAGGACCATGCTGAAGAGGGCATCGTTCTGCAACATGATCTTTTGGGGGGACTTGATGACTATCTTTATCCCCCATTGAAGGTGGTCGGTAATATACACATGGCCAAAGTTTCCACTTTTGATTTCGTTTATCCGATACAGGTCAAGAAGGGTCTCTCCTTTGGAGTAAGCCTTAATGCGTTTTTTCACCTCAGATGGAGCCGCCTCTTCTCGGACCCGTGTGCCTCCTGCTGCAGGCTTTTGAACCGTTTTCGGCGTCAACTCAGAAAATGAGGTAACCGGTGCAATATGGCCGCCATCGGAATAACTCTCTTTGGTCTCTCCGCCATGCTCAGGACAATAGTTGCTTTTAGGATCACTTGATTCAAACGGAAGTCCACAATTGATACAGTATCTGGTAGCCATTTATTATAACCTTTCCAACGCCTGTCTGAATTCTGCCGCTGTCTGATACCTGGTGGACGGATCTTTGCAGATAGCCTTATGAATAACTCTTGCGAGCTGTTCCGGGACATCAGGATTTCTGTTTCGAATCGGTATCTGATCCTCGTTCAAAATAATGACAAACGGATGACTTCTTTTGTTAATTTTTAGTATAAACTGTAAAGCCTCCCATGGATTCTTTATTTTATACAAATTATTTTGTATAAATTCTTCTATCTCTTTTGACCCAGGGAAATTAAAGGGAGACATGCCGGTTAAAAGATAATAGAGAGTTGAGCCCATTGAATATATATCACCAGACTCCCGGATGTTCTTTGAGTTTCTGATATTCTCCGGTGCCATAAATGGAATAGTCCCTAAGGTATCTTGTAGTTTTGTCAATGATCCGCCTGAGTTGAAATATTCTTTTGCCAGGCCAAAATCCGCAACCTTTGGCACTAATTGCCTTTTAGCATTCTTCTGGAGCAGAATGTTTTGTGGTTTCAGGTCCCTATGGATAATATCCCTGCCATGGATAAACTCAATCCCCCGGAGGGCCTCAATCATAAGCTCCACGGACTGATCCGGATTTGCGACGCCGGTATCAGTATCCATTAGATCTTCGAGATTCCCATTCAATACTTTTTCCATAACAAAATAGGGTCCTTCTTCTGTCAGCCCACTTTCAATAAACCTTACAATATTGGGGTGATTCAGCTCTGAAAGCCAACGGGTTTCTCTTTCAAAACGGTGTTGCTGGGCTTCATCCGTAAGATTCAGCATCAGCTTCATTGCCATAACCCGACCTGTGGGGGCGTGATATACCTGATAAACTCGGCCGTAACCACCCTCTCCCAAAAGCCTCAGAACAGTATAGGCATCGATTTTATTCCCGGCATACTCCCCCATCATCATCTTTGAGGTGCACCGATCACATGTATATTGAACAACTCCAGCCAGGGTTTCTGCCTGTCCGTCACTATTTGCCATGGAGGTAATATCCACTCCGCAAGAGCATTTAATTTCAAGGCGTCTTCGTTCTTGTGCCTTGCTCTCTTCTATTTTGATTTCTTTTGCGCATTTTATGCAGCATTTCGGGGGGGCTTCGTCAGCGATAATAATTATAGAGTCACCGCATCGGATGCAATGAACTGTCTTGGTTTCGATGGCCGTAATATTGACTTTCAATTGAGTATAGCCGGCTTCGATGATGTCTCCATCATTAAGTTCCGCGTCTTCTGTCGGGATTTCATTGATATGGGAGATGTTTGTCAGGCTCAGGTTCTTAAAATATACTCGAGGGGGAGCGATCTCAAGAAAAAAATGCTGCCTTGAGACATACTGATCATCCGCGGGCAGCCTGAAATCCACTGAATGAGATTTCCCACCACGTCCAACATAAAATTTATCATGCTTGTCGAATTCAAATGTGCTTCCAGTACTCGGTCCTTTTATTACCTCAAGCGTTACTTTCATCTTTCACCTCCTGTTTCACAAAAATAACAGTGATATTGTCTTTTCCACCATTCGCGTTAGCAGCATCTATAAGCCTTGTGCAAATTTCTTCCGCTGAACCGCCTTGTTTGACCAAGTCATGAATTTCAGAATCCATCAGCATATCCCAGAGTCCATCAGTGCATAAAAGAATTCTATCATTTTTTTTAAGCTCGCAGTGTCCGCACTCCGGGTCAAAACTGTAAGTTCCTACACCCTGCGTGAGTTGATTTTTCAAGGGGCTGATTCTGGCTTCTTCTATAGAAATGGTTCCATGGGCCACAAGCTCCATAACAACTGAATGATCGGTTGTGAGCTGTTTAATTGTTTCTGGACCAATGATGTATAATCTGGAGTCCCCGGAATGACAGAAATAGAGCGTATGATCACGAACCATGGTAGCTATAAGAGTACAGCCCATATCCGAATATCGCTCCTCTTTTTGTCTCAGATCTTTCACAGTATTTTGTGCCTCCGTCATAGCCTTTACCAATATGCTTCCTATATTTTTTTCCGGAACATCGTTAAACTCTCTGTTTTCTATGTATGTTTTCACGGCAGACAGAGCAGTTGTGCTTGCAACTTCTCCTGCGCTATGGCCACCCATTCCATCTGCGATAAGAAAAATATTTTTCTCAGGAATAAGAAGAAAGGCATCTTCATTATTTGCCCGGACTTTGCCGACATCGGTTTTACCGAAGGCTACTTGTGCTTCGCGTTTAGGCTTCGACCAAAACTTTTTTTTAAACATTTCTGCTCCTGATATTTGTTGATAATTTAACGGTGAATGAAAGAATTTTTTTTAGGCCAAGTATTTTAAGAATGATTATAGTTAAGCACATACCCGGCAGGTTGTCTTCCCTTCTTTCTCCATCATACATACTTTGCAAAAAGCCTTTTTACAAACAGGGCAGAATTCAGTTGCATCATGGCTTGAGTGATTTGGGCATTTGGTCTTTACTAGTGTTCCTTCTTTATCATCTTTATCCACGATTTTGCCGTTGAATACAGCCTTGGGTTCAGGTTGATGCAGATTCTGTATCGGTAGTCCCTCTGTACGTATCCTTGTGCCTCCAGCTTCGGCTGGTCGATGAACCATCCCGTTTGTGGTCGTTTGTTTCTGGATGACTAAACGGAAGCGATACTTGTCAAAGGAGACGACATCCCCAGATTTCATTCTATGGGCAACATCGGCACTTAACATTTGCTGATTCAGGAAGGTGTGGTTGGTGCTGTGATGATCGATAATATAAAAACCGGTATCACGATATTCGATGGTGGCATGAAGTGCCGAAACTGTATCTTTGGGGATAGCAATATCCACTGATGATCCACCGCTAACAGTCTCCCGCCCGATGGTAGTTTCACTTTTGGTTAAACGAATCTCTTTCCCTCCGGTTACAGATTCAACATCCTCAAGTATTGACACAGGCAAAACAGGTTCTGTTTCTGTTACAACCTTGACCGGCTCCGGTCTTGTTTCAGAGATTTTTTTTTCTTTTTTATTTGAAGTTTTTGTGATTATGACAATACCCAAAAAAAGAAAGACGGCAATTGCTGTAGTAAACATGTTATTTGAGATGGTTTCTTTGATGGTTTCAAGTATCGATATTGCCCGGGGTATGTTTTTTTCTTGAGGAGTTTCTCCGATAGAGGCGGTCACTTGCCGTTCCGGTCGTGAGATGTTTATCTCTTCAAGGATAGTATTGAATACGCTCTGCAGCTCTGCTTTGGTTATTGCGCGGTAATATCCGCCATCAGTCTTCAAACCCAATGTCTGGATAATCTCAAAGTCGGCCTCTTCGCTGAATGCCACACTATAAATTCGAATTTTAGCATTTCTTGCTTCCTCGGTCAGATTATCCTTGAGCCATTTTTTGAGATCATCGTCTTTTCTTATATCCCCTGTGTCGATAAATCCATCGGTCATGAATACGATCAACTTTTGTGTATCTTTCCTTCCATTCGTCTTCAGATCATAGATGGCCTTCTCTATTGCCGATGGAATATTTGTATATTTACCTTGATAAGAAAGCCTTGCCAGGGCATTTGTAACCTTCTTATCAAGATTCGAATCTTCCAAAGGGGTAAGCGGCAATACCGAATCGACCTTGTCGGCAAAAAGGATCAATCCAATTTGGGATTCTTTGCTGATTCCGTTTACAAGATCGCCGACCACCTTGCGGGTCAAAAAATCGGGATCTTTTGCTTTCATCGACCCCGAATTGTCCAAGACAAAAAGAATGTCTGATTTTCCAGCAACTGCGTTGGTCTGAAAAAAAGAAAGCCACACAGTTAAGAATAATGCCACGATGAGGATGAGATTTTTATTCATGTTTAAAACTCCTAAATATTGAATTGGTCATATAATAGATTTTTTTATATATAAAGCGAATTCTTTATGCCTTTATCTTCCCCGGATCTTGTATCTCTGAAGTTTAGAGCAGATAAAATAAATACCCTCAGGGAGTCGTGGCCAATATCAATTCAAGTTCGTTTTCTCACATATCAGTAAAATTAAATTTTTCCAAAGTAATTTCATCTTTATTTGAACAACCTGTAAAAAAAATCAATCCAGGATGTTTTCGCACAGTCATTTCTATCCATTTTCACTGATTTCACATCAATACACCCACCATCAGACAGCTTGATCTTTGAAGGCCCTTTTTGATCATTGAGCTCAATGGATGCAAGCTTTCCATTCTTAAAGGTATAAGCCCGCGTTCCAGAAGCAACAGAAGCCCCCTTACTGTCTTTGACTGAATATTTGCTGGTAACCTTTCCATTTTGTATAAATTCAAGATTGTCGCGTAAGGTCCCCTCTTTTCGTATCTGGATCTCTGCGCCTTCGTGCATTATACTGGTGATGTCTATTTGGAATCCATCTACCGGATTTTTCATCTGGTGGGTAAACCCTTTTTTGCCTGCAACGACAACTGTCCCAGAATAGAAACCCTCAAATATTGGTTGAGTTGCCGCTCCCGTAGAGCTAAACTGCATGGTAGCTTTTAGCCACAGTTTTCCTTCTCCAATATTTTTGAAGGACCATCCGCCATTATCATCAATAACTTCAATTCTATGCTCTTCTTTAAAAGGAACATCTTGCTTGACTTCTTGCGTTTGTGCTACGGCTGCCGGGATATCGAATGGTGTGAATGGCAGAATCAATAAAATTAGAAACATAATTTGCAGCAACGATCTTGTCTTCAACATGGCTTTTCTCCTTGCATCATAGTTTGTTCTCCAAACAACGGAAAAGTGATATTTCATTTGCTTTAGTTGGTTAAATTTCAAATAGTTTAAAAAAGATACCATCAAATGATAACTACGTTATTTCATAAAATGTGATAAATTTATGGTTTTCTCTTTAGAAAGATGAAGAGTAAATGATTTGGACGATTTGTTAACCGCAAACATGCATGTCAGAATTTTGTTTTTTGAAGTACACGCAACGTTTTCAAATTTAACTTTTTTTTCATCTGTAACCAATTTTATCATTGAAGCGATATTCCCTGAAATCTCTTTAAGTTCAAGGATAAGGCAGGTTTGATCATCAGTCATACCATTAGGTGTAAAAACCATACCACCAGATTTTAACCCTGAACCTAAATAAACTTTTAAAATTTTGAATCGATTATTCCCGATGCTAAATTCAGATTTATCTTGATCGGTAGAATCTGCATAAGCATTCATAGTGAACATAAAAAATAAGAATATCCATCCCACTATCTTCATATTCATTCTTTTTCTTCTTTCAATCATTCCAAAATACGGTGTCGGGATTTCATGGTTTTTAAAATTTGCGAATTGTATTGTTGTCATTTTAAAAAATCTCCTTTTTTTATTGGGTTTAAGTGCCAATCACTTGGTTTAAGAGCAAAGAGCGTACCAATTGAATATTATTTAAAAATCAAATATTATCAGCATGTTATAGATTTTTAGAATTTATTCAAAATCTAACTTTTAGACACCATAATTTGTGTTTTTTCAACAAAAGCACGATCTATAAGGCTCTTCGCATGATTAGACTGAAAAAAATATAATCTAATTTTTTTACACATAAAAAAGAGGTCTGTTCTGGCTTGATGTCAGGGCTATTGGATATGAGATGTAAAATAGTTAGACAATGACCAATTCGAGAGAATTATTGTTAAAAGTGCCGTCCACCTTGTAATTTCAAAAGAATAGACTCCTTCGATGTCTAAAAAATAGAAAATTTCTTACCGTCTCTGGGGATAAAATTTTTATACCAAGAAGATGCAACACATTGAAAACATGTATGTTTTTACACTAATTGTTCATTTTTTTATTTAATGGCATGGGGCTTGCTCTCTATACTTTGCAACAGGCCACAAACACTTGGATTTTAAACCAGATAAAAAAGGAAGAGCGAAAATGAAAAAAAAAGAACTGAATGCAAAGCAAGATGCTAATGGAAACATTTTTGACTTAACAATTTTGAAAATCGTGTCTTTTTTAAAAAAATTTTTCAATCACGACTCTAACAACGATCGAAAGAGTCCATTCAAATGCTTTGCCGGATCTGGAGTTTGTGATGTTTGCAATAGAGGTATCGGTCCCAATGATGCTTACCTTGTGCCGGTAAAAGTCTTTTATGGTTCAAAACAATATAAAAACTGGCTCAGCCAAGGTCCTTTAAGCTCTATGATTAAGTTGGTTGGGGGCGTAGATGCCTATATTTTGAATTTGCGGTCTATGGATTCTAGTACCTACTCGGCTGTGTGTTCAGATTGTGTTCATATGTTTGATTAAGCCTTTCTCGAATAGAGTGTTTTGGGTAGCAGTATTCGATCAGAAGAGGCTGGATGGCCTCAGCAAATATAAAGGAGAATCAAATGAATTGGGCTATAGTCGGTGAAATCGTGTGCAGCGCTCGACCAGGGTATACTGGAGAATTCGGAAGACCGGTCCAGCGAAGAGAATTGGACATTTGGATGAATCAGGCAAAAACTACGTTTGGCGTCAAATCCATCGTATGTCTACTTGATGCTGAGCACCTCATCCTTTATTCCGGTCTGCCATCATCGAGCTTAATCGAACACTATAAAGCTGGCGGTTTCTTTGTGGAGCATATACCTGTGCGCGATTATGAGTATCCTCCATTGACCAATCAACAACTCAACCGTGTTTGGGAAGCCTACACGCTGCTTGAAAAACCGATACTTTTTCACTGTTCAGCGGGTCGGGATAGGAGCCGACATGCAATTGAGTTTATCAAGAAAAAGATTCGAACTGAATCTGATTTGAAAGGAGGTACCCGATAAAAAAAACTACATTTTGAGCATCAGCAAAATCCTGGGAAAGATCAAAATTTTAAATTTTCAATCACTAAACAAAACGGAGGAGAGCTATGAATACGAATCGTGTTTTAATAAAAAATATTACCCTCATCTTTTTTTTAATTCTTTTTTTTGGAATAGGAGCTTCAACTGCAAATTCAAAAGATGTTAAACCCTCAAAACAAAATGAAAAAATTAGTTATTATATTTACAGTAATATGGAATGGCAGAAGCTTGAAATAGGTAAAGAAATAAGCGGGTGGTCATTAAAAGAAGAAAATAATGAATTGGTTCCTGTTCAACAAAGCAAAAACGATTCACCACAGCACTTGGTCTTAAATAAGGAAGGCTCGTTGAAAGATGTATTGAAATGTGAGTTATCAACAACGGATAAGAAGTGCAAGGTGATCGATGAAAGCACATTTAAATTTACACTTCATCCTGAAGATGGAAGTCTTTCGGCCCAACCTACAGATTCTGGTGCAAATGCAATTTTCATAACAAAAGAATTAAGCGAAAAGAAAGTGAGGTTTATCTCTATAGATAATATTTCTTCAAAAAAAAGTTTAGTAGGGTCAGAAATTTCTATGGCAATTGAAAAAGGGATTATTAAGATAGAAGGACCATTGGAAAACTTAAAAAAACAGGGGGAAAAAAACAATAAATAAAAAATACAACCACCCTTACTTAAAAAAATGAGGAGAAAGGACATGTTCTGTAAAAACTGTGGAAAGGAAGTTGCCAATAACGTTGTTATCTGTAATAGCTGTGGTGTCGCGGTAAAGGCACCTTCTAATATTTGGCATTTCAAAAACGCATTGCTCGGCTTTGGCATGTGGTTCTTAGGTTTGATAGGGAATACTCTCTTGATGGTGAGTTTTATCAAACCAGGTGCTGATCAGCAGCAGATATCAAAAATTGGATCAATTGGTGGGCTTTCTTTGTTCGTTTTAACATTCTTTATTCTATTTTTCATGAGCAAACGTGTTCAGAAAAAAACATTGAAACTCACGTGAGTTGACTAGGACTGGCTTGGGTAGGGGGATTTACTCAAATTTTTCAAGACGGCTCAAACAAATAAAGCCAAATGAGAATGAAAAATTGCCGAGAATAGGAAGTAGAAATCACATTTAAAAAATAAAGCGGTGATCAAAATGAAAGAAAATTAAAAAAAGAGGAGAAATAACATGTTCTGTTTCTGTAAAAATTGTGGAAAGAAAGTTGCCAATAATGTTGTTATCCTTAATAACAGAGAATCATAAGATGGAATTTATATTACAGCAAAAGCAGATTATTAGTCAGCAGCTTGTCATGACTCCCCAGCTCCAGCAGGCGATCAAGCTGCTTCAATTGTCCCGCCTGGAGCTGGCTGAAATGATCCAGCAGGAAATCGAACAGAACCCAGCCATTGAAGAGGTCGACCAGGAAGAAGTAATCGACCGAAAAATATCTGATCTGGAATCGGAAAGTTCCGCTTCTGAAGAAGAAACCCGCATCAAAGAAATCACTATTGAAGAAAAAGTCCAGTCCGATATAGACTGGGATAACTACACCAATGAATACAATTCCACCGGAAAACTCTGTATTGAATCTGAAAATACCCAGACCCCCAATTATGAAGCCTTTACAACGGAAAAAAAGACGCTTGAGGATCATCTCCATTGGCAGCTGAGGCTTCACGGTCTTACAGAGACTGAAGAAAAAATCAGTCATATGATCATCGGAAATCTTGACCGGGACGGTTATCTGTGCGGCCCTCTGTCTGAAATCGCCCAATCCTGTAATGTCGATCTACAGACCGTTGAGAATGTGCTGTCGGTTCTTCAGGCATTTGATCCGCCCGGCGTCTGTGCAAGGAATCTTTGTGAAACCCTTTTGATTCAGGTCGGACAATTGGGCATCAACAATCCAATTATAACCGATATCATCCGATATCATCTGAAAAACCTTGAAAATAGAAATATCAAAAAGATTGCCAAAACCTTGAAACTTTCCATCGAAGAGGTAAGGGCGGCCGTAAAAATCATACAATACCTTGAACCCAAACCCGGACGAGCGTTTTCATTGGAGGAGCCAGCATATATTGTCCCTGACATATATGTCTACAAATACGGGGATGATTTTAAAATAGTATTGAATGACGATGGGTTGCCCAGGTTGAGAATTAATCAATTTTATAAAAACACTTTTGCCAACGGCCGGAAAATTTCCAGAGAGGCAAAAAACTACCTTAACGAAAAAATGCAATCTGCCTCATGGTTGATTAAAAGCATTCACCTACGACAGAAAACTATCTATCTGGTCATGGAAAGCATCTTGAAATTTCAACGGGAATTTTTTGAAAAAGGGATTGCCTATTTAAAGCCCCTGATCTTGAAAAATATCGCTGAAGATATCAAGATGGCCGAATCAACCATCAGTCGTGTGACAACCAACAAATATGCCTATACGCCTCAGGGCATTTTTGAACTCAAATATTTTTTTAATTCTTCCATAGAACAAGCAGATGGAGACGCTCTTGCTTCATCCAGTATCAAGGAAAAAATCAGAGTTCTCATTGAGAATGAAGATCCCTCAAACCCTCTGAGCGATGAGAAGATAACCCTTATCCTTCAGGCTTCAGACCTTCAGATCGCCAGAAGAACCGTTGCTAAATACCGAGAGGGATTGAACATACTGCCCTCAAATAAACGCAAACAACTTTAAGGAAGCATTATGAAAACCTATAAGAATAAAAAAGTAATACAATTATTCCATTTTTTATTAATTTTATCATTTTTTATAGATGATAATATTTCGGCTGCAGGTTCTGAAAATTCAAAATCATTTTCGATAAAGACCCCGAAATTTGAAGTTGATTACAAGGGTGAGTGTGATACTGACGCCGAAATTGGAGGCGTAGATAAGGACGGCAATTTTTCAGTGAAAGGAAAGATTTCCATGCGCGAGGGGAGGTATGCTTTGTGGTGTTACAATGCGAAACATACATGGATAGGTAAAATTAAATATGCAGGTTATACTTTTTCAAGTGATAAAGATAATCCACTTCAATTCAGAGTAGATAAAGACAAAGGATATGTTTATGTCAGAGGCAAGGGTGTTATTACAGGGCCTGATGGGAAAATAAGAAATTTCCGGAATGAGTAAATATCCTAACCCAGAGGGGCCTGGCTTTGGGTTGCCTTTAAAAGTGGCTTTGTTTGCCTCGCCCCCTCAGAGAACAAGGATGGTTGCCTCTAAAATCGATGTGATTCTTGAGGTGAAACAATGAGCAATCAGAAAACTTTTTTACTACAAATAAGGGTAACCCAATCTTGGTGTATCAATATCCCGCGCCAACTTGAGGTGCCATATTGGGATCTCAAGTTACTTAATTCTTTTTTGGTCAATTCAAACATAAAATCATCAGGAAAACGATCAATATGCCTCCTGACATTCCTTTTTAAAATTCTTGTTTCAACCTCGTACAGTTGAGCAAGATCCATATCAAGCATCACCTTGACGCCACGAATATTATAAATTTTATCAGAAATCTCTTCTATTGTTACCGGGTTTGATTCGGTCATGGCCTATCCTCAGTATTCTTTTTCAAATTATTTAGGCTCTCAATTTTTTTATTCGCCGGCAGCTTTTTAATTTTCAGTTCAAGCTTTAGCGCTTCACTCTTTGCCAAGCCCTTCTTGGAGACAACCAGTTCAACCGGCAGCCTGGATGCTGTATATTTTGATGCTGTGCCCTGACTGTGTTTTTCCAGACGATTCTTAAGATCATTGGTAATGCCACAATAAAGAGATCCATCAGCGCACTTTAAAAGATAGACGATCCAGGATTTCAAATTCACTTTTGCGGTATCCTGTTTTAAAACATTATATAGCGTGGATCTGCTGATCTCAAAATGTTTTGCAACTTCGGTTTTCGGCAATCCGGATTCAAGCAAGGTGAGGGCTTCATTTATCTGATTTTCAGATAAAGAAGGGGCCCGGCCCAAGTGTTTGCCTTTTTTCTTTGCGGCCTCAATGCCTTCAAGCTGTCTTTCCTTGATCAGGGACCGCTCAAATTCTGCAAATGCTCCCATCACCTGGAGCAACAATTTGCTCATGGCATTGGCTTCGCTGCTGAAAACCAGGTTTTCTTTATGGAATTTGATGGTTATGCCCTGCCCTGTTAAATCATCCACGATATTTTGAAGATCTTTCAGGTTCCTGGCCAGCCGGTCCATGGAGTGAACATGGAGGGTGTCCCCTTCTCTTATATACTCCAGGCATTTTTCAAGTTCAGGCCGCTTGATGGATTTTCCGGAAATTTTTTCTTTAAAGACTTTATCCAAGAAAACGCCTTCAAGTTGCCTGGCATCATTTTGTCCAACTGAGCTGACTCTGATATATCCAATTTCCGACATTGAATTTCCTTTTATCTATTTATGTATAAAAAGGTTATAAAGAAATCAGTACGACGTGTCAATAAAATAGTTTTTCAACATTTTTGAACATCAATTTAAGAGGTTTTTTTTATGTCTGGAAAGGTATACATTTTTTTACAGGTTTTTGGACAGAAAAACTTGCTTGTTTGTCATACTTGTATTATATATAATACAAATCATTTTTAAAAATGATTACACAAGACGAGGAGATAAAAAATGTTATCAGTGAGATTGCCAGAGTCAATAGCAAATCGACTTAATTTTTTGGCCGAAAAGACAAACAGGCCAAAAGCTTTTTATGTGAAAGAACTATTTTCACGGCATTTTGATGAATTGGAAGATATTTATCTTGCAGAGTCAGCACTCGAAGAATTTAAAAAAAATGGCGAAGATGCTTTAACCTTAGATGAGATGAGGACAGCACTTGACTTGGACGATTAAATTCATACCAAAAATCAAAAAAGAACTGAGAAGACTTGATAAAAAGGATGCCAAGGCTCTATTAGATTTTTTAGAAAAAGAGGTTCTTACCCTGGAAAACCCAAGAGCATTAGCAATACCGCTCAAGAAAAATTTAAAAGAGTTTTGGAAATTTAGAGTCGGGGATTTCAGAATCATCGCAGATATACAAGATTATGAATTATTGATCCTGGTTGTCAGAGTGGCAAATAGAAAAGATGTTTATACAAAATTTCAAAAGCCTGAAAAACAAACAAAATTAATTTCATTTACTGATCTTAAAAAAAATAAAAACCAATCCTGATACCTTTCGAGGACATTATAATAACAAATTGTACAGATTTTTCCGAACCCTCTCTAAAATTCTTGTTGATGGCAGGCCCTGCAATTGTCCCAAGGCTTTGAAGGTCGATCGGCAGTCATAGTTAATTGGCTCTGTCTCTGTTAGAATCCTATCGAAAGGGATGGCAGTGGCAATATGTTTCCAGTAAGCTCCAATCTTCTGGCCAAGACCTGACACAATATGTTGAGGTTGACATAAATTTTTTATTATCAAAGCATTGAGTCCGTAGCCCTTATATTTTACCGCCCTTAAACTTCAAAGATACTTTCCACGATCCTTAACTCTCTCCCGAACATTTATACAACTGATGGTATCATTTAACATGTAAAAAGGCCCTTGAAAGAACCCCCTATAAACACTGACACACCCAGCACTTTGTAACTGAAGAAATTCCACAAAACCCTTCATGGACAAGCAAATTACACTTTTATGGCAAATTGTAATTACATCCGTTACAAGCATTACAACAGATTACAGCCACGCTGGGACCCAAACTTTGATTTTCCTTGCCATATGCGGATGTCCGTGTAAAAATTCAGAAAGACAAAAAAGAAGGAACCACAATGACAAAAGAAATTTCAATGGATCAGTGCCGGGATCTCACTCAGAGTTTAACCATCGAGCTGCCCTGTCAAATGTTGGAACGGATTGAAAGATATGCCAAAGAAAATGGACTGGATGTTGCCGGGGTTTTGATTGAGGCGTTGGATAGTTTTTTGAGAAAGCAGGGATGATATCGATGATATCAAATGAAAAAGATGAAGAGAAATTTATGATATGGGGATGAAAATCCCCGTATCATAGGTGTGCTTTACTGTGCCTAAATTGTGCCCGTCAAGGTCAAATATTTACAAACGGTTCCAAACGAAACCAAAAATAGAATTTTTCATAAACGCCTGAAAAATAAATAAAATTTTAGACTTACAAATTTTAATTCTTGAATTTTTGGCCATAATCAAATATAAGCATGAACCCAGTATATAAGGGGCTTTCAAGTATTGCTTAAAAGCCTTGATTATGTTAATTGTAACCATAATTTGAAAGACCTTTGCCCCCGTAGCTCAGTGGATAG
>CAZWMY010000117.1:0-13776 GCA_964635025.1 uncultured Desulfobacula sp. | reverse complement strand
GCGTGGCGTTCGGGGGACCCGCGGCCGTGGTATTCGGAAATGGTGTCGGCGGATTCCATGGCGCTTTTTTCAACCAGCCGGAACTTCCGGATCCTGTTTTCCACTGGCACGCCGTCAGCGCCTTTCAGATAGCGTTTCAGCATGGGGCCGATTTCAGGATGGTTTAAATCCTTGTCTGAGGGCATATCCGCCACAAACCCGCCGCAGATATCAATCATGAGACGGATGCATTCGGATAGTTCTTTGCCTTCATGGATTTTAGAGGCATTGGATAAAATGGTGTCTATAAAATATGCGCCGGACGGCATGGCCTTGCCTTCATAAGAAGATGCAAGGCAGCAGCCGTAAAGGGTTTCCGCCCGGTAAATCATGTCAATGATTTTTTGTTTGTGATGGCTGATCTTGGCGGTTCCGTTATAGTCCATCAATGCAAGGGAAGCCCCGATCATGCAGTCGATCTTTCCGGATTTGCAGCCGCCATGGCTCTGGCGGTGGAAAGAGGAAAATTTGATCACCATTTCCACGGCAAATTCAGTCTCCCCGCACATGAAAATCCTGTGCTTGGGGACAAAGACATTATTAAAGATCAGGGTGGGGCAGTTTTTGGAATATCTTACATTTCCACAGTCCACGCCTTCAAGCTCCCGGTTGTCCAGGCTGGACCGGCCCACCACATGGATGAGGCCTTCGGTGTCAGACGGGATAGCAAAGGCCACGGCATAGTCCTCATCCCCTTTTTTAAAGGCGCGGGTGGGCAGGACAATGATTTCATGGGCGGAGAGGGAACCGGTCTGGTGAACTTTTGCACCGCTGACCACAATACCGTCGGGCCGCCGTTCCACAATTTTGAGGTACATCTGGTCATCTTCCTGATCTGTCGGGCCTTTGGACCTGTCGCCCTTTACATCCGTGACTCCGGCATTTCCAACCAGATCGTGCTTTTGCATGTGTTTTATAAAATCAATAAAATTCTGGTAATAGGTTGTGCCGTATTTTTTATCAATGTCATAGGTGACTATGGATAGCGCTGAAAGACAGTCAAGCCCTGTGCATCTCTGGTGGCAGGTGCCCACATGGTTGGCCACGGTCCGGTTCAGCTTGACCCGGTGGACCAGGTCTTTTATGGAGGATGGCGGCAGGGTGAACCGGTTGACCGGTTCATTGATCAGGGGGCTGACCGTAACGGCAAGCTCTTTGTATTGCTCCATGCCGGCCACTTCAAAGGTTGCACCGGTTGCTTCGATCCCTGCCCTGAGTCTTGGGTTATCCACCACATTTTTAACCCTTTCACCAAACATATACACAACCGGGTTTAATTTTCTCAAGGATTCAATATATTCATCTTTTGTCATCAGTCCCATAAATGTTTTTCCTTTTTATAAAAATAATCAAACAGTCTATTCATATGGAGTCAGGTGACCCTGATGAAAGGATTTCTCATCAGGCAGAGCGGTTTAATTTAAGCAAGAGGCAAGATAATAAATTTCGTACAAATTCATTCAATCTTAACAACACAAGAAAAATAACCAAAACCCTTTATCCAAAACTATTTCCATACATAAAACCAAGTTTTACCAAATCTTCACTTTAATCATTAAAACATTACTAAGAAAAATTTTCAGGTCTTGTCAAGAACTTTTCCAGGTTCAAAAAAATATAATAAATTAAATAATATATGCGAATGGTTTGATCTTTTTATGTGATCTTTTTTGTTGACACGCCATCTGTTTTTTTTTAGTGTTCCTGCCTTGAATGTGAACCGATGAATTTTAAAAAAACAGGATAAAAAGATGAGATTGCATGAATATGAGGCCATGGATATTTTTGATAAGTTCGGCATACCCGTCCCGGAACGAGGGGTTGCAGGAACAGCAGGGGATGCATTAAGTATAGCCGAAAAGACAGGTTATCCTGCTGTTCTTAAATCCCAGGTCCTGGTAGGCGGCCGGGGGCTTGCCGGCGGCATCAGGATTGCAGAAAGCCCGGATGAACTCACTCAAATGGCAGAAGCGCTGTTTGATTCGGACATAAAGGGTCTTCCGATCCGTGAAATCATGGTCTGCGAGAAGGCTTCAATCAGAAAAGAGCTTTATATGGGCATCACCATTGACGGGTACTCAGGAAAGCCTGTGGTGGTGGTCAGCACCGAGGGCGGGGTGCATATTGAAGAAACGGCAAAAAACGCACCTGATAAAATCGCCTCGTTGAAAATTGACCCCAAGTTCGGGTTTTACCCCTATCAGGCCGTCAGGCTCCTGCGCAATGCCGGTCTTGCCGATAATCGCGTGTCTGCCTGTTCCAATATTCTGGTTCGTCTTTATCAAATATTCCAACACTATGAGGCCATGATCGCGGAAATCAACCCCCTGGTCATCCTGGACAATGGCGGGCTCATGGCTGTGGATGCTGTTCTTGAAATTGATGACTCTGCCATGTTCAGGGTGAAGAAAAACCTTTCCCTGTCATCCGAAGGCAGGATAGGAAATCCTCTGGAAAAAAAAGGAAAAGAAATCGGGGTAACCTATGTGGATCTTGACGGGGATATCGGTCTGATCTCTTCCGGCGCCGGTCTTGGCATGGCGTCCATGGATATTATCGGCCGCAGCCTTTCCCCAGCAAATTTTCTTGAAACCGGCGGGGGTATTACAGCTGATCTTTTGTACAAATGCATGGAGCTGATTCTCATGAAGCCCTTAAAGGCTATATTCATCAATATTTACGGCGGGATCAACCCCATCCATGAAGGGGCCAAAGGCATTGTCCGGTATATCAAAGAGCATGGCATCACCCTTCCCATTGTAGCCAAGGCCCTTGGCAATCACCAGGAAGAAACCTGGGAGATTTTGAAATCCGGCGGCATTCATGTGGTGACCGAGGCTGCCACGGAAAAGGCTGTTGATAAACTGATATCAATATTAAACGACCCTTCTGCCGCAAAAATAGGCTGATCATAAGGATATAGCGCATGAGCATTTTATTGAATGATGATACACGGGTGATTGTCCAGGGCATTACCGGAAAAATCGGCAGCATCCAGACCAAATGGATGCTTCAGTACGGCACAAAGATTGTCGGCGGGGTTACGCCCGGCAAAGGCGGAAACCTGGTGGAAGGCCTGCCGGTATTTAATTATGTGGATGATGCCGTCAAAGAAACAGGGGCCAATGCCTCCGTGTTTTTTGTACCGGCCGCCTTTGTCCTGGATGCTTTTCTTGAAACCATTGATGCGGGCATTGATTTTATTGTGATTGTTCCGGAGCATGTCCCGGTTCATGACGTCATAAAAATGCGGGATTATGCCGATGATAAAAAGGTGATTGCCCTTGGGCCTACAACTCCCGGCATTCTTGTTCCGGGCAAAGGCAAAATGGGCATCATGCCCGCTTCTTTGTTTGCACCGGGACGGGTGGGGATCATTTCCCGGTCCGGAACCCTGTCCTATGAATTTGCCGGCATTCTTTCCGAAATCAAGATCGGCCAGAGTACGGTGGTCGGAATGGGCGCCGATCCCGTGGTGCTGTGCAACCTGCCCAAGATCCTTGACATGTTTGAAAAAGACCCGGAGACTGATGCCGTCATTATTGTGGGAGAGGTCGGTGGAGAGCAGGAAGAAAAAGCAGCCGAATATATTGCCGCCAACATGAAAAAGCCAGTAGCCTCTTATATTGCCGGACGGTTTTCACCCCAGGGCAAAAAAATGGGCCATGCCGGCGCCATTGTCAGAGGCTCTGCCGGAACCTATGACGGCAAAACAAAGGCCTTGCGGGAAGCAGGGGTAACGGTCCTTGAGTCACCCATCCATGTGCAGGCTTGGGCAAAAGCACATCAATTACGATAAAATTTGATAAAATAAAACCTGAAATTTTCTTGAAATGCCTGAAAAGAAGTGATTCAATTAAGGTAAACCTTATCGTTGAAAGGAGATGATTATGATTTATGATCAGCCGTCTTCACTCAAACAACGTATCCAAGAGGTGACCCGCCGGGAACCGTCGACCCGGATGAAGGTATTTGAAGATACTTCGGAATTCATGTCCATTGATGTTGGTGATGTCATGAGGCTTTCCGGCAACGATTATCTCATCATCGGCCATGCACGGGAAGGCCGGTTCGGCATAGATGACCAACCAAAATTCTGGGTAAAGACCTGTCTTGATTTGACAACGGGTTTAAAAAAAATCATCAAACTGGTCTTTCTTGAAACCTTTGTCAATAAGGTCGGTGAGACGGTCTATCAATTTTTGCGGAGCCCTGAAAAAGAAGCCAAAATCTTAGACGACATGCAGGGCCATCCGAATTTCATGCAGGGCCACCCGGTAAGGGATACTGTCGGCAATATCGTCCGGATCATTGACTTTATATCCGGCCCTTCACTCTTTGATTATCTCCGGGGGCTGAACATGTCCCACAGGGAGTATTACAACGCTGAATTTTTAAATGTCATGAGGCTGTTTATCCAGAGTGTCCGGGCCATATCCCTTTTGCATGAAAAAGGGCTGCATCATGGGGATATCAGGGCGGATCACATTATCATCCACAACGGGACAAAGGATTATATGTGGATTGATTTTGATTATGAGGTGGACAAGCCGGATTATGACGCCATATGCCTGGGCAACGTCCTTCAGCAGGTGGTGGGAAAGGGCAGGCATTCCATCAATGATATCCAGGAACACCCTGAAAACTATCCGGATTTCAACGGTACATTGACTTCTCCCGACATGTCCCTGATGTTCCGGTACAGGGTGGCCAACCTGCAAAAGCTTTACCCGTATATACCCAGAGAGATGAACGACATGGTGATGCGATATTCCAATGGCTGTTCAAACCTCTATAAAAGCGTGAACAGCCTGCTTTCGGACTTGTGCTCCCTGTTTCCCGATATTGCCGGTTCCTGATTTAGGCTTTATAGGCATGGGTTTTCAGGCGGACAAGTCTGTAAGCCCGTGTGCCGAGCCCGAGGGTTTCTGCATAGGAAAGCTGATGCGGCCAGTCCACGGACGGGTAAAGCCCCTTGAATTTATCCTCGCCGGCATTCAGGTTTGCTTTCAGTTCGGTTCCGGGAAGACCGGTCTGCCTGTTGATCAGGTCAACGCTGGCCTGGTCAACGGCCACCGGGTCCATGGAGGCCAGAACCCCGACATTGTTGACAATGGGGGAACCGCTGTAAGAAAGGCAATCGCAGTTGGGGGATATATCCGTGATAAAATTGATGAAAAAGGCTTTGTCTTTTTTATTTTTCAGAACACCAACCGTATATTCCATCATTTTTTCAAGAAAAACCGGGACGGTCTGGTTCCAGTTGATGGTGACCGAACCCGTGGGGCATCTGACAATGCATTCGGCACACCCGATGCAGGCTTCCGGCCGCATATAGGCCTTTTTTTCTTCCAGATAAATGGCGTCGCCAGGACAGTGTTTTGCACATTCCCCGCACCCGATACAGGTTTTTCGTTTTATTTTTGGGCTCACATTGGAATGCTGGTCCAGCTTTCCCCGTCTTGAGGCGCACCCCATGCCAAGATTCTTTAAGGTCCCGCCAAACCCGGCAAGTTCATGACCTTTGACATGGGCCACGGAGATGAGGGCATCGGCCTCCACAACTTCAGAGCCGATATAAACATGCTTGCAGTTTTTCAGATTCACTTCGATTTTGCTTTCGTTTTTCCCTCTGAGCCCGTCTGCAATGATAATGGGAGTTGCATCCATGGAGGAATAGGAGAATCCGTTTTCAATGGCCGTGTGAATATGGGAAACGCTGTTGGAACGGGTGCCCACATAAAGGGTGTTGGCATCGGTCAAAAAAGGATTGGCCTTTAATTTCCGGATGGTTTGGATGATTTTCCGGATAAAAACAGGACGGATATAGGCGGTATTGCCCTGCTCCCCAAAATGGACTTTTACCGCGGTCAAATCGCTTTCTTTTAAAACGGTTTCCATTCCTGCGGTTTTAATAAGTCTTGCCAGCTTGTCAGGAAGGTTTTCCCTTGAAGTGGCTTCCAGATCCATGAAATATACGTCGGCAGTCATTTTTTTCTCCTTTTGAGACAGGTTCTGATTTTATTATGGCGGTCATGATAACAAAATGGAAATTAAAAATCACCAGGTTTTTCCATCCTTTTTACCAATCTGATCCTGATCTGTTCAATATCGCATGATATTTTCTTGACATATGCCTGTGTCAAAGATATCAACACGTATCATGATACAAAAAGAGCATTAAAAGAATATTGCAGGATAAGGATATGGGTGTGTCGGCAAAAGGAAGTCAGATCCGAAAACAGATGATTCTAATGGGCGGTGATGCCGTTGCCGCCCTGGCAATTTTGATATTATGGGTAATCAGGGCGCAAGGATATACACCGGGCATTTTATCGGGCTTATGGGTGTTGGGATTTGTCCCGGTCTTGATTTTTAGTTCATATATTTTTGAAGTTTATAATATCCGGCCATTGCTATTTAAAACCGTTTTGATCCGTTGTGCACTTTCCAATGCGGTTTCCCTTGCCGTGCTCATGCTGCTGAACAGGTTCTCCTCAATTTCCTTTCCCATGATTTTTGGGGTTTTGGTGTTTTTTTTATTTCAAATTGTGTGGCAATCCCTTTATGAGGCAACAACCCAAGCCCCATTTTTTTCAAAAAACATGCTGGTCATTGGTACCGGGCCAAACGCGCGGGAAGTAGAGCGGTTGATCGAGGCATCTCCTGGAAAATATGTGCTTTCCGGATATGTTGCCACGGCCACGGACCCGGTGTCGGTTGAAGAAAATAAGATTGTCGGGAAAATGGATGATATTGTGTCCCTTTGCCGGCAGTACCGGGCCCATGCCATTGTCATGGCCCTGACGGAACGGCGGGGCGGCCTTGCCATTCAAAAACTTTTGTCCTGCAAGCTCATGGGGGTCCGCATCATTGATTACCCCAATTTTTATGAATCCATGACCGGGAAAATTCCCGTGGAAAGTATCAATCCAAGCTGGCTTGTGCAAAGCAACGGGTTTTTAATCACGCCCCTTATCCGTGTCATGAAACGGATATTTGATATTGTCTTATCCTCCCTGGTTCTTTTAATCACCCTGCCTTTTTTTCCGGTTCTGGTTGTCCTGGTAAAATACAAATCGCCCGGCCCTGTTTTTTATTTTCAGAAGCGGGTGGGAAAAGACGGCAAGGAATTTACCATTTATAAATTCAGAACCATGGGCATGGATGCCGAATCCAAAGGCGGGGTGGCTTGGGCAAAGGAAAATGATCCCAGGGTGACCCGGTTCGGTCATATTTTCAGGAAAGCCCGGATTGATGAGCTTCCCCAGCTCGTCAACGTTTTAAAAGGCGAGATGAGTTTTATCGGGCCAAGACCGGAGCGGCCTGAATTTGTAGAGCAAATATGTGAGATCACCCCGTATTACCGGGAACGCCATGCGGTCAAACCCGGCATTACCGGCTGGGCCCAGGTTATGTATCCTTACGGAGCATCCCTTGGTGATTCTGTGGAGAAATTGCGGTATGATCTGTATTACATCAATAATTTATCCGTGTTTCTGGAATTTTTGATTGTTTTTGAAACCATCAAGGTGATTTTATTCAGAAGGGGGGGCAGGTAGCATGGGCAAAAAAAATCAAAACCCCATAGACTTTAGTCAGCGCCTTTTTATTGAACTCGGCACGGCCCTGCTCATTGAGACCGGGAAAAAAGCCTTGTCCAGCTAATTGATCGGCATCAAGGTAGGCGCCAATCTGATTGTGGATGTCTCAGGAATGGAACCGGATGCCGAAGCCCTGTCAACTGAAGAAAGAATCCGGGTCAGATATGTGAACCAGGATGATATTTTCCATTTTTCAAGCCGGATTCTTATGACCCTGGATCAGCCCGACAGCCTGTTGTTTCTGCATTACCCCGACAAGGTGGAATCCTGTAACATCAGAAGCCACAAACGGGTTGACTGTTTTATGCAGATCCGCCTGAAAAGCGACGGACGCCAAAACCCGGCGGTTATTACCAACATCAGCGCAAAGGGGTGTTTGTGCAGCATGGACCGTTTTCCCACGCAGGAAAACATCAACGGCAAAAAGATAGAGCTTCTTTTACCTTATGGTGATCAAGAGCTTCTTTCCGTTTCGGGCGAGGTCAAAAGCGCCCAGATCCAGGGAACACAAATAAAACTGGGCATCCAGTTTATTGAAATGGACGGCTATTCCCAGTCGGTTCTCGCAACCCTTGTGCCTGCCATCCGGTTTTAATTGGATTGCCCTTTATTTTCATATCCTGTGACAAAATTTGGCAGGATGCAATCTTCATTCAGTCAATCGATGATATATAATTGCTAAAATTGTTATATATCATCATTTTATATCTCACCCTATTTACATGCCTAATGGCCGGATATAGGTAAACAAGTTAGTTTGGCTATCTCCTCAAGGCTTTCCAGAAAATTTTGCCGGAAAAATATAAAACTGGCATGAATCATGCTCTCTGCAAGATATGAAAAAGAAAGATCTAACAAAGGAGAGAGGAATGAAAACCACCAATTTTAAAAAAAAGTTGAGTCTATTTTGTATTCTATCGTTTTGTGTTCTAAGTTTAGCCGGAAGCCTTTTAGCCCAAGAAAAAGAACCCCGTATGACCGGGTTGCCGGAGCTGACACAAGAAGAACTGGACTGGCAGAATGAGCATATGTTGAAGGTTAAAAAGATCAAACTGAATAAGTTGGGTCTTGAGAGAATGAATCAATGGCGGGAAAAGAAGGGAGGAAAACCCCTTGAAAAAGTTCGAATTTCGATATCGGAAAATGGCCGAGATCTTGAAGTGATGACGGGAGCAGATGCTTCGATAGATAATCAATCAATACTTCCAGAAGCAGACGTTCCGGGATCGGTTGATAACAGCCAATTAAAGTTTTTTCCTCCTATCCGCTCCCAGGGTTCTTTGAATTCCTGCGGTTCGTTCAGTGGGGTTTATTATACAATGACCCATATATATGCCATGGCAAAAAATCTGGATGCAAAAAATGGTGGAGACGTGAATCGGCTCAGTCCTAAATGGGCCTATAACATGGTCAATGGTGGGGAAAATGTTGGAAGTTGGTATTATTGGGCTTATGAAATCGGGCAGAAGCATGGGATAGCCACATGGACTGAGTTCCCCTATGACTCCGATTTCCGGTCATGGAGCCTGAACCCTGATATATGGGAAGATTCCCTTTATCGACGGTTTGATCAGTATGGATATGTCATGGACACGGATAAGGACACAGGAATTGCTCAGGTTAAGCAGATGATTTTAAACGGGTATGTCCTCAATATTCCGACCTATATTAATTCCTGGGTTTGGCAGACAATCGGCAATGATCCGTCCACCACCGATGATGATGCCTTTGTCGGGAAAAGGGCTGCAACTTGGGTAAACGGAACTAACGGCTATCATGCCATGACCGTAGTGGGATACAATGACAGCATCTGGGTGGACATCAACGGGAACGGGGTGGTGGACAATGGTGAAAAAGGTGCTTTCCGGATTGCCAATTCTTGGGGAACGGGATGGGGTGAAGCCGGATTTGCCTGGATGTCCTATGATGCGTTGAAAAATCCTTCAGCAGTTATCGGTGGTCCCTCAACAGGTCGTGTCACAGGTTGGTCACCGGCAAGGGCCCACTGGGTAACGGCAAAACCCGATTATGAGCCAAAGGTTATTGGAAAATTTACTTTAAATCATCTCAAACGAAATCAAATCCGTATGACACTTGGTATTTCAGATACGAACCAGTCTGTTCCGACTTCTACCTGGATACCGGAAATGATTTTTAACCAGGGAGGTGCTTATTCATTCAATGGAACGACCACTGCAGTGGACGGGACCTTCGTTTTTGACCTCTCAGACATGGTCCCATCAAACAGTATGATCAAGACCTATTATCTGGGGGTGGAGGATAGTATGGCTTTAGATCCTGTCGTTCTGAAATCTTTTATTCTGATTGATGCCGCCAATGGATATATTCAGGTAGCAAGTAGCGAAGCTCCGGTATCTGTAGATGCGAAAAAGGTGTATGCTACGGTGGATTATAATTTTAATGACGGCAACCTTGCACCCCAAGCAATAGCCCAATCAACGGTCACCTCCGGCATGACTCCGTTGACCGTTGAATTCGACGGGGCTTTCTCTAAGGACAATGACGGTAGTATCGTTTCATGGAACTGGGATTTTGGGGATGGGACATCAACACAGGGTATGGTCGCAGAGCATGTATATACTAAGGCCGGGGTTTTTACAGCCACCCTTACTGTTACAGACAACCAGGGCGCTACTGCTTCCGACAGCGTTATGATTGAGGTATTGCCCGATCTTTCCAAAGTAGTTTTTATTTCGAATGTGCAAGCTTCGGTTTATGGTACTTCAACATCACGGTATGTAAAGGCCATAGTGACTATTGTAGATAAAAATTCAAACCCGGTTTCGGGAGCGACAGTCAGTGCTTCTTGGTCAGGCCTGATATCAGGTAGCGTTTCTGGAGTCACTGGGTCTAATGGCACTATTACGTTTACATCAAAAAAGATATCAAAAAAAGGTATTATCACCCTTACTATCAACAATGTTTCGATGACAGGTTTTACTTATGATAAGACTTTGAATGTAATTTCATCCGTCAGTATTCCTGTTGGAACACCGTAGACTGTTTTAAAAAAGAAAGCCGGCCGTGATAGCTGTTGTCCGGGCCGGCTTTTTAATTTTCTATGGTGAGGGTTTAGGTTTTATATTTAACTCATGGTCTGGAGAAGCCTGTAAAGGGTTCTTCCCGCCAGGATATCACCGGAAATGACGCCGATGGCTTTATCATCTTCCACAATGGGCATGGCAGAGATGTCATTGGTTTCGAGCGTTCTGATGCAATCGATGATGCCTGCATCCGGGGTGGTGGTGATGACATCGGCGGTCATGACCTTGGTCAGCGGCGAATCCATGGGCAGTCCCGAAGCCATGGCCTTGGTGATGTCCCAATTGGTCACAATGCCGATGAGCTTTCCTTTTTCCGATACCACATTGACAATGGATACATGGGCGCTTACCAGGAGTTTGGCTGCGTCGGTCACGCTTTTGTCCACGCCGATGGTGGGGGCATCTTCCATGATATCCCGGGCCGTTCTTGATTTTTCCATGGCGGCAATCCGCTGGACGCTGATTTTTTCGGCGATCTCGCAGGGAAGGCTGTCTGCATCTTTGATAAGACCGTCAATGAGTTCTTCCATGTTTCGTCGGATAACGGTTTCCAGTTTCTGAACGGCTGTCTTTCTCCGGGTTTCGGCAAGGGAGGCAAAATCTTCTTTGTTTTTTTCAAGCCAGCCCTGGATGGCTGTGGGATTCCCCAGGATTTCTTTTGGGATCAGGAGATGATCCGGGGTGGGCACAATCCGTTCGTGGGCCGCATAAATCACCCCGCCGGAGTTTACAAGATAATCCGTGGCAATCAGGACGCCTTTGTCCCTGTAAACGTGCCTTTCCATTCTTCTGCGTTCGGCCTTTCGCTGCGGGTTCGGGGAATAGGTGTTGGCCCCTTCGACAATGATCTGCCAGGTGCCCATGCGGCTCGTGGTCATGGAGGGTTTGGTTGCGGCATCCACATCCAGGTAATTGAACAGAGGGGATGCCGGGACAAGGCAGAAAGCGGATTCTGTCAAAAGATTGTTGGAAGAATTGGAATATATGGTTTTTTTTGATTCCAGGCCATCTCCATGCATCATCCGGTCATGGAAATATCTCTGGGTGACGGCACCGAATTTTTTCCACATGTCAAATAGTTCTTTCCAGGGAAGGCCCTCATTATTTAAGAGATACCCGGCTTCATCGCTGATGCCCTTGATGATGGGGGCGTTGCCCGGATCATAGTCATGAAAGACCCTTGCCACATGGGCGCCGACAGCCCCGAATCCCTGGATGAGGACATCCATTTTTTCCGGTTTTGGAATCACCATGTTTTTAAACTGGGGCAATTGCCTTAATTTCGGCAGGTGTTCCAAAAGCGCTTTGGTGGCCACCACCACGCCGTTGGCAGCCCCTCCCAGCTCATCAATGCGGTTGCCGCCCATGTCTGAGGGTTTGGATACAGCATTGTTCAGACCGTTTTCAATGGCAAAGGTTTTCATGTCTGCATCATTGGTGCCCACATCCGGGCCCGGGATATAAATATCCTTATAGCGTTTTAAAAGCTGCCCGAATCCTTTGATAACGGCGTGGCGGTCTTTTTCCGACAGGTTTTCCGGTTTGACGATGCCGGATTTCCCGCCGCCAAAGGGGAGATCTGCAGCTGCATTTTTAAGGGTCATGCCCCTAGCAAGGTTATGGATGATATCCGGGGTGATATCCGGCAGCATCCTAGTTCCGCCCATGGAGGGAGAGCCCATGGAAAGATTGTCCACAACCAGGAATCCCCCGATTTCAATGGGGCTTTCCTCGTTCCACATACAGGAAACAAGGCGGGGTCCCAGACGGTCCACTTTTATCCCCAGCCGCTGAAGGCGATCCACATCCAGGGGGCCGAATTCAAGAAACCGCAGCGGTCCATCCTTGATTAGCCGGTTTTTCCGGACATCCTGGGGCAGAGTGTCATTGAGGAATTGATTCATTCTTGATGGAATCATGGTGTATATCCTTTTATTGTCTAATTAATGCAGGTTTTTTGCAGCCACCACACCAATACCCGCTTTGATCAGGGCTTTGGCCGTCAGATTCACGGAATTGTGTTTTTCAAGGTAATTGTCCAATAACGGGGCCATCAGGTTTTTTGCCAGGATATCTTTTTTAGGAATAAAATAATCGAAAATATCGGAGGGGTGCTCTTTTGTTGCTTCTATTTCAGGCTCGCCGCCCTCATGCTTGGCGGAAATATTGGGAACCTGTTTTGCAAGTTCCACCAGTTCCGCTCTTCGGTTATAGGGCTGGACAACAATGGATTTGTAAGTTTCCGTAATGTGGTGCTCAAAACGGACCTGTTTTTCAAGCCCGAGTTTTTTGCGGATGGCGTTTGCTGCAACAATGGTGTCATTGTTTACGGAATTGGAAAGATTGAACCCTACAAGAGAGGTGGAACCGTCTTGTCTTGCAAACAGTCTGGCCGTCATAAGGGTCCACATGATGAACCAGGGGTTGTCGTTGCCGACAAAAACCGAGATTTTGAATTCAATATCCACACCCAGACGGTGCATGACATAGCCAAGGAGGATGGTTCCGGGATTGACATTCAACACTTGTTTGATGCCGTAGGTGGTAAAATAGGTCAGGTATTCTTCAGCCCATTTCAAGGGATAGTGATTGGGCTGGCCAATTCCGCCGAAAAAGCCGGAAAGGGTGGCAGGGCCGCCGCCCAGGTGGATGTTGCTGCCGTCGGTTCCCCGGGTGTCAAGGGATTCCACATAGGTGGCACCGATGATCTGCATGGCAAGGGCTGTGGCCATGATATCGCCGTCATCTGCGGCCTGCTCGGTCATGTTCCTCACCCGGATGATACGGCCGGGCATGAGTTCTTTTTTGGCGATGGCATGTTTTGCCTCGGAAATAAGCCAGGGGAAAAACTGCATGGCACTGACTTCCAGGGTCACGGCATTGGAAAAATCAACAGCCTTGACACCTTCCTTTTCTCCCAGGACATTTTTGCAATAGGCGTCCATGGATACAAAGGCTTTTTTATCCCTTTGTTCCATGAGCCATTCAAGATCTTTTACATAGGGGGAATTCATGTCTTTCAGGCGTTTCATAAGACTTTCCGGGTTTCTTGCCTGTTTTGCCTTTTC
>CAZWMY010000116.1:0-13884 GCA_964635025.1 uncultured Desulfobacula sp. | reverse complement strand
AAACCGGACAAATCATGTGCTACAAAAACCGGACATTTCTATTTGTCACTGACATGTTTAACACAGGCGTGTTTTGTCACATCCGCTGATGCTTCATTTCCTATGTGTGTTTTTCATTTCACAAGCCCGTGAAAAATGTTAATAGCAAAAATAAGGAAACAAATATGGCCAGCTGGAAACCAGCTGTTGCAGTAGAGAACCAAAGATGATTGACACACTAAAAAAAATACTTCAGGAGCTGAGCGATCTCATATTGTTTGCTTACCTGTTTGGTTCAAAAGCCATGGGCACGGATTCAGACAGAAGCGATATCGACATTGCCGTCTATATCGACCCCAAAAATGAAAACCGGTTTTTTGATATTAAGACAGATTTATATCTCGCCATCAGCCGGAAATTAAAAACAAACGCCATTGACATCGTAATCCTGAATCAATGCAGAAATATCATGCTTCTGGATCAGATCATTGCCTTTGGCAAACTGCTGTATCAAACAGATCAGGATGCAAGGCTTCAGTATGAACAAAAAATCTTTCATAATGCCTTTGATTTCAAAACTCAACGTAAAAGAATTATGGGGGTATAATGGAAAAAATGATCCAGAAAATAGGCCGCATCAATGAATACCTCGGGATTATAGATGGATTAAAGAATGAATGCACTGCACGGTTTGATAAAGATCCCGGATATAAAAACCTTTGTCACACAGATTGAGATAAAGTCAAAAGATTAATGGTAAGCCGGTATTCCGCAGAATCCAGATCCCTTTCCACATGGAACCCGAGTTTTTCCCCCAGCCGGAGCATTCCCGCATTGGTGGAAATGACCGGGCCCCATACTTCTTCGATTCCGTATGATGCGGCACAGGCAAGGGCATGATGAAGCAGCCGCTTGCCGATCCCTTTCCCCTGCCAGGCATCGGCAAGGACAATGGCAAATTCCGCCTGTCTCCCGTCCGGCACAAAAATGATGCGGGCCACGCCCAAAAGCTTTCTTTCCTGCTCCGGTCCTGCAAAGGCCAAAAGGGCTATTTCGCGGTCGTAATCAATCTGGGTCAGTTTGATGAGCATGGATCTGGATATTCTTTTGATGGGTGAAAAAAACCTGAGATATATGGTTTCAGGGGAAAGATCGTCAAAAAGGTCGATCATCTGCCGGGCATCGCTGGGCCGTACCGGACGGAAAAAGATATCGGTTCCGTCTTTCAGCCGGAAGGCTTTTTCCTGCCAAAAGGGATAGGGACTGATGATAAGGTGGGAAGCGGATTTCTCATCTGTCTTTTCCACGATGACCTTTCCGTGGGCCGCCATGATCCTGCCTTTGACCACCTTCACAGGGTTGATGTCCACTTCCCTGATCTCGGGGAAATCCGTTACCAGGCGGCTGATTCGAATCAGGATTTCTTCGAGCAGCCCTGTATCTATTTTTTCAATACCCCCATATCCGCCAAACAATTTTGAAATCCTTGTCTCTTCAATCGCCCGCCTTGCAAGAAGCCGGTTCAATGGGGGAAAGGCCATGCTTGCATCTTTGATCACATCGGTCATGATCCCGCCCATGCCGAATCGGATGACCGGCCCGAAATCCTTATGACGGGACGCACTGATGGTCAGTTCATAATCTGCAAAAGGGTGTGCCCCGCTTCCGACCACAGGGATCCCATAGGAAGAAACCAGTTCTTTGGCCAGGGAATCCGGCAGTTTCCCACCCCCGTTCCTAATACTCTCATCAATAATATCACGGGCTTTTGACCGGTCAATTTCAAGCCGCTTGTCGGTCCTGTAGGGAATTTCCTGGAGAAGTTCCATATTCCGACCGAATTGATAGAGATTGACAAAAGCTCGTACAGCCCGTTCCGGTGTTTCATAGGTGGCGATCCCGGCTTTGTTGAAAACCGTCCTTGAATCGTCGCTGTCAAGCCCTCCCATCCAGGATGTAAACACAGGGCAAGGGCTTTTTTTTAACAGTTCAGCCAATTCTTTTGCAATGGCCAGGGTATCATAGGTTCCCACTGGAGAGCTCAACAGAAGAAGACCATCTATTTCCGGGGCATTCATGCAGATTTTTACCGCATCCACATACCGGCTGTGGGAAAAATCTCTTAAGAGATCAATGGGGTTTGTCCGGCTCCAGTTATCTTTTAATACATCTTCAAGCGCATCCATGGTAGCCGGGGCAAGCGCTGCCGGGGCAAGATGGTAACCAGCCAGGACATCCTTTGCCATGACCCCGACCCCGGCGGCATTGGAAACAATGGCCAGCCGTGACCCCTTGGGCCGTTCCTGTTTGGCCAGGAATTCCACACAATCAAACAGGGACTCAAAATCATTGACCCTCAGAATCCCGGCCCTTTTAAAGGCCGCATCATAAAGATCATCATCGGAAATCATTCCGTCAGGACCGGACCGTCCGGATTTCAGGGCAATCATGGGTTTAACCCGGGACACAGCCCTGGCTGCGCTCATGAAATTTCGGATGCCGGAGAGGTGTTCCACATACATGACAATGCTTTCCACCTCATTTGATGAACCAAAGAAATCGATCATGTCTGCAAAACAGACATCGGGCATGGACCCAAGGCTGACAAAATGGGAAAACCCGATATTTTCCCGCAGGGCCATATCCAGAACAGCCGTGCAGACCGCACCGCTCTGGGATAAAAAGGCAATTTTGCCTTTCAGCGGCATCCGGTGCATGAAACTTGCGTTTAATGACAGACCGGAATTCACGATTCCCACGCTGTCCGGGCCGATGATCCTCAGCCCTGTTTTCAGGGAGATATCTTTAATCGTTTGCACTGTTTTTCTTCCATGATCGCCAATCAGGTCCTCACCCGCAGAAATGACGACTGCTCCGCCTATTTTTTTTTCTGCACAGACTTCAAGGATACTCGGTATCGTGGACATGGGAGTTGCAATCACTGCAAGATCGATCTGCCCAGGCAGATCTTTTACATTTTTAAACGCCTTTAGCCCCATCACGGTTTTGTATTTGGGATTCACCGGGAAAATACTTCCTTTGAACCCTCCGGTCACGAGATTTTCCATGACTGCCGCTCCCACGCTGCCATTTTTCGGGCTTGCCCCGATTACGGCAACAGACATGGGGTTGATAACTCTTTGCAAATGATAGGTACTCATGATGGGTGCTTTCCTTAAGGTTGAACCTATAAAATAATTGAGAATCATTTTTATGGCAAGATGAATGATAGATAATTTAGCCTATTGTGGGACTTTACAAATTCTTAAAGGATTGATACTGATTGAATCTATGATAAAAGCAGCAATCATTGAAGATTCCCAGGCGCTTACTTCTGTTTACAAAAAGTTTCTGAGCGATTCAGGGTTTGAGATCTCCGTGTTCAATTCAACGGTTTCAGATATCAACCGGCTGATTAAACAAGGAGGCTTTAAATTGATTGTCTGCCCGTGCTTTCCAAAATTCCAGAATGGACCTCAGATTGCAGAAATGATCAAGGCAGACCCTGAACTTTCCAATTGTGCATTCATCCTTTCCACCTCTATGCAGCAGGACAGCGTAAAGGCAGAATGGGATTTAAGAGATATCAATGCCATATTGCTCAAACCCTTTGACAAAGAAAGCCTGATCAGAACCCTGAATAAAGCAAAAAGGAACCAGCCTCAAAAGTCCAGACAAACCCCTCTTGCCCTTGTCATTGATGATAGCAAGGCTGTTCAAAATACCCTTGTATCCTATCTGAAAGCGCTGAATTTTGAGGCTTTGACGGCACCGGACGGCATGCAGGGCCTTAAGACGGCATCCGAACACGTGCCGGATCTTATCCTTGTGGATGTGGAAATGCCGGTCATGGACGGATTTGAATTCTGTAAAAAACTCTCAAAAGAGCCGGCCATCAAACATATTCCCACCATTGTGATCTCGGGCACCATTAATGAAACACAATTTCGAAAAGGATTCAGGGCCGGGGCCATTGATTTTCTGCAAAAGCCTGTGTCCCAGCCTGCCCTTGCCGCCATCATCGAATCCGTGTCGGTCACAGGAAATACAAATTCCACCGGAACAACGGTCATACTAAGCAAAGACCACACACTCAGTGCGATCTTAAGCAAAACCCTTAATTTTTTGAATTCCAGCATCCATATCTGTTCCGCCTTTGACGAACTTGAATCTTATCTTTGCATCACAACTCCAGATATCATTATTCTGGATCTTTCCGAAAATGAAGACAAGCTTAATTTGTGCATGAGGACCCGGACGCTTCTGGGAAGCAGTTCCCCCGTCATTATCGCCGTGGCCGATGAAACCGACAGGGATATCATGTTCCAGTGTTTCAAATACGGGGCAACCGAATTTATCATCAAGCCCTTTGGGCGCGACGAGGTAAAGGCAAGGATAGAAAACCACATCAAATTAAAAAAACTCCAGGATGAGCTGGTTCAAAAAAACCGAATCCTTGAATCTTTGGCCTACAAGGACAAACTCACAGGACTCATGAACCGCCGTTATTTTGACAAGGCACTAAAAGATGAAATTGCAAAGGCTCAGACCGGCAATACCCATCTTTCCTTTCTCATGATCGATCTTGACAATTTCAAACAGGTCAATGACGTGTACGGCCATGATACCGGTGATGCGGTTTTAAAAGAAATTGCCGCCATTATCATCGACAATGTCCAGGGCAATGCTGTTTCCTGCCGGTACGGCGGTGAAGAATTCTGCATTATTTACCCTGATACCAGTCTTGCCGAAGCCATTAAAAACAGTGAAAAGATAAAACGGTTCTGTGCGTTAAAGCCCATTTCCAATCACCGGATTATTCAGACCATCAGCGGAGGGATCTCTTCGTTTCCAGAGACCTCTTCTGCCGAAAATCTGGTTTCAGATGCGGATAAATGTCTGTACAAGGCCAAAAAAGCCGGTAAAAACAGGATCATTGCCAACATTGAGGCTCCCTGATACGGCCTTTGAGATTCAACCCATTTTTGCTTCAGGAGACCATGAAAGAAGAAAAATACATATTGACCATGCTGGTTGAAAACGAACCCGGTGTCACCGCAAGGATCGCAGGGCTTTTTGCCGGACGAGGCTATAATATTGAAACCATTTGCGGAGCGCCTACGGCCAATCCGAAAATGTCCAGAATCACCATTACCACAAAGGCAAAACCCCTTCAGTTTGAACAATGCATGAAACAGATCAAGCGTCTGGTCAATGTGATCAAACTTCGGGACATGACCGGGGAAAAAGCGGTTAAACGTGAAATGGCCCTGATCTGTGTTAAAAAAAGACCGGGTTCAGGCGAAGACCTCAAAAAAATCATCTCAGCCTATGAAGGACGGATTCTGGATGACAGCCCCCATCTCTGTATTTTTGAAGCCGTGGGCAATGAATATGCCATAGATGAACTTTTGGCCCTCTTGGAGCCTTTCGGAATCAAAAAGCTCGCAAGATCAGGTGTTCTGGCGCTCTACAAGGAATCCGACACAGAACAGGATACCCCTTTATCCGACCCAGCGGCTTTGTGAAAGGAGTTGCGCCATTTGCTCTTTTAATTTTTCAATCCTGTCCAGAAGATCCTTTAACGGATTTTGAGTTTCTTCCGGTAGCATCCCCTTTACATTAACAAGGGCAAAATTAAAGCTGGGAAGGCCTGATCGAATTGGGGAAGGTATATCTGTCCGGGATATTTTTCCTTGCCCGGCCTCTATCGGATCAGGTGCCTGCAAAGCAAGATCCATCTCCAGGACGGCTCCGGCTTTTCCGTTTTCAAAAAGAAAAATCCCGGTGTTTTTCAACCGGCCCTGCAATTCGTTGTCTGCCTTTGTCATGTCAAATCCTGTGGCGGCATTCTGAAGCGAAATAGCGCCAAGACCTGAATCCTTCAGTGAAATGAGATGATCTTGACCTTTTTCATCTTTTGTCCAAACAGATAATTGTGAAAAAACATCATCATTTTCATCTATCCAGTTGTTCCGATCTTTATCAAAGGCGCTGAGTTCCAGAAATCCATTTCCCGTTCCGGGGCCGAACAGTTCCGAACCGTTATTGATGATATGGTCTTTGTTTTTATCAAAGGCTAAAAACCCGCTTCCGGGAGATACAAAACCGATATTTTCAGTTTTCCCGTCATTGTTGAGATCAAATTCAAATGTGGCATCGGTAAGCTGCGGCGCTTTTCCATTCAGGCTGATGACCAAAGGATCCGTCAAATTGACTCTATCCTGCCATTTCTGAACCAGGGTCTGTTCTTGTGTTCTTGAAAAAAAGGCCCTGTCAAGGGTCATGTCAAGGGAGAAGGTGATGACCCTTTCGTCTTCGGTGATCACCTCGCCGGATGATTGAAAATTCACCCTTTGTTCCTCAAAATGAAGCTTTGTTTTTTTCACCGATATTTCCCACATGGCTGTGGAATGAATTTCCCTTCCGGTCTTTTGACTGGCTGAGTCTTCAGGCAACAGGGCATTGGCCTTTGAAAGAACCATATCCTTTTTCCCCTGGATGCTTTTTATAATGACGGCTTTATCCATGACGCCGCCGATAAGACGCTCCATGGATGCTTTTTGTTCATATGAAACCGTTTCTCCGGTTGCTTTGGACATGACCTGAGATCTGCCAGTCATTGAAAAGGAATAGTGGGATTGATACGCCATGGTTCTGCCGTGAGAAATGCTGACCCGGTCCACAACCACCTGTGGAAGCCCTTGAGTTGCCTCTGCCCTGGCCCGGGTCTGGCGGAAAACCTGGGTCTGAGCCTTTTCTTCCAGTGTCACACCGATTTTTTCTGCATGGCTGTCGGAAATAAATGCCATGTCTGAACCTGATATTTTCATATCTCACTTCCTCTCTAAAAACAATTTGGCTGTTTTTAAAAAGTATCGACCGAAAAAAGACAATTCTTGACCTAAATAAAATCAAAGACAGTTGGTAAAACCAATGGTTTATTCGAAGAATTCATTCCAAAGGGGTTAAGATAATGGTTGAAACCTCTTCAATATTAATGATATCTATGAACAATCAATTTAAAAAATTTTGGAAATGAATACCATATAATGACTTATCAGAAAATTGAACATATCGGATCCGGCCAGTTCAAAACCGGAAAGGCCGGGAAAGAGATTTTCCAGGCCTATCTTGCTACCTGTCTGGGCGTCGCCTTGTATGACGGCACCACAAAAACAGGGGGTCTGATCCATATTCTGCTGCCGGAACCTCCGGGTTTTTCAGAGACGGAATTCCCTGAAAAATATGCTTCCACCGGGATTCCCCTGCTGATCGGAGAACTGATTAAGCTTGGTGCAAATCCGGAACATCTCAGGGCCGTCATTGCAGGCGGGGCTCTTGTGGGGCCTGTAAGCCGACAGGATGTTGATCTTGACATCGGTGGAAGATCGGCAGAAATTGCGACATCCTTACTTAAAAGCGCAGGCATTCAAACTATTAAATCAGAAACCGGTGGGTTCTTCACCTGCACCCTTGAACTCAATATGGAAACCGGAGAGGCCTCCATCAATCCGGCCTGGATGGACATGTGCAAATCGGAAAACAGTTTTGCCGTTCCTACCATGGAAAATATTTTCAATACCATTGACCACCTGAGCCCCATTCCCCAGGCTGCATTGAAAATACTCAGAATGTTTCACTCTCCCGGGTATCATATCAATGACATTACAAATGAACTGGCAAAAGATCAGGTGCTTTCCGGCCAGACCCTGAAGCTTTGCAATTCAGCCCTATTTTCAGGACTTCTGAAAATCGATTCCCTCAAGGATGCCGTTATGCTTCTGGGGGAAAACATGCTGATCAAGTCCATTATCACGGCTGCAGTTCACAATTATTATAATCAGATGGGGTCTTCCGGCTATTCCCTGTGCAAGGGCGGTCTTTTTTTCCACGCCGTCAACGTGGCGGTTTTATCTGAAAAGATTGCCGAGAAGACAGGCCAAAGCTTGCCTAAATTGGCCTATACTGCAGGATTGCTTCATGATATCGGAAAAGTGGTTCTTGACCAATATATTGCAGACAGTTCTCCTCTTTTTTTCAGGAAACTGGGCATGGAGACAGAAAACCTTATCAGTTCAGAAAAAAAAGTATTCGGCATCACCCACTCAGAAACAGGTGCTGTCCTTGCAAAAAAATGGCATTTTTCAGATGCCTTGTCTGAAGTCATCCAATTCCACCATATCCCGGAGAAAGCAAAAGAAAATAAGCCATTAGTCTTTATCATTTACCTTGCAGACCTGATCATGGAAAAATTCAACGCAGGTTTTGACTTGGAAAAAATGCAGACCCAAAGCCTTGCCGCAGCCCTTGATCATCTTGGGCTGAAGATGTCGGATCTTCCGGGTCTTGTGGATTTAATTCCCACCCATGCCGGTGACATCGAGGATATGTTTATTTCAAAAAAGGCTGAAAAATGACGGATATCAACAAAAACCTGAGAAACTTGCCCGGAGTGGATCACCTCCTGGAGCTTGTAAAAAAGGATGCCGGGTTTTCAGATATTCCCAGAAGTGTTATTCTTGATTGTCTGCGCCATGCCCTGGACCTCATGCGGAAAGATATCCTGGCCGGAACGGATCAGGCTGTTACAGATGAAATCCTCCTCTCAAAAGCAAGGTTTCTTGCACAGGAAAAAATCAAACCCCGGCTTGTCAGTGTAATCAATGCAACCGGCGTGGTGCTCCATACCAATCTGGGCCGGGCGCTTCTGTGTGATGATGCCCTTTCTCATATCACAGCCATTGCAAAAACCTATTCCAATCTTGAGCTGAACCTTGAAACCGGAAAAAGGGGAATCCGTTATGAGGCTGTTGACGGGCTTATCTGTGAGCTGACCGGAGCTGAAAACGCCATTGTGGTCAACAACAATGCAGGTGCGGTTCTGCTGGCTCTGAACACCCTTGCAAGAAATAAAGAGGTCGTTGTGTCCAGGGGAGAGCTGGTTGAAATCGGCGGCTCCTTCCGGGTGCCGGATGTCATGGAAAAAAGCGGGTGTAGACTCAAAGAGGTCGGCACCACCAACCGGACCCATCTTCGGGATTATGAAACCGCAGCCGTTGGGGATACTGCTCTTTTTTTAAAAGTTCATACCAGCAATTATAAAATTGAAGGATTTACCACCAGTGTGGCCTTAAAAGACTTGGTAGCGCTGGGCCAAAAAAAAGGTGTTTTGGTAATGGAAGACCTTGGCAGCGGCACTCTCATTGATTTTTCAAAATACGGTCTTCCCCGGGAACCCACGGTGGGGGAAGCGGTCCGTTCCGGTGCGGATGTGGTGACCTTCAGCGGGGACAAGCTTCTGGGCGGACCCCAGGCCGGGATCATTGTCGGGAAAAAAGAGAGCATTGACCAAATCCGGAAAAACCCGCTGACCAGGGCGCTCAGAATTGACAAACTCACCCTGGCAGCCCTTGAATCCACCTTAAAATTATACCGGGATGAAGAAAAAGCCCTGCAGGACATTCCCACCTTAAGAATGCTGACCCTGCCTTTCCCCGATATTGCAAAAAAAGCCGGGCTTCTCTTTGATGCTGTTCAACAGGCTGTCGGCTCGCTTGCCGACATCAAATATTCAGACATGAATTCCAGACCCGGCGGAGGATCATTCCCGGAACTGGACCTGCCCACCCGTTGTGTCACGATCCAGCCCCTGGACCTCTCGGTCTCAAAGCTGGAAACCGCCATGCGCCTGTCCACGCCCGCCATTATCGGCAGAATAGAAGAGAACCGCTATATCCTGGATCCGAGAACGATTCAGGATGGTGAGGAGACCATTATTTCATCAACCTTAGCCAGGATACTGAACAAAAAATGACACCGAGATTTACTTCAAAAGAAATTCATTTTCTGAAAACCGATTCTGACGATTATACCATCAAGCCGCCTGAAATCTATTTTTCAGATCTTCTCCTGACAGATTCCCCTGCGATCCAGGCCTTTGAAAAAAGACTGGAACAGGCAGCCATTCCCGATGAAAAATTTTTATGCGCCGTGGTTCAGATCTCGCAGGGTGCCCAAAAAGCCATTCCGGAAAACATCAAAGAGACATTTGAAGCTGCTTTCAGTTTATTTCTGGATCATGACCGGGGCATATGGGAAAGCCTTGATGAAGCATCCTTTATCCTTGCTTTTTGGGATTATGAAGATCAAGAAAAAGCATCCAAGATTGTTCTTTCGTTAAAAGAGGGATTATCCAAAGGTGTTAAGACGGATGTTCTCATGGGCACGGCTCAATTCCCGTATGATGATTTCCCAAGATCAAAAGCCATTGCCAGTGCCCTTAAGGCAATCGACCATGCTGCTTTTTTCGGGCCCGGCACCCTGATCCAATTTGATGGTGTTTCACTCAATATCTGTGGTGACAGGCGTTATCATTTAAATCACTATAACCTTGCAATAAAAGAATATGAGGAAGGCCTAAGGATAAAGCCCCAAGACATTAATCTCATGAACAGTCTTGGGGTTTGTTTTGCCGTTTCAGGAGATCTTGGCAAAGCAAGGAATCAATTTGAATCCGCCATGAAGATTAACCCGGATGAAGTGATGGTGATTTATAACATCGGTCTTCTTCACCAGATTGATGAAGATCTGGAAAAAGCAATTGCCTATCTCAGAAAAGCCCATGCCATTAACGGCTCTGTTTTTGAAGTCGAACTGCTCTTGGGGCATCTTCTATTTAAAAAAGATCTGTTTCATAAAGCCCTGCCCCATCTTGATGCGGCCTGCAGGCTCAACCCCAAATCAAGCCTGGGTTACAGGATTAAAGGAGAAATCTTCCTTTCCGGGAATGAGCCTGAAAAGGCTGGCCAGGAGTTTAACACTGCCATAAAGCTGAACCCTTCCGATGCCGTTTCCCTATCCGGATATGCAAGATGCCTGGAACTTCAGGAAAAAAACCTCGGCATCGCACTGACCTTTGCAAAAAACAGCATTGCCCTTGAACCTGACAACCTCTTATTCAAAGAAAGATTCAGAATTATCCAGGAAAAAATTGAAGGGGTGCTGCCTGAGGAAAATATCAGCAAAACCGCTTAAAATAAAGCTTAAGATAAAAAACCATGAAAAAGATAATCCAGCAATCCGTTGATGACAGCATTGCCATAAAAAAAGAATTCTTTGCCGGTAATATGGAGAAAATAGAAACCTGTGCCCATGTGATAATCTCTGCCTTTAAATCCGGCAAAAAGATTTTGTTGTTCGGAAACGGCGGCAGTGCGGCAGACTGCCAGCACATTGCCGCCGAGTTCGTCAACCGGCTCCAGATGGAAAGAAGACCTCTTCCGGCCATTGCCCTGACCACGGACACATCGGTCATCACCAGTATCGGCAACGATTATTCCTTTGACGATATCTTTCTAAAACAAATCCAGGCCCTGGGGAACAAGGGAGACATTGCTCTCGGCATCTCGACGTCCGGCAATTCTCCCAATGTCATCAAGGCTGCCAAAGAAGCAAAGCAAAATGGCTTAATCCTGATCGGATTTTCAGGAAATAAAGGCAGATTAAAAGAATTGAGCGATTTTGCCTTTTGTGTGGACTCGGACATCACGGTCAGAATCCAGGAAGTTCATATCCTTTTGGCCCATATTTTATGCGATCTCACGGAACGGATGGTTTTTAATGGATAATACCCTGCTTGACTACAGCAAGCTGAAAACCTATTCCATTAGGGACAGGCAAAGCAAGGTCGACATCAAGGATTTTTCCGCCGCCTGGGAAAAAGGAGGCCGGTTTTCTCATTTTCTTTCAACACTGCCGTCCATCTTGGCCGGCAATGATCTTAGGGATGTCATCAGCGCCATCAGCCTTGCCGCCAAAAACAAAAAAGAGGTCTGTTTTGCCATGGGCGGTCATGTGATCAAAACCGGCATGAACCCCATCATAATTGACCTGATGAAAAAAAACATCCTGAGCCTGATCGCCATGAACGGGTCAGGTATTATCCATGACCTTGAAACCGCCATGGTGGGCCGGACGTCTGAAGATGTGGCCCAATCCATTGGAGACGGCAGTTTCGGCATGGCAAGGGAGACCTCCGCCTTTCTGAATCAAGCCATCAAAAATGCAAAAAAAACCACGACCGGGCTTGGAAAAGCAGTAGGAGACCTGATCTTAAAGGAAAACCTGGATTTTAAACATTTAAGCCTGACCGCAACAGGTGTGAGCCTTGATATCCCGATCACGGTTCATGTGGCCATTGGCACGGATATCATCCATATGCACCCGGAGTTTGATGCAGCAGCCTGTGGAGCTGCCTCGCACTATGATTTTCAGCTTTTTGCATCAAAAATCGCTCAACTTGAAAAAGGGGTGTTTATCAATGCCGGGTCAGCCGTAATCCTGCCTGAAGTTTTTTTAAAAGCCGTCACCCTGGTCAGAAACCTTGGCCATAAACTCAATGATTTCACCACTGTCAACCTTGATTTTATCCGTCATTACCGGCCCATGACCAATGTGGTGAACCGCCCCACCCTTGGCAAAGGAAAAGGTTTCAGCCTTGTGGGTCATCACGAGATTCTGATCCCCCTTATTGCTGCAGGAGTCATTGAATCTCTATAAAATTTATAGAATGCCGCTCCGGCATTTAATTCATTCGTTCCTTTTTTAGGAGGGCGTCATGATAGGTCCAAAATTTGGAACCGTTAAATCCTATTTTAAAAACAAATTGATCTTTCAGGAAGGGCAAGCGGGAAATGTGGGATACCTTGTTAAAACAGGAGAGGTCATCATATATAAAATCATTGATGGTGAAAAAAGAATATTAAACAAATTAGGCCCGGGAGAAGTGTTCGGGGAAATGGGAATTGTTACTGAATCCCCAAGAACCGCTTTTGCCGAAGCCGGTGAATATTGCGAACTTGTGGTCATAGACAAAGACACCTTGCTTGATATGCTTAAAAAAAGCCCTAAACTGATACAATCCATCACCCTGCTTCTGATGAAACGGCTTGCCGGAACTCTTCATATGCTTGATCATCAGGATGATCAGGCCCCCGGCCCGAGAAAGCTTCTGGGTTTCTACAGCCTGATGGATCTCATGTCCAGGGGAAACCCAAATATCAATTACCATTTTTTCAGTGAAAAGGTCGTGGACATTGTTCATATGAACCAGTCAGAAATTGATGGCCTGATCAATGAGCTGGCCCTGCTCAACATTGTTGAAGTGACGGGTGAATATGAAAATATCAAAACCTCCGGATGCAAAATAAAAATTCTTGATAGCCTGCTCTTACAAAAAAAAATGAAAAGAATTAAACAAACCCTTTATTCACATTCATGATCAAAAAAATACAGACTTGAAAAACACGGGGTTTATCCTTATATTGGTTTGTTTCTTTAACCGGTAAGATACGAGGTAAAAAAAATATGCCGATATATGAATATAAATGCAATGCCTGTGGTAAAAACTTTGAAACCCTTGTGATGGGGAAAACGATTCCCGAATGCCCATCCTGCGACAGCCAGGATCTGTCAAGGCTGATGTCTGCCTGCGGGTTTGTTTCAAAATCCTCCGGACCTTCCGGTGAAACAACATCCAGGTCCGCCGGTACATCAAGCTGCGGCAGTTGCGCATCTTCAAGCTGCTCTTCCTGCGGGATGGGCTAAGCTTTGATGAAACAAAACCTGATCATCGGCACCCGGGGAAGTGAACTTGCTCTGTGGCAGGCCAATTTTATAAAGTCGGAAATCAATCAGCTGTTTCCGGATCTGTCTGTTGAATTGAATATCATCAAAACAACAGGGGATGCCATTACAGACCGGCCTTTGGCCCTTGTGGGCGGAAAGGGGTTGTTTGTCAAAGAGATCGAAACCGCCCTCCTGAACCATGAGATTGATCTGGCTGTTCACAGCATGAAAGATATGCCGGGCGAACTGCCGGAAGGACTTCAGATCGGTGCCGTT
>CAZWMY010000115.1:0-13959 GCA_964635025.1 uncultured Desulfobacula sp. | reverse complement strand
GTAATACTGGTTGCAAATCAGTATCACCATCGCCGGGTCAAGTGGGCGTTTGCGGGGTGATCCGGAAAAAGGGATATGGTTTGTTTTGTCCGGGTTTTGAGATTTTCCCATGGGTTGAATTTCAAATTATTCTTTCAGTTCAAGAAAATTTATAATTGCCATTATCAGAAGCCTCCTTTATTAAAAATCTGAAATCGGTTAAGTTAATATAGTATTATAAATCAGAAATGTCAGAAGAAAATATGAAAAGGAAAAATTATTCCTTTGATTTTATTGACAATGGAAATGGTTTTCAATAATTGTCCTTGTTCAGAACGGGTTAACCTGATTTTGATCCGGCAGGAAAGGTTTCTATTCATATGAATATTTTCACAAGGATGTATTCCAAATGACGACAGTGGCAAAAAGAGTTGCAGACTCATTGAAAAAAATGGGTGTCCGCTATGTTTTCGGAGTGCCCAGCGGCAGCATGATCGACTATATGGAAGCCATCCGCAAAACGGATGGAATCGATTTTATTCTGACCAGCCATGAAGCCGGGGCAGGGTTCATGGCAGCTGTCTGCGGAAGGCTCACCCGGACTCCAGGTGCTTGCTTTGCCACTTTCGGGCCGGGAGCCACCAATGTTTCCACAGGGGTTGGCGCAGCATTGTTGGACAGAAATCCCGTTCTTGTGTTTGCCGATGAAATGCCGGAAAAAAAGCAACATCGGTGTGTTCAGATGAATATCGACCAGGAGGCCTTGTTTAAACCCCTGACCAAATCAACTAACAGGCTCAAACCGGGAAAAATCGGGGAAATCCTTTTTAAGGCGGCAGCCATTGCCGTAAAAAATCAACCCGGTCCGGTTTATATCGGAGTGCCGTCAAATATCAGCTGCCGGGAGAACCCGGAACCGGATTCGCCTGTTCCGGCAAATTCAAGGATCGTTCATGCAGAAGCGTCTGCCATAAACATGATGAAAGAATGCATTCAAAAGGCGAAAAAGCCGGTTCTGGTGCTGGGGCTCATGGCTGCCCAATCCAGTCTTAAGCCGTTGATCCAAATGGTGATGGAAAAATATCAGTTGCCCGTAGTTCTCACGCCCATGGCCAAGGGGATGGTTGGTGAAGATCACCCGTTTTATGCAGGAGTCTTGAACCATGCCCTGGCCAATATTGTGGGGCAGACCCACAGCAATGCCGATCTTATCATCGGCATCGGCTATGACCCTGTGGAGGTTAATTATGAGGACTGGGTGCAAGCCTCTGTTCCCATTGTTCACATCAGCACGGTTCAGGCCGATCTTGACAAGGAGACACATATTCTTGCCGCCGATGTTGTGGGGGACATGGAAACATCTCTTCAGTCACTGATGGACTTTTCTTCCTGTAAATTTCAATGGGATTTAAAAGCACTTCTCAAGCGAAAACAGGATATGTTCCGCGCTCTTACACCGGCCAAAGGGTCTTTCGGCCCTCTTGCCGTGCTTCAGGGATTAAGACAAACCCTGCCACTGGACGGAATTCTCGCTTGTGACGTAGGCGCCCACCTGCATCTTATCGGCCAATTCTGGCCCACCCCGGAACCGGATAGCCTTTTGATGACAAACGGATGGTCTTCCATGGGGTTTGCCACACCTGCCGCCATTGCCGCAAAACTCTGCCGGCCCGACAAAAAGGTTGCCTGCGTAGTGGGTGACGGCGGTTTTCTCATGACGGCCGGAGAGCTGGCAACAGCCCGGAGATTAGGTCTTCATATCGTGTTTATCCTCTTGTCGGACCGGGAACTCTCCTTGATCCGGATCAAACAAAAACATAAAAATTATGAAGCCGGGTATGGGACTTCTCTTATTGACCATGATTTGATTTTATCAAAAGATTTCCTTGGAATTCCTGTCATGACTGCATCAGACCCGAAAACGTATCAGGCTGCCTTAGATAAAGCATTTGCCCTTTCAGGCCCGGTCATCATCCAGGCAAGAATCACCAGCAATGAATATGATGACCTTGTTTTGAAAGGCAATAAATAGCCAGGGGCTTTATTTTATTTTTTCAAGCAGGGTTTCATAGGCATTGTTCAGTTCGACAAATTTGTCGTGGGAGCCTCCCGTATCCGGATGCACCTGTCTTGCAAGTTTTCTGTAGCGTCTAGTCAGGTTTTTTTTGCTTATGGTTTTCAATTCTTCCTGGGTGATTTGAAATATCTTACAGGCATTTTCCGCTGTTATTGATTTTACGGGCTTTGGCGTGAAAGAGCGGTGCCGGTTCATGAAAGCGTTGGCCAAATCATCCAGCAGTGTGCTGTCGGCGTAGGCATGATCAAAAAACATGATCATATACCGGATCAGATGGTCATCCAGCTCTTTGTCACTATTAAAGATCACTTTATTTATCCGGCAGATCTCCGTCAAAAAATACTCATCCACCCTGTCCTGGTCCATGGCCTGGGGCATTTTTTTTGCCAGCATACCCTGAAAAAAGCGTTGAAGATTAAACACCGCATATACATAGGATTTTAATTCGCGGGTTTTTAAAAAAGATTCCTGTCTCGCGAACTGCTGCTCGATTTCATCCCTGGATTTATGAATATGATTGCAAAAAAGAACGGCAGGCATATTTTCAACCGGGCCCTGGTCCATATTTCCGAATTTAAGATAATGGGCCCTTCGTTTGTCAAAATTCGGGACATTTTTAAAAATCTCTTGTTTTTCTGTTTCCGTGAGTTTTTTTTTCGCAGTTCTGGAAGATCGGTTCATGAAGGAATTCACCGACTGCCGGATATCGGGCCTGAGCCAGGGCAGAAAAATTTCTTCAAGTTCATCAGAATCATATGCAGCCCCTGATGCAGATAGGGCATCTTCCATTTTTTCATCAAAATAAAATGCATTCCCGCCCGGATACACAATGTGGGCAGACGGGTCCGGGCCAAGATCATATAGGTTTCTGAAAGTCATCTCATTGTTAAGGATCAGTGACTCTCTCAGGAAAAATTGCGGGCAGCCGTTCTTTTTTTCATATGCCATATACATGATTCTATGATAAGGCAGAATAGAAGCTCTGTATAGATGAAAAAATAAGCAGTTGGAAACAGGAACCAGGAGAAAAGCAATTGGAAGCATTGCTCATCATCGATATGCAGGTGGGGTCATTTGTCAACACCCAGCGGTATGATTCAGAAAATGTCATCAAGCGGATCAATCTTTTGTCCCGGCTTTTCAGGAGCCAGGAAAAACCGGTGGTGTTTATCCGGCATGATGGGACCAAAGAAAACTTCTTGGTTCACGGATCTCCGGATTGGGAAGTACTGCCTGATCTGGTCCAGGATAAAACCGACAAATGGATCGAGAAAACAGCCAATGATGCATTCTATAAAACAGACTTGGATGGCTACCTGAGGGAGAACAAAATTTCAACCCTTTATATCACCGGGTGTGCAACGGATTTCTGTGTCAACGCCACTCTGCAATCAGCTCTGGTTAAAGATTATGATATCGTTGTCGTCAAAGATGCCCATACTACGGCGGACCGGCCGACCCTGAGGGCACAGGAGATTATTGAATTTCACAATTGGCTGTGGGAGAACCTGACGCCGACCGAGGGCAGGATCATTGTGAAAACAACAAAAGAAATTGTATGAACGGGATTGCAGTGAAAACACACCCCCGGGTTAATACATGCCGTCAATCAGATGTTTGTATTTCCCATTGATGGTTTTGCGTTTCAGCTTCATCGTCGGGGTGATTTCCTCTCCCTCAACAGTGAAGGGTTCCGGCAGCAGGTTGAATTTTTTTATGGTTTCATATTGGGCAAGCTTTTTTGAATGAAAATCAATTCGTTTGCGATAAAATCGGAGAACTTCCGGGTGGCGGATCAGTTCCTCTCTTGAGGCAAAGAGAATATTTTTCTTTTTTGCCCAGGTTTCAAGGGCTTCAAAAGCAGGGACCACTAAGGCGCTGATAAATTGTTTCCGATCGCCGATGGCAACGATCTGATCAATAAAAAAATCTTTTCCCACAAGGGTTTCAATATGCAGGGGAGCGATGTTTTTCCCGCCAGAGGTAATGATCAGATCCTTGATCCGGTCTGTGATCCTTAAAAACCCGTCTTCATCAAACTCACCCACATCCCCGGTTTTGAACCAGCCGTCCCTGATTTCTTCGGCTGTTTTTTCAGGGTTGTTGTAATATCCTTTCATGACCTGGGGGCCCTTGACCTCGATTTCACCATTTTCTGAAACCCTGACCTCGCAATTGGGTACTGGTTTTCCAACGGTTCCAAATTTAAAACAAGAGGGGGTGTTATAGGTGATCATGGGGGAAGTTTCCGTCAGTCCATATCCCTGGCAGACCAGAATACCGCAGGCAAAAAAGAATTCTTCAATGGATTGTTCCAGAGGTGCTCCACCTGCGGAAAAAAAGTTTTTTTCTCCGCCCACCACTTCCCTGATTTTGGAAAGCACAAGTTTGTCAAAGAGGCGATGCTTTAATCTCAAGCCAAGGGAAATTGGCTGGTTTTTGCGTGTGCGGGTATAAAAAGCCTCACCGGTTTTGAGGGCCTGTTTGAACAGGATTTTTTTAAAAGATGAAGCAGTCTCCTGACGGTTCATGACGGCGGCATATATTTTTTCATAGAGTCTTGGGACCGATACCATGGCCGTGGGTCTGACTTCCTGAAGGGTTTCAATGATTTTTTTAGGATCTTCAAGATAGGTGTGGGTAGCACCTTTCAAATAGACATAATAGGACCACATCCTTTCATACACATGACTTAAGGGCAGAAAGCACAAGGAGGTGTCTTTGTGCGAAATATTAAAATGGGTGTCTACTGCTTCAAACTGATGGAACAGGTTTGCGTGGGTGAGCATCACCCCCTTGGGGTTTCCGGTGGTACCGGAAGTATAAATAATGGTTGTGGTGTCGTTTTTTCTGATGCCGTCCTGCCGCTTTTTGATCTCATCCTGAACATCCAAGGGGTTTTTATCGGTTGTGAAATCTTTGAAATACTCTGCAAAAGAATGATTGATACGGATGCCGTCATCATAGGAAATCACTTTAAGCGGTATGCCGGCAGAAATAATGTCGGCCATATTCTGATACTGGAAATCATTGCCGACAAATATGAGTTTGATGCCCGCATCTTCTATTATAAACCGGGCCTGATCCTTTGTGTTGGTGCTGTAGATGGGAACGGAAACCGCACCAGCCAGGATACAGGCAAAATCCGTGACCGCCCATTCATACCGGTTGGCTGAATAGATGCCGACATTGTCCCCTTTTTTTACACCCGCAAGGACCAGTGCGGCAGCAAGTTGGTTGATTTTTTCTCCAAATTCGTTATAGGTCAGCGATTTCCACCCAGTGCCTTCTTTAAACCGCAAAGCTGTATGAAAAGAGTATTCTTTGATTTTTTCCGTGATCATTTGACCAATATGTTCATATTTCATGCAGGCAAATCCTATACTAAAATAAATAAAATGCTGTAAACGCTGTTTACCGTTTATTTGAATCAAAGGCAAATAATATTTTTGATCCTTCGCAGGGAGCATATTCCGTTGCCGGTAGAATGTTAGGATTGTGTTAGATCTTTCGGTCCCAGGTATTTTGGTTGACAAAAACCAGGTTCCTGTTCTATATTATCCACGCTCTTTGGCCTGGTTTGAAATGAGGTAAAAGCACGATTGGAGCGGCTGAGTATTAACCAAGACATCAAGATTAATATAAACCATTTACCCAATAGTTAACAGGATGATAATGATAACCGATACACTGCTGCTTCGGAATCGTACTTCCTCGACCTCTGTCCGCTCCTCCATTCAAAGTCAATCATTGTTTTTCAAATTTATCCGGATGGGTTTACTTTTATTGCTTGTGGGGATTTTGGCGTCTTGCCAACCCCCGGCGTCATCAAACGACATCCCGCCGGCTTCTGAAGTATCCGCCATTATTGAAAATAAAGGCTCTGATACCTTGGTCAATCTTGCTTTGGCCTGGGCCGAAGCCTATCGGCGACTGGCGCCTGATGTCAGGATCTCAGTAACCGGGGGGGGGACCGGCACGGGCATTGCCGCCATGATCAACGGCACGGTTCACATAGCCAATGCCTCCCGGGAAATGAAAACCGAAGAGAAAAAAGCAGCCCAGGCCAACGGCATTGATCCGGTAGAGTTCACGGTTGCAAGGGATGCCATTGCCGTGGTGGTGAATCCCCGCAATCCGGTAAAACAGCTGACTTTGGAAAATATCTCCGATATCTACACAGGAAAGATCACCAACTGGAACAATGTCGGGGGAGAAGATCGGCCCATTGTTCTTCTTTCAAGGGAATCCAATTCAGGAACCTATGTTTATTTTCTTGAGAGGGTGATTCGGCTGAACAAAAAGAGCGACCTGCTCTTTTCTCCTGAAACGCTTCTCATGCCGTCCTCAGAGGGAATCAGCTCGGAAGTGCGCCAGAATCCCAATGCCATCGGGTATGATGGGTTGGGCTATGTGACGGCGGACATGAAAACCATCTCCGTCGCCAAGGATCACAACGGGCCATACGTCTTGCCGGCCATTGCCACAGTGAATGACGGCAGCTATCCGATTTCGCGCTCCCTTTATATGTATACGGCAGGGCAACCTGCCGGCAAAACAGAAGAATTTATGAACTGGATTCTAACAGACGGACAAGCCATGGTCATCAAACTGGGGTTTGTACCTATTATTAAATAAACAGGAAACCGGTATGCCCAAAGACAAATCCAATGCTCCCAAATCCATCAGCTCGTTTGAATTTGCCATTGAGGCCATCATCCGTGTGCTGGGATTTTCCACCATCGGATTTGTGCTGCTGATCTTTCTTTTTTTGCTTAAAGAAGGAGTGCCTTTTTTTTATAAAACAGATTTGATCAATATCTTTGGCACCCGCTGGTATCCCACCTTTGATCTTTTCGGCACCCTGCCGCTGATTCTCGGCTCTGTGGCCATCACGGTGGTGGCCGTGATCATGGCCCTGCCCCTGGGGGTTGCTACAGCGGTCTTTATCCGGGAAATTGCCCCGGGCTGGGTGCGGGAGATTTTAAAACCCATGATTGAAACCCTGGCCGGCATCCCATCCGTGGTCATTGGTTTTTTCGGCATGACCGTGATTGCTCCCCTGGTACGGGAGACCCTGGGGGTTGCAACAGGACTCACCATTTTTACCGGTGCCGTGACCCTGGCTTATATGGCCCTTCCCACCATGATCAGTGTGGCGGAAGATGCGCTGGATACGGTTCCCAAGAATTACCGGGACGCAGCTCTTGCCATGGGTGCAACCAAATGGCAGACCATCTGGCATGTGGTGCTTCCGGCAGCCCGATCCGGCATTTCCATGGCTGTCATGCTGGGTATGGGACGAGCCATCGGTGAGACCATGACCGTGATGATGGTCACCGGCAACGCCGCCCGGATGCCTTTGGGGCTGGATGCCCTTTTCAAGCCCATCCGCACCATGACCGCAACCATTGCAGCGGAGATGGGGGAGGTGGCCGGCGGCAGCCTCCATTATCACGCTCTTTTCGGCATCGGTATCGTCCTCTTTGTGCTGACTTTTTTTATCAATCTGGCCGCAGCCCGCGCCATTTTTCAAAAGCGCCGCAAAGGGGGGCTCAGATGAACCGTCACGTCGCCCAGGAAATCGCTTTTGCTTCTCTGACCCTCATGGCCATGCTGGTGGTATTTCCGGTGTTCTGGGTAATTTGGATCATTGTTGTCAAAGGAGCCTCGGCCATCTCCTGGACTTTTTTATCCCAGATGCCCCATGACGGCATGACCGCAGGCGGGATTCTGCCGGCCATCATCGGCACTTTTCTGCTCACCGCCGGAACGGCCCTTGTGGCCATTCCCATCGGGATCGGCGGTACCATTTATCTTGCCGAATATGCCCGCGATACCTGGCTGACACGCTGCATCCGGCTTGCCATTGTTAACCTTGCCGGAATTCCTTCCATTGTTTACGGGCTTTTCGGGTTGGGACTCTTTGTGCTCTTTATGAAAATGGGAACCTCCATTATGGCAGGCGCCTTAACCCTGGGGATTATGACCCTTCCTGTGGTGATCAGTACGGCTGAAGAGGCATTGCGAGCTGTTCCCACGGAATTTCGAACCGTCAATGCGAGCCTCGGCGGCACAAGGTGGCAGGGTATCCGCATGATAGTTTTGCCGCAGGCTTTGCCTGGGATTATTACCGGCGTCATCCTTGGCCTTTTACGGGCTGCCGGTGAAACCGCACCCATTCTTTTTACCGTGGCCGCCTTTTTCCTGCCGGTATTGCCCCGGTCACCCTTTGATCAAACCATGGCCCTGCCGTATCATCTTTACGTCATCAGCACCCAGGTGCCGGGAATGCCTGAAGAAATCCAGTACGGGACAGCGCTGGTGCTCCTGGGCATAGTATTGTCCATGAATGTGGTTGCTTCTGTTATCCGCAGCTATTATCGGAGAAAACGCCAGTGGTAGAGCCCAAGATCCGCATCGAAAAAGTGACTTACGCCTATGGCGACAAGGAAGTCTTAAATGATATTTCTTTTGATATCCATGCCAAAAGTATTACAGTCCTTTTTGGGCCGGCCGGCGGCAGCAAGACCACCATATTGAGAATGATCAACCGGCTGAACGATCTGGTAGAAGGCACCCGGATGAGCGGCCGGGTGCTGGTGGACGGCCAGGATATTTACGCCGGGGGATATGATGTGGCTGCATTGCGGCGCCGGATCGGAATGGTGTTTGCCCTTCCGCTGCCCTTGCCCGGAACCGTCCGGGAAAACGTAATGTATGGATTGAAACTTGCCGGGATAACCGATAAAAACCAAAAAGCAGCAGCCCTGGAGCGCAGTCTCAATCAGGCTGCGTTGTGGGACGAAGTCAAAGATAGGCTGGATCAGCCTGCGGTCCAGCTTTCAGGCGGGCAGCAGCAACGCCTCTGCATCGCCCGTAGCCTTGCGCTGGAACCGGAAGTGCTGCTCCTGGACGAACCCACATCAGGTCTTGACCCCATTTCCACCCGCAAAGTCGAAGAATCTCTTTTTGAACTAAAATCCCAGTACACCATTGTCATCGTTCCCCACAGTACCCAGCAGGCAGCCCGGCTGGCGGATTATGCCGCATTTTTTCTCATGGGTGAGCTTATCGAGTATGACAAGGGGTCCAAAATTTTTACCGCCCCGCGAAACAAACGGACTGAAGAATACGTTACCGGCAGGTTCGGATAGGATTTTATGGAAAAAATAGTCGTCAATCACCTCAATTTCTATTACGGGGATCATATTGCCCTGGCAGATACGTCCATGTCCGTTGCCGAGCACCGGGTAACCGCCCTGATAGGCCCTTCAGGATGCGGTAAATCCACATTTCTGCGCTGCCTCAACCGGATGAACGATACCATCCGCAACACAAGGGTGGAAGGTGAAATCCTCCTAGACGGTAAGAATATTTATGCCCCCAACAGTGATGTGGTGAGTTTGCGCCAGCGCGTGGGCATGGTGTTTCAGCGCCCAAACCCTTTTCCTCAAACCATTTTTAACAATGTCTCTTTCGGGCCCCGGATGCTTGGTATTGCCAAAGGCGGGGAACTGGAAGATATGGTGGAGCAGAGCCTGCGCGGCGCAGCCCTCTGGGATAAGGTCAAGGACAAGCTTCATCAGGACGCCCTTCTTCTTTCTTTAGGACAGCAGCAGCGGCTTTGTATTGCAAGGGCCATTGCCGTAAAGCCTGAAGTGATTTTAATGGATGAACCTTGCTCGGCTCTCGACCCCATTGCCACAGGTCATGTGGAAGAATTGATCGAATCATTGAAGGAAAATTATACCATTGTCATCGTGACCCACAGCATGCACCAGGCTGCCCGGGTTTCAGATTTTACCGGGTTTTTCTGGATGGGAAAACTGGTGGAATTTGATGACACCGGGAAAATCTTCAGCCGTCCCTCTAAAAAACAGACCGAAGATTATATAACGGGCCGGGCCGGATAATCAGAAGGAAAATTCATGAACCGGATATTTGTACCCCAGGACCGGAAAGGCATACAGGGTTAAGAATCAGTCCCTGATCGATCATATTTTAGCTTCAGCAGCATTTAAAATCCTAAAAAAGTCCCTGAACGGAAACTTATCGTTGTGTTTCATTGGAAAGAATGTTAAAAATCCCTGAACGGAAACTTTTATGTGGGAGCTCTATTGAAACCTTCAATAAAAATTAACAATCCTGAAGAACTGGGCCAATATATCCTCAAGGAACGAAAAAATTTGAACCTGACCCAGAAAGAAATATCCGAATTTACCGATGTCGGCAGAAAATTCGTATTGGAACTTGAAAAAGGCAAAGCCACCGCCCAAATCGGCAAGATCATTGAAGTATTGAAAGGACTGGGTCTTGAGCTGCATCTGGTGAAACGGGGGGATAGCTGACAGTGGAAAGTTTGAATGTTTTTTTTGAACAAACCCTGGTTGGTATCATCAAGCTGGACCATAACCGGCGATTTTCATTCCAGTATTCTAAAAAATGGCTTGATTCGCCGAACGCATTCCCTTTATCCATTTCTCTGCCTCTGCAGGAGGCCTTTTTTCCTGATGATAGAGCCAGGCCATTTTTTGCCAACCTGTTACCGGAGTCGGCTGTCAGAGAACGAATATCCAGGCGTCTGGCGATTTCTGAAAAAAATGATTTTATGCTCCTCAAACTTATCGGCGGTGAATGTGCCGGTGCTGTTTCAATCCTGCCCGGCTCTATCCTGCCTGAATCACGTGAACAATATTCATACCGGCCGTTATCAGATGAACAGTTATCGGATTTAATCAGAAGAATACCCACACGCCCTTTACTTGCAGGTGAAGACGGTATCCGCATATCTCTTGCAGGGGCCCAGGAAAAGCTTGTCCTTTTCCAAAAGGATTCAATATTTCACATTCCGTTGAATGGTGCTCCGGGCAATTGTATTTTGAAACCAGGGATGATTCACTTCCTTTCTTCCATTGAAAACGAATGCTTCTGCATGATGCTTGCTCACGATTTAAATCTGAGTGTACCTCATGTTAAAATCCTTGAGATAAACAGCCAAAAAGCCTTGTTGATTCATAGATATGACAGAATCTATGACAAGAGTGCTGTGACCCGCCTTCATCAGGAAGATTTCTGCCAGGCCATGGGGCTTTCCAATGAATTAAAATATGAAGGCGATGGCGGGCCGGGTCTGAAAGACTGTTTTGACCTGATCCGTGACTATTCCGCCAATCCCATCAAAGACATACAGCAGTTGCTGCAATGGGTGTTTTTCAATTTTCTGATTGGGAATATGGATAGCCATGCAAAGAATTTATCATTTTTATATCAAGGGCGGCAAATCAGGCTGGCACCTTTTTATGATCTGCTTTGCACGGATATGTATGAAGGCTTGACCCAACGCCTGGCAATGAAAATCGGTGGAGAAAACAGACCCGAATGGATAAAGGCAAAACATTGGGAAAGAATGGCAGCAGAGGTGAGAATCCGCCCTGATGTCCTGAGAAAACAATTGTCCGGTTTCTGCCGGAAATGTGCAGTTACGCTCGAATCCACATATTTGAATTTTACTAAAGAATATGGGCATCATCAATTTGTAGCCGATATCGTAACGGCTATAAAGAAAAGATCGGCCGGAATGCTTCAACAACTATCATAATTTGTAACAAGGTCATTCTATGGCTGACCCGCGGAGGGCCTTTTTCATTGACCCTAAGCATTTACTCTAGAATGACCCGGGCATCCACAGCAAAAAGACCTTCATTGCTTCCTTTCAACGGATTGATATCCACTTCTTTGATCTGTGGGAAATCTGCCGCCAAAAGACTGAGACGCCGGAGACAGTTTGCTGCTGCCTGAAGGGATATCCCTTTTTCCCCCCGGATTCCGGAAAGAACGGGAAGCCCTTTGATTCCCCGGACCATTTCCATGCTTTGGGCAGGGGTCAGAGGGGCCAGGCCAAAGGTGACATCCTTGAGCACTTCGGTAAAAATTCCGCCCAGCCCGAACATGACAAGATGGCCAAAGCCTTCCTCACGGCTGATACCCAGGATCATTTCCGTACCGCTCACCATGGGTTGAACCAGGATGCCAAGGGCACCCTCAATGGACATCATATCATCAAAGGCAGCCAGGGTTTCGGCAGGCCCAGGTACATTCAAGCGGACACCGCCCACATCGCTTTTGTGAAGAGGGCCCACGACTTTTACCGCCACGGGAAAAACCTGATCTTTGAGAGCAGTCAATACATCGGCCCTGTTTTTGATAATGAGCTGGGGAGTCTGTCTGAACCCGGCCGCATTGAGCAGATGCCCGACATCTTCATGGGAAAGGACCTGATGCTTGCCTTCAAGCACAGATGCAACAGCTGCCTTGTCATAGCCTGAAAGTCCCGGGTCTTCAATTTCATTTCCGGACCGGGATATGATCCGGGAAAGGGTAGCGGCCAAGGTGACTTCATCATTGAAAAAAACAGACCCTGTATCTGTAAACCTGCCGATCAGGTCGCCGGCAGTTGTTAAAGATGTAAATACCGGCACCACAGGAATGGGGCTTTCTTTCATGGCACGGGCAATGGCTTCATAGATGGGGGCATTGTCAGACAGAAGAGAATTGCCGATGATTACGGCAATGACATCCACATTTCCCTTTTCCTCTTCTCCCATCAGGGTGATGATGTCTTTTATGGTTTTTTCATTTCTGCTTGCACCGCAGTCAATGGGATTGGCAAAAGCAGCTTCCGGGGGCAGGATCTCTTCCAGCCGTTTCAGGGTGGAGGGTTTGAATCGGGCCATGGAAAGACTCTGTCTGAAGATTTCATCACTCATCATGACGCCTGGGCCTCCGGCATCGGTGAGCACACAGACATTTCCGCTGCTGATCCTTCCCCGGCAGGCCACAGCAGCACAGGCTGTATCGATCATTTCCGCCTTGCTTTTAACCCGGATGATACCGGCCTTGTCCATTAATGCCTGAACTGCCGCGTCGCTGTTGGCCATGGCGCCGGTATGGCTGGCGGCTGCCCTGTGACCGGTGGGGGTGTTGCCGGATTTGACTGCGATCACGGTGCAGCCTTTTTCCTTGAGGCTTTTTGCATGATGGAGCAAAAGGGAGGGTTTGCGGACAGACTCCAGATAGACCATGAGAACTTTTCCATCTTCAGGTCCGTAATGTTCGTCATACATTTTGATCAGATCTTCCACACCATATTGGATGGAATTTCCCAGGTTGACGGCGGTTCCAAAGGAGAGTCCTCGGCCGTCTGCCATTTCCATGATATAGTCCACCGTGGCTCCGGACCCGCTGATGATGTCCACAGCATGGCCTGGCCGGGTGGGAAGGATCCCGGCAAATTTTCCTTTATAGGAGCGGGTCATAAAACCGGAACAGTTGGGGCCGATGATATCCATCCCGGCAGATTTTCCAATGGAGAGCATCTCCTGTTCAAGCGCCTTTCCTTCGGCATTTTTCTCGCCAAACCCGGATGTGAGAATGATGACAGCACCGGTGTCTTTGTCAGCCAGGGACTGGATGGCAGGAATGACGGCCTTGGCAGGTATCGCGATGATGGCAAGATCCGGAGACTCCGGAAGATCTTCGATAGCCTTGAATGTGGGCATGCCCTGGACATTTGTTGTTTTTGGATTGACCGCCCAGAGCTTTCCCTCGTACCCGTTCTCCCGGATATTGTAAAAAACCCGGCCGCCTGGTTTTAAAATATCGTTTCCGGCCCCGATAACCACGATGCTTTCCGGAAGGAAGAGGCAGTTATAGGTTGATTTGGTGTTAAGATTCTGTTTAGCCGTCATCGTTTATTCATTCTCCAATTGTTAGAAAAACCGGATTAGATCAGTTATTTTTTAAAAAAGAAACATTCCTGGTGGCAATAATATTACAGGCAACACCAGCTGGGTTCTCAATGAACTTGTCGCCTATGCAAAAAGGTTCTTTGACCTTTTTTT
>CAZWMY010000114.1:0-13999 GCA_964635025.1 uncultured Desulfobacula sp. | reverse complement strand
GTGGGACGGGCCGGGTGAATATGGAACGAAAGAGATTCAAAACACGTTAGTTTAAGAAATTCAATGATGTTGGGCCGGCATTTGAAAAATTTTTGTCGCCTGGACAATGAATGTGAGCAGCTTCTTGAAAAGGCTGTGGATATCCTGGGTTTTTCAGTACGGGCCTGTCATTCGGCCATACGGGTGGCCAGAACCATTGCCGATCTGGACCATATGGACGAAATCAAACGGCATCATATGGCTGAAGCCGTTCAGCTTCGAAGTGTTTGCTAAATCATGAAATAAAAGAACAAGGACTATGAATAAAAAAGATATATTTAAAAAAGATGTGCGAGAACAGTTCAGGGCATCGGCTAAAGACAGAATCTATAGGTTCATGCTGGCCGACCGCACAATCAAGGGAGCCATTGTCCACACCACAAGAATGGTAAAGGAAATGAGGGCAAACCATGATCTGGGCCCCCTGGAAACTTTGGTGCTGGGGCAGGCTTATATTGCGGCGAGCCTTTTAACGTCGGGCCTTAAAGACAAAAATGACCGGGTCAGCCTGAGTATTCAGTGTTCTGGGCCCATCAAGGGTTTGGATGTGGAATCCAATGGCTATGGTGAGGTCAGGGGATATCTGAAAACAGGGCAAATTGAAATAAAAGACCCGGAAAAGCTTAAATATTTGTCCACACTTTATGGAGCTGGTTTTTTGACGGTGACCCAATATTCTGAAAATGCTCCGACCCCGTATTCAGGCCAGATCGAGCTTGAACACGGGAGTATTGCCGAGGATCTGGCCAATTATTATTTGGTTTCTGAACAGATCCCCACCGGGTTCAGGCTAAGCGTTTTTTTTGATGAGAACGAAGAGGTCAAGGGAGCCGGCGGGATTTTTCTCCAGGCATTGCCGGGCGCAGACCCATCAAAGCTTGCGGAAGCAGAAAAAATCATACAGGGCATCACTTCTCTCGGGGAGATATTTTCAAAGGGAAAGAGCCCTGAAGAGGTGGTTCTCACTGAATTTGCAAGCCTTGCCCCCAAGCTTTTGGACAACAGCCGGGTTGAATTTTTCTGCAGGTGTTCCAGGGACAGGATGGAGGGATTTTTAAAAGGCCTTTCAAAGGAAGAAAGAACGGATATGGCTGCAAAGGGCCCCTTTCCGGTTGAGGTTCGATGTCATCACTGCAACTCGGTCTATTTGTTCACCCGGGAAGAATTGACGGCGCTTTGCAGATAAGGTATTAAAAAAATAAACCCAGATAACAAAACAGATAATTGATAGGATAAAAAAAACAGAATGAAAGGTGATATCCATGTGTAATTCCAGCGACCATACCCATAGCCATGACCATCCTGAAATTGTCCAATTGATGCCGGTGCAAAAAGATCTGTATGCGGTTTATGAGACAAAGGAGGCCTATAATTTTGCTGTAAAGACAGGGAAAGGCAATCTCTGCCTTGTTCCGGTTCTGTTCATGGCCTTGATCCGGCAGGGTGCAAAAACCATGGTGGAAGGCTTTTTTGCTTCTGCTGCCATCAATTCCTGCGAGGCTGTTGAAGGGTTTAAGGGATATGCATCCTCCATTGAAGAGGCGGAAAAATTATATTTATAAAATGGGATTTGAGGCAGTAAAGAGCACCCTATGAAAAAGAAATTAAAAAAAATTCAGATCATCAACGGTCCCAACCTTAATATGCTGGGAAAGCGGGAACCCCATATTTATGGCGCCATGACCCTGGATGAAATCAACAGGGGGCTGGAAAAAGAAGCAAAAACGCTGGGAGTTAAGCTTGATTTTTTTCAGTCCAACCATGAAGGGGCGATTGTGGATAAAATTCATCAACTTTTTGATGATCCCCCTGACAGCATTATCATTAACCCGGGAGCGCTCACCCATACCAGTGTCGCTTTGAGGGATGCTCTGCTGCTTTTGTCATGCCCCATGGTGGAGATTCATCTGTCTAATATTTACAAAAGAGAAGCCTTCCGCCACAAATCCCTTCTGGCTGACATTGTAACAGGCCAGGTTTCCGGCTTTGGCCATTACGGGTATTCCATGGCACTCCATGCTGTTGCCGGGATGATCCATGAATCCTGATATTCTCATCCTTTGTGCAACAATCCAGGAGATGGGCTATTTTTTATCTGCTCATCCGCCGGATTCAAAAAGTCATACCCAAACCGGGCGTGCGATTTTTTCCGGAAATATTTATGATAAATCCTTTGATCTTATGATTACAGGCCCCGGGGTATTCAATGCCTCCCATGCCTTGACCGCGTATCTTGAACGGTCGTCATGCGGTTTGATCGTGCAGACCGGGATTGCAGGCGTTTTTAAGGAAACCGGGATGAATCTCGGTGATGTGGCCGTTGCAACAGCCGAGAATTATATCCATACGGGAGTCGGAACAGATTCTATTAAAAACGATCCCCTGCCCTTTGATCTTATCGAATCTTTCCCCTTAAGCCGTGAAGGGCGATATCCTTTTGATATGAGCCTTGTTGGATTATATTATGAACGCTTATTGCAGGCGTCGGCCCAAAAAGACATCAGAATTGCAAAAGGCCTTTTTATCACGGTTTCCACCATTACATCGTCTTTCAGGAAAGCAGGCCTCCTGTACAATGCATTTTCACCGGTCATGGAATCCATGGAAGGGGCGGCTTCAATTCATATTGCTTCATTGTACAAAGTCCCCATCATTGAAATCCGGGCTGCATCCAATTTTGTCGGGGAAAGGGACAAAACCAAATGGGATATGGATAAGGCGGCAAAGCACCTGGGAACGGTGTTAGGATTGATCTGATGTGATCAATGTTTGACAATGGGACTGGATTGTCTTATAAAAAAAAGAGGTTGCTTTATAAATCGGCCTTCTGCTTCTAATTGGTATTAATCAAATGAGGAATAAAGAAATGGATTCAAACAAAATACTAAAAGGCAAGAAAATACTTATTGTGGATGATGAGCCCGATGTACTGGATTCTCTGATTGAAATTTTGAGTATCTCTAAAATTGATACGGCTTCTACCTTTGAAGAGGGTAAAAAACTGCTTGAAACCCAAACCTATGATATTGCTATTTTGGATATCATGGGGGTAAAAGGGTTTGACCTTCTGAAAATTGCCAATGATCATAAAATCCCGGCACTGATGCTCACGGCAAATGCCATGACCGAGGGGAACCTGAAGAAATCAGCAGAAGAAGGCGCTGCCTATTTCGCACCAAAAGACAAGATGGCGGATATTGACCTTTTTGTTGCAGACGTGCTTGAAGCACTGGAAATGAAAAAGAGCACTTGGGAAAAGTGGCTTGACAGGCTCAGCGGGTATTATGATGATCGGTTTAAAGGAACAAAATGGAGAGACCAGGAAAAAAAGTTCTGGGAACAAAAAATTAAAGCAAGGTATTGAATTCCGGCAAAATGCCTTTTATTGACTCCCACTGCCATCTGCATGATTCAAGGATTCTTTCAGATGTTCCGGGGATTGTCGCCCGTGCTGAAAAGGCAGGCGTTAAAGCCATGCTGACCTGCGCCACCATGGAGGAAAATTTTGAGTGCACGGCTCAATTGTCTTTGACTTTTCCCTCCATCCTCCCCTGTTTCGGGATTCACCCCTGGTTTTTGGACAGCCTGTCCGCCAGGTGGAAAGAGAACCTGGAGCATTATCTTTTGTCCTTTCCATCAGGCGTGGGTGAAACCGGAATTGATTTTATGGACAAAACCCTTGACCGTGATCGTCAGGTTGACGTTTTTGAACACCATCTGGCACTGGCAAGGGAACTCAAACGCCCCATCAATATCCATATCAGAAAAGCCTGGGACCCGGTTGTCCGGATATTAAAAAAGATGGGAAGACTTGAAGTTCCAGGGCTAATCCACTCTTATTCCGGGTCAGCAGATCTTATCCCGGTATTTGAGACCCATAATCTATACATTTCCTTTTCAGGTGCAGTCACCCAGCCCGGCGCTAAAAAGGTTGTGAATGCCTTGAAACAAGTTTCAAAAAAAAGATATGTGCTTGAGACAGATACCCCGGATATCTACCCCTGTCTTGAGGAGCCTGATGCTACCCGGCTGAACGAACCTAAAAACCTTCCCGCCATAGCAAGAATTGCATCGGAAAGGATCGGCACCGGGGTTGAAGAATTTTCTGAACAAGCCTATCAAAACAGCCTGATTCTATTTGCCCCGCTTATGGAAAAAAAGGATGGGAAATGAACCAGTTTGCAAGAACCGAGCAGCTTCTTGGAAGCCGTGCCATGGGGAAAATAAAAAAAGCAAAAATTGCTGTTTTCGGCTTGGGCGCCGTTGGCTCATTTGCTGTGGAAGCCCTTGCCCGTACCGGTGTTGGCAACCTTTACCTGATCGATTTTGATAAGGTGGACGCATCCAATATCAACCGGCAGCTTCTGGCGCTAAATTCCACCATTGGCCGGGAAAAGGCTGTTCTCGCCGGAGAGAGAGTTAAAGACATTAACCCGGAATGCAATATCACGGTTCAAAGCTCTTTTGTAAATGCAAAAAGTCTTGAAGAATTGCTCCTGGAGGATATGGACGGGGTGGTGGATGCCATTGACGGGTTGAATTCAAAAATCAATCTGATGGTCAGGGCAAAGCAAATGAACCTCCCGGTGGTGTCCAGCATGGGAGCCGGGGGAAAAACCGATATTTCAATGATCCGTGCAGGGGATATCAGCGAAACCGAAGTTTGCCCTCTTGCCAGGGTGGTCAGACAAAGGCTTCACAGAAGGGGTGTATATGAAGGCATAAGGGCTGTTTATTCCATTGAGAAACCATTGAATAAACAGCCCTTTAAACCCGAAGATGCCGTGGATGCCCTGCCGGATCACGGCAGGTCCAGATCACCCATCGGAACCGTGGCATGGGTTCCGGGTGTTTTCGGTCTTACCATTGCCCAGGAAGTGATCCGGCGGATTATCCGTTAACCGCTTTTTTCTTCATCCCTTAAAACCCTTCTTAATACTTTTCCCACATTGGATACAGGGATTTCATTTCTGAATTCAATGATTCTCGGGCGTTTATACCCGGCCATATGATCTTTACAAAAATCCAGGATTTCCGATTCCGTTGCAGCCGTTCCTGCTTTTAATTTAATAAAGGCCTTGACCTTTTCCCCGCTTTTTTCATCCGGCACACCCACCACAGCCACAAGTTCCACCTTGGGATGGGTATAGAGAACATCTTCCACCTCCCTTGGGTAAACATTGAAACCGCCCACGATGATCATATCCTTTTTGCGGTCTGTAATGGTGATGTATCCGTCTTTGTCGATATTGCCGATGTCTCCGGTGAGAAAATACCGCTTTCCTCCCAGGGTCACAAAAACCTCTTCATTGGCATCGGGCCGTTGCCAATACCCTTTCATGATCTGGGGGCCGGAGGCTGCGACTTCACCGTCTTCACCCCTTGGCATTTCCTTTGAAGAATCTTCAAGATTCAGGATTTTTACATCTGTGCCGGGAAGGGGGAATCCGATGGACCCTATTTTCCGGGTTTCCTTAAAAGTCGGGTTGGCAGAAACGGCCGGGGCGGTTTCTGTCAGACCGTATCCTTCAAAAATGATGGAACCTGTTTTTTCCTCAAACCGTTTGCAGACTTCAGGGGGCAGGGGAGCACCGCCTGAAAAACAGCCCATGAGAGATGACAGATCATATTTATCAATGAGTGCATGGTTTGTAAAAGCGACAAATATGGTGGGAACGGCAGGCATAAAGGTGGGTCTGTATTTCTGGACCGCTTTCAGCACTTCCGTGAAAGGGGGCTTTCCGGCTCTGGGGTCGGGGATACAGATGAGCCTTGCCCCCAGCAGGGCTGACATAAAAAGTGCAACAGTGATTCCAAAGCTGTGATACCAGGGTAAAACCCCTAGAAAGGCATGATAATCTCCCTTGACCATGGTTTCCGGTTTTTTACCTTCTCCATGAACAAATCGGGCATAATGGTGCAATGCCAGAACATCATAGGTAAAATTGGTATGGGTGAGTTCCGCTCCTTTTGGTACCCCGGTTGTTCCACCGGTATAGAGCATGACCGCGGTATCCTCTTCAGGATTGATGGTCAGGACCGGCGGGTTGGGAGGTGTGGAAGCCACAATGTCGTCATACATCAGGTGCCCCGGGTTTATCTGACCGGCAGTGGGGATTTTACCCAGAAGTGTGCCAAGAATGGCTTTTATCTTGGGAAGGTAGGATTTGATATTGCACAGGATAACCGTATCAATGCCGGTTCCTTCAATGGCTTTTACCGTATTGGGGTAAAATACGGGATGGTCCATACAGAACACTATTTTAGACTCGGAATTTTTCAGCTGGTAATTGAGTTCAGAGGGCGTGTATACCGGGTTGCAGTTTACGGCAACAGCCCCGGCCTTAAGAATTCCGAAAAGAATTTCAGGAAACTGGGGGAGATTGGGCAAAAAGATGGCGACTTTGTCGCCTTTTTTAATGCCTCTGCCGGCAAGAAATGTGGCAATACGGTCGGCGGTGTCCTTTACCTCGGAATAAGTTCTTGATGCACCGTTAAACTGGGTAAAAATGTTGTTGGGATAGTTTTTGGCAGAGTCATCCAGGAATTTGAAAACAGGAAATTTATAATCGGTAAATGTGTGTGCCACACCTTCGGGCCAAAAAGGGGTCTTCCATGCTGAGTCACTCATTGTTTTCTCTCCTTTTGTTCTGGGTGTTTGCCAAAGATAAATCTAAAACTATTTAAATTTTGTCTGATTGTTTATACAAATAAGTTTATAGGAAAGAAAAGCTTTTTTTGGAGGTTAAATATTTATTTGGGTTGCCCGGTATCCCTTCTTTCATATATAGTAAGCTTTTTAAACCTCATCAAATTAGGGGAAAAAGTGAAATTAAGAATCATTCTCATAATGATGGCCGTGTCTTTTCTATCAGCCGGTTCCGGCGTCAGTGAAACCATGGATTGGAAACAATATGATGACGGGATAAGAACAGCGGCCGCTCAAGGCAAGAAAATATTTCTGCATTTCAGAACAGACTGGTGTAAATACTGCGCTCTCATGGATCAACAAACTTTTGGCAATCCCTTGGTGATAAAATTTTTATCAAAGCATTTTATTGCCGTTAAAATTGATGGTGACAAGGAAAAAGAGGTTGCCAAGGAGTATAAGGTCAAAGGCTATCCGGATAACCGGTTTCTGGACAGCAAGGGCAAAGAAGCGTACCGGTTGCCGGGGTTTGTGGAACCGGATGCGTTCTTGTTCTTTCTTGAATACATTCAGTCGGATAGTTATAAAACCATGGATCCCATGCAGTATTATAAATCCCGGTGATCTATTAAATGGTTGATAAACAAAATATGCAGTGATAATGGATAGATATAACAAATTCTAGAAAATCTCAGATAAAAAAGGAGATGAACATATGATAAAAAAAGCCTGTCAATTTCTTCTGGTTTTACTGTTTTGGCTGGTATGGTTTACCGGGATTTCTTTTTCGGAAGATATGTATGTGGCGAGCGTTACGGAGATTTCTTTGCGTACCGGCCCTACAGTGGAGAATAAAATCATTGCCATGCTGAAAACCGGGGCCAGGCTTGAAATCATTGAGTATAAAACCGACTGGTCCCAGGTAAGAACAGCCGATGGAAAATCCGGTTGGGTCTTGTCCCGCTTTATCACCCAGAAAAAGCCGGAAATACTCTTATTAGACGAATTAAAAGAAAAAAATCAAAGCCTTTTATCTAAAATAACCCAATTGGAAGAAGAAAAAAAAAGCCTCACCGTTAAAATATCAACGCTGTTGGCGATAGAAGATAAATATAAAAAACTTCAGCAGGACTCGGCAGATTTTTTAAAACTGGATGAAAAATTCAATGAGATGATACAGCAGAATGAGGCACAGAAAGCCTTGATCGAAAAGCTGGAGGGCAATATGGACAGCGAGTCCAAGCTTTGGTTTCTCATTGGCCCCGGGGTTTTTATCGTGGGGTTGTTTTTTGGATTAAGTACCCGTAAAAAGAGAAGAAGCAGTTTATTATGATAAAAAAAACCGATTTTTTAGTGATTGGGAGTGGAATTGCAGGGTTAAGCTATGCCCTGAAGGTGGCAAAATTCGGCAAAGTTACCATTGTCACGAAAAAACAGATAAAGAAAACCAATACGGCATTGGCTCAGGGTGGAGTTGCAGCCGTTTTCAGTGATCAGGATTCGTTTGACCTGCATATTCAGGATACCCTGGCATCGGGAGACGGCCTTTGCAACCCGGAAGTCGTTGCCATGGTGGTTAAAGACGGACCGGAAAGGATAAAAGAGCTTGTAAAATTCGGAGCAGCATTCAATAAGGCAGGCAAGGGGGAATATGATTTTTCCCTGGGCCAGGAAGGCGGGCATTCTGCAAAACGAATTGTCTATGCCCATGATCTCACCGGCAAAGAGATTGAAGATACCCTGGTCAGAAATGTTGAGGCCCATGAGAATATTACTATCCTGGAAGACCATGTTGCCGTCAACCTGATTACATTTTCCAGCAGCATCCGGAGCGGGCTTCTGGTCACCCAGCATGAAAATATCTGCTGTGGTGCCTATGTCCTGAACAATCAGACCGGCAAAATAGAAACATTTTATGCCGGTATTACCCTTTTGGCCACAGGAGGGGCAAGCAAGGTCTATCTGTATACATCCAATCCGGATATTGCGACGGGTGACGGAATTGCCATGGCCTATCGGGCAGGGGCGTCCATAGCAAACATGGAATTTGTACAGTTCCATCCGACCTGTCTTTTTCATCCGGATGCAAAGAATTTTCTGATTTCCGAAGCAGTCCGGGGAGAGGGAGCTGTCCTGGTGGATTCCAAAGGGAGGCGGTTTATGGACAAATACTCTCCTGATAAGGAGCTTGCCTGCCGGGATGTGGTGGCAAGAGCCATTGACAGCGAACTCAAAAAAACCGGGGCGGATTCTGTTTTTCTTGATATCACTCATAAGGACCCTGAATTTATCAAAAAAAGATTTCCCAATATTTATTCAAAATGCCTTGAATACGGGATTGATATGACAAAAGAGCCGATCCCGGTGGTTCCGGCAGCCCATTATATGTGCGGGGGCGTTGCCACTGACTTGAATGGGAAAAGTGATATTCACAGGCTTTATGCGGTGGGAGAGACCTCCTGCACAGGGCTTCATGGCGCTAACCGGCTGGCTTCGAATTCTCTTCTTGAGGCCCTTGTTTATTCCCACAGGGCCTATCTGGCGTCTGTTGATGAATTCAAAGCCATCGGCAATCAGGTTACTGTTGATCTGGATGTGTGGAATGAAACCAGTACCACGGACAGCGATGAAGCCATTGTTGTGTCTCATAACTGGGATGAAATCCGGCGGCTCATGTGGAATTATGTGGGTATCGTAAGATCTGATAAGCGTCTGCAAAGGGCTTTGAGAAGAATTGTGAATATCAATGAAGAAATCAATGAATACTACTGGGATTTCAAAGTGACATCAGATCTGATCGAACTGCGCAATCTTGCCACGGTTGCCGAACTCATCATCCGGTCCGCCCTAATAAGAAAGGAAAGCCGGGGCCTGCACTATAATATCGGATACCCGCAAAAAGATGATGTGAATTTTTTAAAACGCACCATTTTAAAGAAAAGTTTTTAATTCAGAAGACAGATCCTTTATCTCAAGTCAGGGTTTGACCCCGATAAACAGAGTCACGATTCCAAATGTCATTTGTTTGAATCGAATATCTTTAAATCCGGCCTCTTTCATAATGGATGCAAACTCAACCGGGGCGGGAAAGTTTAGGACCGATTCCGGAAGATATTGATAGGCATTTTGGTCTTTTGAAAAAAAAGATCCGATCAGAGGAAGTAATTTCTGGAAATATATAAGGTACACTGATCGCAGAAACCCTTTTTCCGGGGTTGTCAATTCCAGAACTGCAAGCCGTCCTCCTTTTTTTAATACGGAAAGAAATTCACTAACAGCCCCTTGCCGGTTCATGATGTTTCGGATACCAAAGGCAATGAACACGGCATCAAATAAATCTTTCCTGAAAGGCAGATAAAGGGCATCTCCATTGATGAGGGTTATGCTTTTGTTGTTTTGTTTTTTCAGTTTTTTTTGACCCAGGGCAAGCATTCCAAAGGAGAAATCAAGGCCTATGATTTCTGCTTTTCCCAATAACTGAGAACCGGCTTCCAGGGCAACATCGCAGGTCCCGCAGGCAATATCCAGAATTCTGCTGTTTTTTTTAAGACCTGCAGCTTTTACCATCTCAGTTCTCCAGACCGTATCCTGTCTAAGGCTTAAAAGCCGGTTTAAAAAGTCGTATTTCGGGGCAATACGGTCAAACATGTCTTTAACAAAATCAAGTTCCTTGTTCATCGTTGACAACCTGGATTATTGATTTATTTTAGGTTACTTGCCAAGGCAGGCTGGAAAAATATCATAACACTGGGAAGATTACAATTATAAACAAACCCTGGACAGGAACAAAACAATCGGGACCCATATGACGGAAAAACGAGATTATTATGAAATCCTCGGCGTATCAAGGGATGTTTCAAAAGCAGATCTAAAGAAAGCCTATCGGAAACTTGCCATTCAATATCACCCGGATAAAAATCCTGATAATAAAGAGGCAGAAGAAAAATTTAAAGAAGCATCCGAAGCCTATGAAGTTTTAAATGATGACAATAAACGTCAGATTTATGATCAGTTCGGTCATAGGGGGCTTGAAGGTGCCGGACATTCAGGGCCCAGCGGGTTTGAAGATATTTTTTCAAGTTTTGGTGATATTTTTGAGGATTTTTTCGGTTTCGGCGGGGGTGGAAGCGCTCGTGGAAACAGGGTTCGAAGAGGATCTGATCTTCGGTACAACATGACCATAGAATTCATGGAAGCCGCCTTTGGTACGGAAAAGACCATTTCCATTCCCAAGCTTTCCACCTGTACCGACTGCAAAGGGTCGGGCTGTGCAGAAGGGACCCGTTCAGAAACCTGTTCTCAATGCCGCGGATCAGGTCAGCTCATTCAAAGCCAGGGTTTTTTCAAAGTCAAAACCAGCTGTCCCTATTGCAAAGGCCAGGGAACCATCATTCCCAACCCGTGCAGAAAATGCAGGGGCGCCGGCCGGGTTGAAATCACACGAAAGGTCCAGGTCAAGATTCCTGCCGGTGTGGATGTGGGTTCAAAACTCAGGCTTTCCGGTGAAGGAGAGTCAGCCCCAAGTCCTGACGGAGCACCCGGTGATCTTTATGTGGTCATCAATGTCAAACCCCATAAATTTTTCCAAAGGGACAACACCGATGTTATCTGTGCCATTGATATCTCTTTTGTCCAGGCCATTTTAGGGGATGAAATCATCATCCCTACCCTTGTGGGAGAAAAAAAACTGACCATTCCGAAAAGCACTCAGTACGGAGATGTTTTCAGGCTCAAGGGGGAGGGAATTGCTTCATTAAGGAATGGCCAGCGGGGAGATCAGATTATAAAAGTGATTATTAAGACTCCCACCCATGTGAGTCCGAAACAGGTTGAGTTGTTGAGGCAATTTGATGAACTGGATTCAAATAAAATATCCAACAAGCTCAAAAATTTATTTAAAAACCTTTAAGGCCCTTAAAGGAACCCAATATGTTTGAACTCAAGGTAAAAAGCCATTTTGCAGGGGCACACCAGCTCACCATGGTGGGCCAAAAATGTGAAAACCTTCATGGCCATAACTGGAATGTGGAAGTCTGCGTTACAGGAGATAAGCTCAATTCAGCCGGGGTTCTGGCCGATTTCGGCGATATAAAAAAGGCGGTGAGAAAGGTTGTGGATGAAGAGCTCGACCATAAATTCCTAAATGACCTTGAAATGTTTAAGGGAGTTCAGCCCACATCAGAGCGGATTGCCATCTATATTGCAGAAAGAGTTCAGGCCATTTTAAGCCGGGAGCTTTCCGAAAAAGTGCGGGTATCAAAGGTCATGGCCTGGGAATCCGATGACGCCTGTGCCACTTATTTTCCATAAAAAAGACCTGTCTTTGCGGATGATCAGCCGACCGGCTTGACTATTTTGCCTTTTTTGATTGATAAAGCTCAATAATGCGTTTGGCCGGGATGATGCCCGTAGCTGCCGCAGATACAATATTTCCTGCAACCCCTGGCCCATCTCCGGCGACATACATGCCTTTGATGGCTGTCTGAAGATGATTATCGGTTTCCACCTGAGTGGCAAAAAATTTTATTTCAGGTGCATAGAGAAGCGTTTCATCGTTTGACACCCCGGGTATGACAAGGTTTAAAGATTCAAGACCCTCTATCAGGTTGGTCAGAATCCTTTCCGGCAATGCCATGGCAATATCCCCGCATACCACATTGGTCATGGTGGGATCAATATAGCCTTTTCTGATCCTGTTCCAGGTGGATCGCCGGCCTCTTTTCAGATCCCCAAATCTCTGCAAAATGGGTTTTCCGCCACCGATAATGGTGGCCAGTTTACCAATGGACTCTCCATAGGCCTGATTATCCGTAACCGGTTCCGTGAGGATGACTTTAGAAAGAAAGGCAAAATTGGTATTGGATGATTTCCTGTCTGAATAGGCATGTCCGTTCACACAGACAAATTCTTTATAATTCTCAAGAGATATAAACCCGCCTTGATTTGTACAGAAGGTCCGGGTCTGGTCATCATAGGTGGATGTCTGGATAAAAAAAGTAGGATCATAAATGATATTGCAGATGTCATCCATGATATCATTGTGAACCTCAACCCTGACCCCGACTTCAATTCCCCGCTGGCTCAGGTTGATTCCATGCTTCTGGGCCACTGAGGCCACCCAGTTGGCACCGATGCGGCCAGGCGCAAGAATGACATTGGCGGCGGTATATTTGCCTTTTTCCGTGACGACTCCCTTAATCCGGCCATTTTTTTGAATGATATCCAGAACATTCTCATTGGTTTTTATTTCAAGTCCTTTAGACTGAATATAATCGGCCATTCCGGCAATATAGGAAGGAAGATTATCAGACCCCAGATGTTTTTGTTTAATAAGAAGAAGGTCTATCCCAAATTTTTTGGCTCCCTTTCGGATTTGTTTGGCTTCTTCCATATTGGTGGGAAAAACCGTACCATCCATTTTGAACCGGGTAAATATTTTTTCCGTTTCATCAATCAGCTCTTGGGCAGCAGCCAGCGGCATAAACTGGGTCAGATCTGTTTTTCCCAGCCGGGGGATAAAATTCAGTTTTCCATCTGAATAAAGCCCTGCACCACCGATTCCGGAAAGGATATTGCAGGGGTCACACTGGATACATCTTTGAAGATTATGGTTCGGACATTTTCGCTGATGGGGGCTTTTGCCTTTTTCGATTAATAATACCTTCAGGTTTGAATTTTCCGTCAGATGATAAGCTGCAAAAAGGCCTGCGGGGCCTCCTCCTACAATAATGACATCGTACACGCTGTGCCCCCTGGAAATATTGAATCAGAATTTGTATGCTACAGTGCGATTACGGAATTGTCGACACCTGGGAACGGAGAAGGCAGGTATGCATCGGCATTTTCGTCATTCAGCCATTTTTCATTATCCACAAGATATCTGAACTGATAGGCCTGATCTTTATTCAGATCAATATTGTATAGAAAGTCTCCGCTTTTCAGTTTTTTCATGGCCGGGGCATCAAGATCCCAATTATTGAATTCACCGATGATTTTAACGGACCGGGCAGCGCCGATGTCCTTTTTTAAAACTTTGAAAGTGACCTTGCAGATGGGTTTTGACTTTAGATACTGTTTTGTAAACATGTCTTCCTCCAAATAATTGTTATAAGGTTTTTTCAAGGATTTCGTAAGCTTACAGTTATTGGAATATTTTAGCGGGTTTTTTCAAAGTGTCAAGAAAAAGCTCAAATACTGTTAGGAGCAAATAAATTGTCCGGATTTGTAGCACATAAAATGTCCGGTTATAATGGGAGCCGGTAGTGTCAAAATTTTTATGAAAAAAGGGGGCCTGTGATGAAATGTTCAGGA
>CAZWMY010000113.1:0-14305 GCA_964635025.1 uncultured Desulfobacula sp. | reverse complement strand
CAGAAGCCTAACCAATTGGCCCTGGATTAGTGACATCTTGAAAGATTAATGGTATAAGATCAGGCAGATAGAGGAAAGGCGCGATTAAAAATAAATTCATTTTTTTGCATATGCTTTATGGATTGGTGCCAGCACAGAATCTGGGAATAGGAACGTTATTACTACTGGCCGATTGGACTTATGAAATCTGATTCCGCCTGTATCTTATGGCAAATATCCAAAAAGGCAATTAAATTATTGATTTGCAAGAGTCTCTATGTTATTAGGTGACATTTTATTTAAATATGAACAATTTAAAAAAAGGTGTGATTACTTCATGTTTAAGAAAATCGAACCATTGGACCCTTCAAAGCATCAGGATTTACGTCTGTCAATAGCTCAGAACTTCAGTTTTGCCAGAACCATTACAAGCGTTAAGCTATCCTATTCAGAATTAAGACAGGCGGCCAGGTATTACCCTATCATCTTCCAGGACGCTTCAGGTTCCATTCCCCAGGCATTGCTCTCACTGGAAGCGAATAAGAATGCTTTCATTGATGATAATAGTCTTTGGAAAGTTTCTTATATCCCGGTATTTTTTAGACAATACCCCTTTACCCTGGCCAAAATAGCAGAAAAAGAAAATGAGTTTATTTTATGCATTGATCCTGATGCACCGCACTTCAGTATGGGACAGGGAGAACCGCTTTTTACGGCAGACGGCAAATTGACCGACCTTGTTACCAATATTTTACAAGGGCTCCAATTGTATCACAAAGAACTTGCGGCCACTGAAACTCTTTTTAAAAAAATAGATGAAAAAGGATTGATTGTTCCCAGAAACTATGCCATCCAAACCCATACCGGTATCAAAAATATTGAAGGGTTTAATGGAGTTGATATGGAAAAGCTTGTCGGTCTTGATGATGCAATCATTGCCGATTTTGTCAGAACCGGGGCCATGGGTTTTATCTATGAGCACGTCAATTCATTTGCAAATATGCCGATGCTGGTCAACAAACCACCGCAGCCTGTCCAAGGGTTACCATCATAAACTGCATGTGTGGCGGGTTCTTTCAAGCTCTTGTGGGGGAGTTATCAGAATTTTTCACATTGCGGATTTTCCGTTTATCCGAATGTAAAATCACCAGCAACTAGTTGAGCACTAACAACTGCAAGAAGGGAGATAACATCCCCCGGACTGATTTCTGAATTGCCGTCGACATCTTTAAAATAGTACAGGCCTGTCTTTTTATTCAGATTTTCAGCCGTAAAAAGAATCTCCTGCCCAGGGAGAGCGCCTTGTTTTGCAGCCGTCAGTCTGTCATTGAAAAGCGTACTCAACTGGGAAATGTCACCGATCTCGGCTGCTCCGACTTGTGCCGTTATCACAAAAACCGTTGCTGCATTATAATTAAAGGTGTCCCCTGCGGCTAACAAAGCCAGGGAAAGGTCATCGTTTGTGCCGTAATTGTTTATAAGGGCTTGCAGATTTCCGTCAATACGTATCTTATCTGAACCAGATGAAAAGGAATTAACAACGTCGGCTCTGCTTTTTGCCAGATCATCCGAACTAGTAACAAGACTGGTCAATGTCTTTACCGGGGTCCCGTCTGCGACTTCAAGAAAAACAACAGAATCAGTACCATCGCAAGTGATGAGATCAGCACCGGCATTACCGGTCAACATATTGGTCCCCGCCCCCCCGGAAATAGTATCATTGCCAGCATTGCCGGTGAAGGTATCATTGCCGGCACCTCCAAATAAAATATCTCCATTGCTTCCGCCTTGGATTGTGGTATTGCTCCCGCTTGCCAAAACTGAAAGGCATCCGGATAAAGTTACAGCATTTACAAAGGTTGTGGCTGAATTTAGTGCAACACCACCGTCCTTCCCCCGGAGATCAATGCTTCCACTACCCACAATCTCAATCTCACTGAGAGAAGAAGAGGCATTCATATCAAGAGAATGTGTCTGACCAGAGCCGGGAATCAGGACGATCTTCTGTATATTACTGTCAATCACGACTCCACCATCCGGATCATCGATATTAACGCCCTGCAGATCCTCATCATCCAGAACCAGATTAATCGTATTCAACCCGCCACCGCCTTCTAAAATAATGGCGGCACTCTGATCCCCTTTCAGGATGACGGAATCTTCATCATCCAGGTTCATAATGGTTACTGATTTTCCATCTGCCACACCGATATGAACCGAAGTGATACTATCAGGGAGATCATTCATGTCTTGGACCACGGATGAATTCCCTTTAAATGCGATAGCTTGAAAATTCGTATAAGTGTTAGAAAGGATAACCCCCTGGTCCACTTCAAGGGTATTGTTACCACTGCCACCATCAATATCCCAACTCGATTGAAAATTGTCCTTTAAAAATGCAATGGTATCATTCCCATCTCCAAGATTGACAAACAACGATACGTTATCATTAAATGGAGTGACATCAAAGAAATCATCTCCCCGACCTCCGGTCAACAATACACTGGTATCCGGTAAGGGTTTGTTGGCAAATTTTGCATGGACACCCGCTGTGCTGCCGGAGGCATTAAAAATGGTCATGGACTCAAAACCTGCTGTTGCGCCAAGGTCAAGTTTTGCTGATGCATTCACGCGCACAGTTGTCACGTCTCCCATATCAATGAATCCTGTGCCAAAATTGGAAGGAGCACCTGTTGCCAGAATGGTGAGTGATTCAATATCACCGTTTGGATCTGATTCGCTGCCCAAAAGAAACCTATCATTGCCGGAGTATCCATCTATAGAAATTGTGATGGCATCTGAACTGCCTGAAAGAACACTGTCTTCAAACGCGACTGTAATGCCGGCCATGGAATTGCTGACAAAAAGACCTGATGTCAACATGCTGTTCAGATTGATAACGGAAAGAGGGGTTGTAGATTGAATATTCTCAAGCTTTATCACACCAGTGGTTTGGGCGGCATTATATGTCGCTCCTTCTGCCAATGTTGAATTAAATTGAAGGACCTCAATATTTCTGAGTGTCGGGGTTATTATCGCAATATTGGACAGTTGACTAAAAATGGTATCAATGCCTCCGCCTCCATCAAGGATATCTCCACCAGTCAAGGTCTGAAGTTTATTCGTTGTAAAACCGTTAAAGGTATTGTCCTCAGACCCGCCGGTAACAATATCCGATCCTACGGTCAAACTGTATACACTGACGGGCTGAGGATTGATACCCGAAACATGGACTTGCTCGTTTATAGGAACAGGAATGGCCGTTAACCCTTCCATTATGCCATAATGCAGAAAATGCTCCAGAGCCGTCAAACCGATTCTTGACAAGAAGGTCCTTAAGTCATTAATTGATTTCCCAGCCCATTGTCCAGCTGTATTGTTAAATGATTTAAGAGCAGACAATTTGCTTTCAAGATACTCACTTTCATCAAATTTGTTAGAAGGGTTGATTCCTTCCGAAGCCCCATATTGAATATAATGCTGGTATGCATCACCGGTCCAAGCCTTGGAAAATAAAGCCAAGGCATCCTGAATATTCGCCGACAATCCTTTCTTTACCATGTCGGTAGCCTTTGCATAGCGGTATTCATCGTGATTAAAATATGCATTCGGGCTCAAACCTTCAAGATATCCATATTTCATATAATGCTGTTCAGCAGTCAGGTTATATACATTAGAAAGGATTACATCAAGATATACCACATCCTTTCCAGCCCAACCGAGGGTGCCTGCCTGCAGGGCCTGAAGCTTTGCACTCAGATAGTATGATTTATCAAATCCGGATAAAGCCACTTATTCCTCCTCTACCTGATCAGCCCGAAAGACTACTCTCTCATGGCATGATCCACATTTTCCAGCAATGGCCCCAAAAGATAGCTGATGACATTGCGTTTATCGGTTGTAATATAGCATGTGACCGGCATGCCGGGAGACAAATATGCCTGTTTTTCTTCCAATTCTTTTTGATCCACCTCAACATGCGCTACATAATAGGAAACATTCCCTGTATTAGTTCTCTGAGTGACCAGGTCTGAGGAAATATAGGTGACTTTTCCAGGGATCGGAGGGATCGATGCCCTTTGAAATGCACTGAGTTGAACCTTTGTTTTTTGCCCCTTGCTCACATTCGTAATATCCTGGGGTCTGATATGTACTTCAATAATTAATTTTGAATCAATCGGAACGATTTCCATCAATGCCATGCCAGGCTGAATCACTCCGCTTCCCTCTGAATTCACCATTAGGGTAAGAACTTCTCCAGTGATGGGTGCTTTAATCTGTAAGCGTTCCCTTGCATCCAGGGGCGGTTTTATCTGTTCTTGAAGTTGGGAAATAGCATCTTTTGTCACTGCCAGGCTAGAAACCGCCCGTTCTTTATATTGATTCTGTAAATCCATGATGTTCAACCGGAGCCCCTGAATCATCTGCTCATATTCTGCTATATCCTGTGTAAGCTTACCTTTCCTACCTTGATTCTGAGCCAAGGCTCTTTCCAATTCAAGGACTTCTGTTTTCCCCATATATTTATCCTTCACAAGAGGCCGTTTGGCTGAAAGCTCCTCATTCAGATTAGCAATCACTACTTCCTGTGTTTTGTATTCTTCTCTGGCGCCTTCAATTTTATTACCCAACTGTTTAATCTGGGAATTATACAATGAGATTTTGCCTTCCATATCTGATTTCTTGTGCCGAAAAATATTGGTTTCAGTGGCTATAATATCGGCAACTTCCGAATTATCCTTTAATGCCATGAGATCCTCCGGCCACTTAATCTCTTCCTTCATGCCGATCTCCGCATTGAGTCTAGCCTGCTCTGCCAGCTTGGACAATAGCCGCCCTCTGAGAAGTTCAACATCGGAAAGTACACGGGAGCTTTTGAGTTCAATCAGTACATCACCTTGCTCAACTTTATCCCCCTCTTTGACAAAAATTCTATTAATCATACCTCCTTCCAAATGCTGCACTATTTTCCTTTCACCAAAAACTTTAACTACACCGGTGGCTATTACTGCACCCTGAAATGGAAAATAGACAGCCCATACTGCCAATCCCCCAAAAAATATTAGAATAATAATCAATCCAGCAACGATGTACCGGGTTGGATCTATGGATATTGATTCCTTAAACTCTTTCATTTTTTTCTCCTAATACTACTGGGCTTTCTGTTTGTTTGCAATTTGGGTGAATATTTCTTTGCTAGGCCCGTACATTGCTACCTGACCTTCTTTAATGATGAGCAGCCTATCTGTAATCGCCAACAAGTTGGGTCTGTCCGTCACCATGATTATGGTTGTTTTTTCAATCTTGAGTGCATTCAACATATTAACCAACGACATAAACCCGGCTTCATCCAGAAAACTCTGAGGATCGTCCATTACCACTACCTTTGGATTCCCATAGATTGCTCTTGCCATTGAGATGAGCTGTCTTTGACCGGCTGAAAGATTTTTCCCTGTTTGATCAATCCGTGTGTCATACCCGGCCGGAAATTTTAAAATCATGTCATGGATACCGATTTTCCGGCAGGCCTGTATCACTTTTTCCGGCTCGGATGCCTGCATCCTTGAAACATTCTCGGCAATAGTACCAAAAAACAATTCCGGTTCCTGGGGAAGGTATCCTACGTATTGACCCAGTTCATCCCGGGTCCACTGAGAGAGTTCGGCACCATCCAATCTTATCTTTCCGACAAAGGCCGGCCATATCCCCAATATAATTTTACAAAGACTTGATTTGCCGGCTGCTGAAGGACCTGCAATTCCCAAAATTTCACCAGGTTCAAGCCCAAAAGAAATATTATTCAAAATGACCCGTTCTCTGATCTTAAGTGCAATGCCTTCGACACTGATTTTTCCTTTAGGTTCCGGCAAGGACAAAGATGGCTTTGGTTTTGTTGTGTCCATATAATTTTTCAGACGCTTATAGGCTGCCAAAGCATCAATGGATTGTTTCATACCGTCAAGATGGCTATTGAAGGGATAGAAGATCCTTAAAACGACCATTACGCCTGCAAACAGGACTCCTACGGGAAAATGATCCTCAAAGAAAAGATAAACACCCGCACTAAAAACAGCCACCGGAAAAAAGACCTGCAGGGTTCGAATAAAAGCGCCCGTAAAAGCTTTATAATTATCAATTTCCGTTATTATTCCCAAAAAGTGACGAAATGCATTCTCAAACTGTTTTACAATTCCCGGAAGCATACCCATACCTGAAATCAATTCCGCACTCTGTAAAGTTGAATAAATAAAATTAGATTCGGAATTCAAAGCAACCTCTGCCGTGGTATACCTCTTTTCTCCCAAAAGTTTTAGAAGCCACTGAAACATGGTTATGAGAAAAATTCCCAATATCGCAACGGCACAAAGCAGCGGGTGCATCAAATATAGAACTGCCATATATATCAATACCCAGGGTAGATCTAAAGCATAGACCATACCCCCAGATTGAACCAAAGCATTTCTGACGATGGCCAGATCCTGAACTCCCCGGGCATATCCCTGACGTTCAAGACTTACAGCATCCTTATGCATACTCGTGACCACAAATGGAGCCATTTTCAGAGCAAACCCATTTGCGATCAGTATCAGAAGTTTTGATCTGAAATACTCCAGTATACCAAAAAGTATCAATGAAATCATTACTCCGACGCCCAGTGTGGCAAGAGTGGCAATGCTGAAACTATAAAGAGCATTTTCATAAGTTACCATTATATATAACGGAACGGATAGATATAAAATGTTGATACATAGTCCGAAAAAAATAACAAACACAAAAGATTTAATCCAAGATTTCAGTATATCTCGCATTCATTTCCTCCAAATTCTTAAGCCTTCTGATTCATGATCTGCCTGAAAATACTATCCCTGCCTCCGAAACCGGACATCTTACCCTCATTGAGAACCAAGATTTTATCCGCAATATACAATAGACCAGGTTTGTGAGTAATCATAATTACCGTAGTGCCTCTTTCTTTCAGCCGTCCCAGGGCATTGATCAAAGCTTGCTCTCCATCCTCATCCAGATTTGAATTGGGTTCATCCAGAATCACAAGAACCGGGTTACCATATAATGCTCTGGCCAGACCAACCCTCTGCCTCTGCCCACCGGACAAATTCTGCCCTGATTCACCGACTTCTGTTTCATATCCAAGCGGAAATCTTAATATCAAATCATGTGCTCCTGCTTCCATTGCCGCCTGAACAACCTTTTCCGAATCGACTACCCCCATCCGGGCAATATTTTCAGCAACAGTCCCGGGGAACAATTCAACTGCCTGGGGCAGATAACCAATATGAGGACCCAATGTGTCCTGATCTATACTGGATACATCCATATTGTCCAACAAAACATGGCCTTCGGAAGGCATCCACATTCCCAGAATCAATCTGCATAATGAAGTTTTTCCAGCACCATTGGGTCCGATCAAACCCATGAGCTCACCATGATCCAGGTTGAAATGAATGCCATTCAGGATAGGTCTGTCTCCTATATCCAAACCAGCGTTTTCAATATTTAAGCAACCCTGGAGTCCTTCTACGCGGATTTGTTCATTTTCAGGAGTTGATTCCAGCAACTTTTTCAACCTTTTATAAGCCGATTTAGCCTCTGAGGTCTGGCGCCAGGCTGAGATAGCCTGGTTTACAGGAGAAAGTGCTCTCCCCATAATAATGGATGCAGCAATGATGACTCCTGAGCCGGATTGATTCATCAATACAAGTATTGCTCCAACCCCGAAAATGGCTACTTGCATCATCTGTCCGAAACTCTGACTCGCAGCACCAAGTATCTGGCTGATATTTCCTGCCTTGTCCTGAAACGCCACGGCTTTATCATTGGTTATGCTCCAGTGATCAGCTATGGATGTGAGCATCCCCATGCTTTTACAAGTGGTCGCTGTTCTTAAACTTTTTTCAAGTAATACCTTATTTTGGTTTATCTCTTCTTCTGCTTTTTCAATATCCTTGAGTGTCAGTGAATTCTGAAACAGTCCCAGACATAGAGTAATCACTGCACCACCAGTGGCTGTGAGCCCCAATACAGGGTGAACAAGGTAAATAATGGCCAGATAAATAAAAATCCAGGGGGCATCAAAAAAAGCAAAGATAGAATTTCCGCCCAGATAATTTCTCAAAATAATCACATCCTTCAGGCCCTGGGTATACTGAAGACTATCCGACCTACACAAATCCCGAAGCATCCCTTTTAAAACTCTCCGGCTCAGCAGCTTATCTATTTTCACCCCTGCCTTTACCAGAAGTCTGGAGCGGATGAAATCAAGCCCTCCCAATACCAGAAGGGCCAGAAGAGCCAGAAAGGTAACCACATATAAAGTCGAAAAACTGTGGCTTGATAAAACCCCATCATAAACAGCCAGCATATAAATTGAAAAAGTTAGGTAAAGGGTATTGATAAAAACACTGAAAATACCAGCAAAAACAAAATACATCAAACATTTGCTCAGGAAACGTTTCATTACGCCTCCTGATGTTGTGTTTTCAAACTGGCCAATCTGGAAAAAACTGTATCTCGGGGTCCGAAAAGTGCAACTTGTCCGTTCTGAAGCACCAAGACCTTGTCCATAGATTGCAGGAGCTCCGGCTTATGAGTCACCATGACGCAGGTGCAAGTCTGAACCTGCTTGATTTTCAACAGAGTGTCCAAAAGATCTTTTTCGCCCTGATCATCCAGGTTGGATGTCGGCTCATCCAGAACAAGGAGTTTCGGATTCCCATATAAAGCCCTTGCAAGACCCACCCGCTGTTTCTGTCCACCTGACAGCCGGAGCCCGTCCCGTCCCTCCAGAAGGGTCTGATATCCGAAAGGTAATTTTAAAATCATCTCATGAATGCCACAGGTCCGGGCAGCCTTCTTAACCTGTTCAATATCAATATCTCCCATCCTTGCAATGTTCTCAGCAATGGTTGCTGAAAACAATTCGATTTCCTGGGGCAGGTATCCGACGTATTTACCGAATTTTTCCATATCCCATGAAAAAACAGATCGTCTGTCTAGGGTCACCCGACCTGCCAGGGAGGGCCAGATTCCTATTAGAAGTTTACACAAAGTCGTTTTTCCTGCGCCGCTGGGTCCGATAATCCCTAAAAACTCGCCTGCAGAAAGCCCAAAAGAGATATTATTCAGTAACATAGGCCCACCGATACCAAAGAAAGCATTTTCAACAGATAGCTCGCCCTTTGGAGAAGGGAACAGCATCTGTTCCTGTTGCTTATCCATGTTCCTGACAAAGATGTCCAATCGCTTGTAGGCATCTCTTGTTTGGATAATAAACTTCCAGGACGATGTTACCTGCATCAGGGGTCCAAGACCCCTGCCCATAATAATGGATGCGGCAACCATTAGCCCGACATCAAACCCTTCAGTAATGGCATAATAGGCACCAAAACAATAAATCAATACCTGGATCACATTCTGTAAAGGCTTTGAAACAGACTGCACAGCACCGGCAATCATGCTGCTTGTGGTCTGATTATGGATCACCGCGGAATTGGATTTATCAAATCGATGGCCGATGGAATTGATCATCCCCATCCCGTTGATTACATCGGCATTTTTTAGGAATCCTTCCACTATGCGCTGGTTCTCCTGATAAATGACATTGGCTGTTTTCATGCTGTCTCGTATCAGCAATTCCTGGAGTACACTGAGTCCGAGCATAAAAAGGGCCCCCAAAGTCGCAATAAAACCAAGCATTGGGTGGAAAGAATAAATAATCAATAAAAAAAAGGGGGCCCAGGGCGCATCAAACAAAGCATTAATGGCTGAACTTGAAAAAAACTGTTTCAGGGTATCAAGATCAGAAAGCCCCTGGTGATAGGACTTTTGCTGAAGGACTGCATACCCTTTGAGCATTTGAATCAATACAGGTTTGCGAAGTTTCAGATTTAAGTCTTTACCCGCTGTTGTGAGAAGCCTGAACCTGAAATAGGTAAAAAATCCAAAGACAGTCAGTGCAAACAATGCAGCAACCGTTATATTGGCAAGGGAATAGCCGCTATAGCTAATAATCACATTCCGATAAATGGTGAACATATAAAAGGAGAAGGTCAATTGAAGGATATTGACAAAACAGCTTAGAAGAGCAGCGAAGGTCAGATATTTTTTCCATTTTTTTAAAAAAGCAGCCATATGCCCAACTTAATTGATTAAATTATCAACATCCTCATCCGTCCAAAGCGCCGGATCTTTTTTTTCTTTTACCTTACTCGATTTTTCAGTATGAATTTCGAGCAAAGAATCAAAAATAACATAAGTGGCAAATAGGACTAACGGCCCCATAATAATATAAATCAGAATTACATCGATTGCGATGAGTGGACCCGGACCATCCATATCTATCCTTTTCCATAACGATTCATCTAAGCTGAAAACACTGTGCCATTATAATCAGCATCCATCCTCTGTCAATAAAAGCTTTTTTTTATCATTAGAATCGGATTTATATTGACAACCCAACCCTATCTTAATATGAATGTAAAAGCTTTAACTGTCTATTTTCCAACGAGGTTTTTATGAAAATGAAAATTCAAATAATTTTCTTTTTATTTTTAATCTTTTTTTCAAGAGGTGCCATTCAGTTATTGGCTGATCCGCTTCAAGGTTTTGATAAAGCTTATTATTTGAATTCAAAACTTGCTCAGCTTAAGGCGGTTGACCCTGCAACCTGGAACAGCTATACTCCAACCGATATTGAAGCACTTCTTGCAACGTATGGACTTACGGCAGAATCCCATTATATGGCCTATGGATGGACTGAAGGATTGTCACCCAATGCCTCTTTTGATCAGGGTCAGTATCTTTATGGAAAAGGGGTGCAGATGTTTCAGGCTGGAGGATACGGCACAATTCCGGACGCGACTACTGCGTTCATAGCTGCCTGGCCTTATGATCCGTATCGGCATTATCTCCTGTATGGAGCTGCCGAAGGTGTGAAACCCTTAGCCAATTTTGATGAAAATGCTTATCTCACAGACAAACTGGCCGATCTGGCAAATACAGACCCCTCCAGATGGGGAGGCCGAGATATTACCTACCTCCGGACCGTGCTTGCCTCGGCCGGCATGTCCCCAGTCATCCATTATTTAACCTATGGTCGGCAGGAAGGGAATGTAGGCCCATACCCGCTTAATTCAAGCACAAATCACATGCCGATTGCCAGCCCTATTTCCATAAAGGTTGATTCCTCGGTCCCTTATATACAGCAGCAACTCATTGGTATTGATCCGGATGGGGACACACTCTCCTATGATCTGATTTCCCCTCGAAGCGGAACTGGCTATTCTCTTGCCTATGTCAATCCTGAAACAGGAATGCTTTATATAACCAACGAGCCCAGCGGCAGCGATTCATTTGTTCTATCTTATCATGTAACCGATGGGCAGCTTTTCAGCCAACCAGCAACCATTACAGTAAATGTAACCTATCTGTCTGAAGATGAAAAGCAAACCGGAAAGCAGGATATAGATCCGACGGAATATGCGAGTTTCAATCTGAGCACATACAACAGCAACCTTTTGGGCAGCAATACCACCCCTTCTCAACCCCTCTCTGTTGATTTAAGCCCCAATTTCCCTGTACCCGGCGATCAGGGAAGCCAGTCAAGCTGTGTTGGGTGGGCAACAGCCTATGCATTAAAATCCTACCAAGAAAAAGTGGAGATGGGGTGGCCCTTAAATGTCTCATCACATCTGTTCAGCCCTGCATTTATATATAATCAGATCAATGGCGGCCAAGACACCGGTTCATATATTTATCAAGCCTGTGATCTTGCCGTCAACAGGGGAATAGCAACGCTGAGCACCATGCCGTACTCGGATAGGGATTATCGGACCCAGCCATCTGCTGCTGCGCTCAGCGAAGCTGCAAAATTCAGAGCCTCGACATGGTATCGCGTAAATGATACTTCCCAGATCAAGGCTGCCCTTGTGAACAGAAAACCCGTCGTAGCCGGGATTGGTGTGTATCAACAATTGATCAATCTTAAAGGAAGTAATTCAGTCTATAATACTGCTGTCGGACAAAACCTGGGCGGACATGCCGTGACCATTGTCGGGTATGATGATAACCGCTTTGGCGGGGCCTTTAAAGTGATAAATTCCTGGGGTGTCAACTGGGGAGATTCAGGATATTTCTGGATGCCTTACAGCTTTGCGGCTCAGAACATACTTTCTGAGGCTTATGTTCTGGTGGATGCGGAAAATACCCAAGTAGCGCCTCAACCCGACAACAGGACCGAACCTGAACCAGATATTTCGACCCTGCCCAATTTAACGGTCGCATCATGGAATGTTTCCTATGACCCCCGCCCCAGAGGAACAGGAACATTGACATATAGTATTGTGAACAACGGCACAGGCATAGCCCGCGCAGGCGCAGATATTAATTTGATGTTATCCAGGGATACAAAAATAACCAGTTCCGATTCTTATGTCATCTATGAAGGAATAGTTTTCGACCTCAACCCCGGGGAATCTGTTTACCGGGATTCGAGCAACTCTCTGTCATTCCGGTTTCCGGATCAGCTGGATCCAGGGGTTTATTATATGGCCCTTTGGGTGGATGATTTAAACACAGTGACGGAATCCAATGAAAATGACAATATTTCTCGGGGAAATGGTGTTGTTACCATCACCGATTCACTTCCTGATCTGAAAGTTAATACCTGGTATGCCGAATGGGATACCAACGGTAACGGGCGATTAACTTATGAAGTGATCAACAGTGGTCACTCCCGGACAAAGTCATTGGATTGGTATATCAATTTAATTCTGGATAGGGATCAGACCCCCGGCAACGGAAATGAAATCTATCTGTTTTATGAACAAACAAATTTTTATCTTGACCCGAATGATTATATCTACAGAAATGATAATTCAGCTGCTCGTTTTAACCTCTACTACAGTTATTCGCACACCCCTGTGCCGTCCGGTACCTATTACATGGCACTCTGGGTGGATGATGAGAACATAGAGGTAGAAAGCAACGAACTGAACAACGGCTCCTATAGCTGGGGCACGGTTCCCATAAATAGTTATGGATCAAGCCGGAATAATGCAAAAGGCAAATCGGCATCGAATGGTTCAACTAAAAATATGAATCCCCAGCTATCCGGCAAAGCATATAATGGGAAAAAACTGCCTCCTGAAAATATCATTTTAAGAAAGGTCAAAATTGACCGCACCGAATCAGGAGGCACTCGTATGACCTTCCCAGACAGCGATAAGACGGCAGCAATGATAGGGAAACAAAGTGCACCCCATGCCAAAACAATATCTTCCGAAGCAGGTGTGATCTTCCCTTCAACAAAAAGAAAGGCCATGCCGGGTGGAAAGAGACTTCATTCGAACTAAGAACTGTTTGTTTTTCAATTGCCTCATCACTATTTTGGTTTTAGTTCCGCCGGGATTTGTCGGATGCAGTGAAATTCACCCGCACCCATCCATGCCAAATCCAGCAGCACAAAAATGTATCCAGGATGGCTACGAGGTTAAACCGATCATCGTTGATGGGGTTCCTCAGGGGTCTCTGTGCGTGGATCCGGCGACAGGAAAAAAATGTGAGGTCTGGGAATACTTTAGGGGAAAGTGCGATTTATCAACCGACATCCCATCAAAAAAGAAAGAATAGCATTCGCTGCCATCAGCTATCTCTTTTTTTTGCAGGTATTGACAAATAATTTATCTTTTCATAACTATTCAAATGTCTGTTTTTTATGCAAACCAAGGTCCATATAAATTAAAGAGGGAGATTATGAAATTACATCTTTTCTATAGAGCATTGAAATTTTCAATATTTTTTATCCTTCTTTTTTCCTCCTCATCCATTGCAGCACCGAGAGCAGGTATGGTGACGGCCATCAATGGAGAGGCCTGGGCAGAGGCCCAAGGACAACGCAGACCTCTTGCTTTGAAATCCGATGTCTTTTCCGAAGATACCCTCATCACTACAGCCAAGGCAAAACTTCAGCTTCTGTTTGAAGACGACTCCATTTTGTCCATGGGGCCTTCTGCCACCCTGCGCATTGCGAATTTCAAATTCGATGGAAGCGGAGCACCCGGCATGGCCATACATCTGGTTCAAGGAGTAACCCGCATGGTCAGCGGCAAGATTGTTGAACAAAATCCAGAAGGCTTTAAAATATCCTCACCGCTTGCCGTCATCGGCATTCGAGGCACCATCACGCTCCACGATGTCCAACCTTTAGAGGAACACCATTTTGTAGAATACCTGGACCCCGGACATAAGGTTTTGATTCAAGGACCAGATGGAAAAATTCTTATTCTGGAAGAATCCCTGATCGGCGGGG
>CAZWMY010000112.1:0-14354 GCA_964635025.1 uncultured Desulfobacula sp. | reverse complement strand
TGATTTATGACAGGGGTGGATTTGAGCTTCCCTCAAAGGGCATGGTGACTTTATTAGACCTTGAGACTTCAAAGCAGATCATTGTGGACGGATTCAGCCGCAGGATCAAAAAAGAATTTACAGCGATAAGGGAAGCAGCCCGAAAAAATACCCTGGGCATTTTCTCCCAGGCAAGAAGCGATGTCATCGAGCTTGAAGCCGGAGACTCGGTGTCTGATACCCTGCAAAAATATTTCAGGCAAAGGGAGCGGCGGATCAGATAAATGCAGGATATTCACGAAATAAGAGGACCGGTTCCCATTGGGCTTGACCCCATGATGGTCAAAATGGTTCTGATGGTTCTTGGCGCCCTCCTATTGGCTGGGCTCTTGTTTTTTTTGATCAGAAATTGGCTGAAAAAGAGAAAGGGAACAAAAGATATCGAGACTTTTGCTGTTTGCCTTTCACCCTTTGAGGAAGCTGTAAAAGAGCTTGAGTCCCTTTCTCAAAAACCCATGGATGATCCAAGGCTTTTTTATTATGACCTCACCTTTGTGCTGCGCCAGTACATGGGGCGATCTTTTCAGATGAATGCGGTGGAAATGACATCTGAGGAATTTATCCGGGAGATGGGCCGGTTGAACCTTGAAAAAGAAGTTAAAAAGGAAATTTCATATTTCCAGACCTTGTCCGATCCCTTTAAATATGCCGGGGTTTTGGCTGAAACATCCAGGGTGAAAAAAGATATCGATCTTGTCCGGGAGGTTATTTCAAAGATTGAAAGCGACCTGGAAAGAAAAATGGAGGCCTCCTGATGTTCAGGTTTGCCTCCCCTTTGTTTTTGTTATTTCTTCTTGTGCCGCTGCTGATCCTTTTTATTCGAATGAGAAGAAAAGAAGATCCGATCAAAGTATCCACACTTCAAGGGATAGATCAGATTCCCGTTTCTATCATAGCCAGGCTATCAAAATTTTTGCCTTTTTTAAAGGCGGCTGCCCTCATTTTGATCATCCTCGCCCTTGCAAGGCCCCAGTGGGGGGACAAAAAAATCAATGTCACCACCGAAGGGGTGAATATCATTCTTGCCCTTGATCTTTCCGAATCCATGAGTGCCCTTGATTTTAAAAAAGATAAAAAAATCGTCACCCGGCTGGAAGCAGTCAAGACCGTTGTGCGCGAATTTATCCTGAAACGGGAAGGAGACCGGATCGGCATGGTGGTGTTTGGTTCCAATGCCTTTACCCAGCTGCCCCTGACTCGGGATTATCATACCATTTCCTATATCCTGGAAAAACTGGAAATCGGAGCAGCCGGTCCCAGAACCGCTATCGGAGATGCCATCGGGATTTCCCTGAAACGCCTGGAAGATATTGAAAGCAAATCCAATATCATTATCCTTCTGACGGATGGGAAAAGCAATTCAGGAGAGCTGGCCTGGGAGGATGCCATAAAAATTGCTGCCGAGCGCAAGGTCAAAATTTATACCATTGGCATCGGAACAAACGGGGAGGCCCCGTTTCTGGTCGACGGCCCTTTTGGCAAACGCTATGTCTACCAGAAGGTGGAAATGGATATGGAAGCTTTGAAGACCATTGCCAAAGAAACCCAAGGCAGCTTTTTTGAAGCTGCAGACCTGGAATCCCTTGAAAAAATTTATGGCATGATCGACAGTCTTGAAAAAACAAAGGTAAACGTTGAAAAATGGGTGGAATATGAAGAAATATATCCAAAGGTTCTGGCGGCCGGACTGGTTTTACTTTTTTTGTATATCCTTCTTTCCAATACAAGATTTTTAAGGATTCCCTGACCATGAAATTTGTTCATCCCTATCTTTTGAATCTTTTATGGATATTGATCCCGTTTTTCGGCATCATGACCTATGGCATCCTGGAAAGAAAGAAGATCTTGTCCCGGTTTGCCGATATGGGGATGTTTTCTTCCGTTATACCGGGGTTTGATCCGAAACGCAGATGGATCAAGGCGTTTCTTGTTATTTTATCGTCTGGATTTGCCTTTGTGGCCCTTGCCGGTCCCCAGTGGGGATACAAATGGGAAAAAATAAATGAAAAGGGCGTGGATATCATGATCGCCCTGGATTGTTCAAAAAGCATGCTGGCAGAAGATATCAAGCCCAATCGGCTGGAACGGGCCAAACGGGAAATCATTGATCTTCTGCGCATGATGAAATCCGACAGGGCGGGTCTTGTGGCCTTTGCCGGGAAAGCCATTCTTCAATGCCCCCTGACCCTTGACCATGAAGCCTTTCATATTTTTTTAAAGGCGCTGACACCGGGATTTCTGCCCATTGGCGGCACCAATCTTTCCGAGGCGATTACAACTGCCCGAAACGGGTTTGAAAAAGAGTCCGATACCCAAAAGGCCATCATTATCATTACAGATGGTGAAAATACAGAGGGCGATGCAGAAGAGGCGGCAAAAATGATGGCCAAGGAAAATATCAAGATTTTCTGCATTGGTGTTGGAGATCCGGACGGCGCCCCTATACCGGATGATAAGGGCGGGTTTAAAAAAGACGGTTCCGGCAATATTGTCCTGTCCCGGGTGGATGAAAAAGGCCTTGAAAAACTGGCAGCGCTGACAGGCGGCGCCTATGTCCGCTCTGTGGCCGGGGATATGGATCTTGACCTGATCTACACAGAAAAAATCCGTGGAAAAATGGAAGGAAAAACTTTTGAATCGGGTCGGCAGAAAGTGTGGGAAAACCGGTTTCAATGGTTTTTATTTCCCTGTCTCATCCTGCTCCTCTTGGAATTTATGCTTTCGCCCGGCAAAAGGGCATTAAGGAGTTTTCTTTTCATTTCGGTGCTGAGCCTTGCCCTGGCCAATGTTTCTGTGGGAACGGCCCATGCTGAAATCTTTTCTTCCAGCTTGGGAAAAGGAATCAAGGCCTTTGAGGCAAAGCAATATGAAGAAGCCAAAAAACAGTTTATTGATGCCCAGCTTCAAAATCCGGATGATAAGCGGCTTTATTACAATATCGGTACAGCAGCCTATATGAACAAGGAATATGGCGAGGCCCTCAGCCATTTTTCAAAAGCCCTGGAGGCAAAGGACCCGGCCCTTCGCCACAATGCCCGGTTCAATCTTGGCAATACCCATTTTCGCATGGGGAATATGGATGAAGCCATCAAAGAATACGAGGCGGTTTTAAAAGAATTCCCGGAGGATAGGGAAGCAAAAGAAAACCTGGAACTGGCAAGGCAAAAAAAACAGGAAAAGAAATCCGAATCCGAGAAAAATAAAGATCAGGATAAAAAGGATCAAAATAAAAAAGACAATAAAGACCAAGACAAGGAAAACAAAACAGATCAGCAGAATAAAGACCAGCAGGAAAAAGACCAGGAGAATAAAGACCGGCAGGATAAAAAAGAAGGCGATAAAAAACAGGGTCAGCCGGATGAAGGCCAAAAACAAAACCAGGGGAAACCCGAACCCCGAACCGATCAACCTCAGCAGGCAAAGGGAAATCTTGACAATATGCTGAACCGGCTTGAAGATAAACCGGGCAGCGCCATGATCCCTTTTTTGCAAAAACACCATATTGAAAAAGACTGGTAGACCTATGAAACTCCATAAATTATTATTTTTAGCCCTTATATGGATCCTTGCACTACCGGCGGCTGGATTATGTTTCGACGTCACGGCAAGGGTGGACAAAAACAAGATGACGCCTGAAGATTCATTGCTGCTCCAGGTTCAGATCAACGGCGGCAAAGCCGAGCTCGATCTTTCCATGATCAAGGATTTTAAGGTGATGCCGCGGGGAACAACCTCTTCATATCAATTTATCAACGGCAAGTCCGAAAGCACATTTTCTTATCAATTTGCGCTGATTCCCCTGGCAAAAGGAGATCTTAAAATCCCTCCCATAAAAGCGTCAAGGGATGGGGAAACCGCTTTTACAAAGGAGATTGACATTGCGGTATCCGAGTCTCTCGCTGTTCCCGGAGATGAGGTAAAAGACCTTTTTGCCAGGGCTGATGTTACGGCAGAAAAGCTTTTTATGGGCCAGACCGGACTGTATTCTTTAAAATTTTACACTTCAAAACGGATCTCCAGCCTCGGTTTTGAAAATCCTCCCGAGTTTAAAGGGTTTTTGGCAAAACCCTTGGAAAAAGAAAAAAATTATACAGAAACCATTGGCGGTATCCTTTATCAGGTGACTGAGGTGAATTACAGCCTTTCGCCAACAAAGTCCGGTATTTTTACCATTCAGCCGTCTGTTTTTATTGCCAATGTTCTCGTTAAATCAAACCGGAATACTGGCCTGCCCTCCTTTTTCAATGATCCGTTTTTTTCATCGGACAGCACTAAATCTGTCCGGGTGGCGTCAAACCCGGTGACCATGGAAGTCCGGCCGCTTCCGCCATACAAGGGAAAGAATCCATTTTCAGGGCTTGTGGGCAGGTTTAAAATTGAGGCTGCCATGGATAAAATCAGTCTGAAAGCCGGTGAATCGGCAACCCTGAGCATTAGCATATCCGGGTCGGGAAATATCATGGACGCAAGCCCTCCTGCCATTGATATGGATCAGAATGCATTTAAAACCTATGACGATAACCCGGTTGAAACCATCAATCTGACAGAAAAAGGATATGAGGGTGAAAAAGTTTTCAAGAAAGCCGTTGTTCCGGTAAATCCCGGCAAGTATACCATTCCCCCGGTGATCCTGGTTTATTTTGATGTAAAAGAGGAGGCCTATAAAGAGATTTCAACTTTGAAAATTTCTTTTAGCGTCGCCCCATCCGGTGAGGTCCAGGTGACTGATACGCCCAACGGCGGAGCCCCTTTGGGCAATACGCCGGTGATGAAAAAAGAGGTTGCCCTAGTCAATCAGGATATTTTCGAAATCAAAGAGGGCCTTTCCGTCCTGACCCCCTACAGGGAGATCAGCCCCTTTCTTTTCACCGTGCTGATACTTTTTCCGGCTTTTTTGTTCTCCGGTGTCAGGATCATTGTCCTTGTCCGAAAAAAAGAGGACCCCATCGGAAAAATCATGCAGGAAAAAGCCAGACGCCATTTCAAAGAAGCAGAGAAAATGAATGCGAATGACAAGGATTTTTCAGGCCGGCTCTATTCGTCTCTTGTGGCAGGAGTTTTTTCCCGGGCTCAGAAAAAAGGTGAAACCCTGACCCTTGACGAGGCACGGTCCATCCTGATGCAAACAGGGGCGGATAAAAATTTGATGGATGATGTGACCGGTCTTTTGGAAAAAATAGAATCTGCAAGGTTTGGCGGAAAAACAATGGACGAAAAAGAAGGGAAAATGCTCTTGTCAGAGGTAGGGCGGGTGATCCGGCTGCTCTGTTTTGCCATTTTCTGTGTCGGACTCTTTTCTTTTTCGCCGCAAAAGGCCATGGCCGATCCTGGAGCTGATTTCATCAATACTGTTCAGCAGTATAAAACCGGAAAATTCAGTGAGGCGGCAAAAGGTTTTGAATCCCTTGCCTCCGGCTCAATAAAAAATCCTTATCTGTATTATAATACCGGGAACGCCTATCTGAAAGCCGGTGATCTGGGGCGGGCGATTTTATGGTATGAAAGGGCGAAATATCTTCTCCCCAATGATCCGGATCTTAATTTTAACCTTGATTATGCCATGGGCCTTGTGAAAGATAAAAACGAATCTTCTCCGGAGATCATGGATATTCTTTTTTTCTGGGACAGGCTTTTTCCGGCAAGGGTCATCCAGGGATCAGCTGTTTTTTTCTCTTTTGTATTTTTTGCATGGGCATCCATCAGGGCAATTAAAAACAAAAAAATTTTTTCAGGAACCGGTATCATGCTTTGTGTCATTTTTTTTCTGGTAACCATGATGGCTATGGTTCAATACCAGCAGAAGGCTTTTCGCCCTAATGCCGTCATTGTTCAGGACGAGGTTTCTGTCAGATCGGGCATCACAGACACATCCACAAAATTATTCAGCCTTCATGCCGGGACAAAAGTGAGCGTGGAAGAGGAGCGGCAAGGATATCTGAAAATCCGGTTTTCAAAGGACCGGGTCGGCTGGGTAAAAGCCGCGGACGCCATAGTCATATGAACACCTTTTATCAGACGCTAAAATTTTTTTAACAATACAACTCCGGCCGTGATCAGTGCAATGCCGGCAAGACGCAGCCAGTTAAAGGGCTGCACATGTACGCCCAAAAGCCCGAAATGATCCAGGATAACTGCCATGACAAGCTGTCCGGCTACTACCAGGCCAAAGGTCAGGGCAGCCCCGAGCCTTGGGGTGATAATAATAACCGCCGTCACATAAAAGGCGCCCAGAAGTCCTGCCCCCCAAACCGCCCAGTTCATGCCGGACGCCTGTCGGATGGCAGCAAAATTCACCCGTGTGGCCAAGGCATAAAAGAACAGGCCAAGGGACCCCACCACAAAGGAAATCAGGGCCGCATACACAGGGTCGCCGATGGCCCGCCCCATTTTTCCGTTCAATCCTGCCTGAAGGGGTGCGAGCATCCCGGCCAGAAGAGCAGTGCACAAAAGAATCAGTTTCATTTGAATGGTTCTCCTTTCAATTCTGTTTTATTACGGTATCACACCGGCTTTTACTTTAAAACGCCAAAATCCTAATTTTGGAAGGCATCCAAAGATTTGACAGGATTATCCGCAATTATTTCATCTGGTTGACTTCAGCATTTTCACCTGAAATCGTTGGTTGTTTTCATGATTGGACCATATAAAAAGAAAGGTGAGCCATGGAAAAAAAAGTTTTGGTGCCGGTGGCCCAGGGCACCGAGGAAATGGAAGCCGTCACCATCATAGATGTGCTTAGAAGGGCAGGGGCGGAGGTCACCATCGCATCGGTGGACACCATGATTATCAAGGCCTCAAGGGGTCTTGAATTTAAGGCGGACCGGCTGATCAAAGACTGCATGGATGAGGAATTTGATCTGATCGTGCTTCCCGGCGGGGTGCCGGGAGCCATGAACCTTCGGGATTCAAAAGAGCTTGAAATCCTTTTGAAAAAACAGGCGGATCAGAAAAAATATTATGCTGCCATCTGCGCATCTCCTGCGGTTGTTCTGCATCATTACGGTCTCATCACACCGGGAAAGGCGACCTGCCACCCTGGATTTGCAGGGCAGATTGATGACGGCAATGTTCTATCCTCAGCCGTTGTCAAGGATGGAATCTGCATCACCGGCCGTGGCGCGGGGGCAGCCTGCGAATTTGCCTTAAGCCTTGTGGCGCTTCTTTATTCTGAGGAAAAGAAAAAAGAAGTCATGCACGGCCTGGCTTTGCCTGTGGACTAAATCAGCCAATGGCAGTTGTGACCTTTGACTGGGAAGCTTTTTTAAATCACTACCGGGATGATATCGTTTCCGAGTGGCGGGACAGGCTTAAAATAGAAGTATCCGAACACTATTCCGGAAGGCCCCTGGAAGAGCTGAGCCTGACCACGGGCAAGGCCTGTGATTCTTTTTGCCGCATGATTGCAGGCAATGATTATGCGCCCATAAATGAATTTATCAATGAAATCACCCGCATCCGCCTTAATGAAGGGTTTCCTTTGCAGGATGTGCAAAAAGCCTTTGAGCTCTACCGGCAGATCGTCATCCCCATCCTGATCAGAGAATCTCCGCCAGAGCTTCTTTGCAGCAATATCGAGGCTGTCAATACCGGTCTAGCATACACCATCCACAGGTTCAGCTATCATTTCCAGAAAATGCATGAGCAATATCTGAAGGACTATGCAGAGCAGCTTGAAAAGGATGTGGCCAAAAGAACGGCAGAGTTAAAGGAATCGGAACACAAATATAAATCCCTGGTGGAAGATATCAGTGACGGATACCTGGTCCTGTACAGGGATCGAATCATTTTTATAAATCCGGCCTTTTGCCGGATGCACGGGTATATCGAAAAAGTGCCCACAAATTCTTTTTTGTTTTTTGTGGCTGAAAAGGACAGGGAAAAGGTTGGAAACATCATCAGCAGAGCCACTAAAAGGGAAACCGAGCCTGAAGCCTTTGAATATCTCCGCCTGACCAGAACCGGGGAAAGCCTGCACACGGAAATCAATTTCAGGCCAACCCGGTTTGAAGGCCAGGATTATAATCTTTGTATTGTCAGGGATATCACCAAACGGGTGGAGATGGAAAAAAAGAGCCGGGAAATAGAGCAGATGGCTTATATCGGGAAGTTGACCACCTCACTTTCCCATGAGATCCGGAACCCGCTTTCATCGGTTAAAATGAACCTCCAGATCCTGGGAAAGAGCCATACATTTCAAGGTAACGATAAAAAACGACTGGATATTTCAGAAAGGGAAATCAAGCGTCTGGAAGGAATCCTCCAGGAATTGCTGGATTTTGCAAAACCGGTGTCTTTACATCTTTCCGGAATTGATCTGAACGAGATCATTTATTCTTGCGTGGACCTTTTGGAAGTCAAATTCAATAAACGCAGTATCCGGTGTGATATAGAAGTGGATAAGACCCTGCCCGGGTTTCCGGCAGACAAAGGAAAGATTGAGCAGATGCTCATCAATCTCTTGCTGAATGCCTTGGAGTCGGTGAATGATTCAGGCCATATCCGGATTTCAACGAGCCATCAAAAGCAAAATGGAAAACCTTGCGCCGTGATTCGTGTTGAAGATGACGGAAAAGGGGTCTCAAAAGAAATGCTGCCCCGGATTTTTGAGCCCTTTTATACAACCAAGACAACGGGTACAGGTCTTGGCCTTTCCAATGTCAAGCAGATCGTGACCGCCCATGAAGGCATGGTCAGGGTGGCGGATTTAAAAACCAAAGGCGCAGCCTTTGAAGTGGTCCTGCCCTTGGGAGAATTATATGGCTAAAATACTGGTTGTCGATGATGAAGCGTCAATCCTTGAAACGCTTCAGATGTTTCTGGAAGAAAAGGGTCTTACTGTTTTTACGGCAGATACCAGGGAAAAGGGACTGTTTGTTTTTGACCAAGAACAGCCCCAGATTGTTATCTTGGATATCCGGCTGCCGGACGGAAACGGTCTTGATGTGCTCAAATCCATGATGGAAAGATCTTTTCCATCCAAAATCATTATGATCACGGCATTCCAGGATATGGAAACCACCATTTCGGCCATGAAAAGGGGGGCCTTTGATTATATTCATAAACCCCTTGATATCGACCAGGTGGAACAGGCGGTCGACAGGGCCATCCGTATACTGAAAATCGACAGGGATACCCCTGCCTTAAAGCTTGCTGCTGTCAAACCCGACGACTCCCCCTTAAGGATAATCGGCAAAAGTGAAAAAATGCGGGATATTTTCAAGATGATGGGGCTTGTCTGTACCAGCCGCGTTAATGTTCTCATCCAGGGTGAAACCGGAACAGGCAAGGAACTCACGGCAAGGGTCATCCATGCGAACTCCGGATTCAAAGATGAGCCTTTTGTTGTATTCGACTGTTCTGCTGTTGTGGATACCCTCCTGGAAAGCGAGTTGTTCGGTCATGAAAAAGGAGCATTTACCGGTGCAGACCAGACCACCCGGGGAAAGATTGAGATGGCCGGAAACGGCACCCTGTTTCTGGATGAAATTGCGCAGCTGCCTTTGAAGATCCAGGGAAAGCTCCTGGGGTTTCTTCAAAGACGCGAATATACGAGGGTCGGGGGGACAAAGGTGCTTAAAAGCCATTGCAGGATTGTGGCTGCCTGTAACTGCGATCTTTCCGAACGGGTGAGCAAAGGACTTTTCAAGGAAGATCTCTTCTACCGGCTCAAGGTCTTTACCCTCCGGATGCCGTCCCTTTCAGAACGGATTTCAGATATCCCTCTTTTGGTGGAGCATTTTTTAATTAAAATCAATCTTGAGCTCGGGACAAGGGTCATCAAAATCCAGGACGGCGTCATGGATCGGCTGGTGAGCCATAACTGGAAGGGCAATGTAAGAGAACTTGAGAATACCATTGTCCAGGCCCTTGTGGGGTGCCGGGGGAATGTGCTCTTAAGGGATGATATCGATAAGATATTGACCCGGAATCCTTCTTTGCCTGAGTTTGGGCTGGAGTCCTTTTCCCTTGCCCACATAGAAAAAGACCATATCCAAAAAACCCTGTCCCGCCTTGACTGGAATAAATCCCAGGCTGCAAAGGTCCTTGGCATTACCCTTCCAACCTTGAGAAGCAAAATCAGAAAATATAATATCCGGCAGAATTAATTATTTTCTAGCCTGGAAAAGAATTTTCTATTTCCCCTGCCCAAAATCTTGGTTTCAATGAGCAAATAATTTTCATCTATTAATGGAATTCCCATCTGCTAAAGGCGATTCATTTTTTAAGATGAATAGCATTCCCCAGGCACACCCTTTGCACTTATATATAGAAACCGATTTGGAGCTGGATATGGAAATCAAATCACTCAAGGAAAGCGAGAAAGAGCATCTTTTGAATGTCCTTATGAAAACGCACTGGGATCTTGAAAAAACATCCCGGCTTTTAAAAATATCACTCCACCGCCTAAAATCCAAAATAAAGGAGTATGACATCCGCCGGCCTGACCCTCAAGGGTCTCGAATAATAATTAATAAAGGACAAATTAAAGGAGAAAACGAATGAAGCGTAAACGATCAAGCCTTTTTCTTACCCTGTTTGCAAGCCTTGTTGTGTTGTTATGGGGCAGTCATGTTCTGGCGGCAGGAAAACCCATCATTATTGGCGCACCTTTGTCCATGGCCTATCTTTACGGGTGGACTGCGGAAAGGGGCATGAAGCTGGCTGTGGAGGAGATCAATGCAGCAGGCGGTGTCACGGTCGGTAAAGAAAAAAGGCCGTTCCAGGTGGAAGTCATCGACACCCGGGATCTTGAACCCGGCGTTCCGACCAGTGAAGCCCTTATGGCGGTTGAAAGACTGATTCTGAATAAGAATGCCGATTTTATCGTGGGCGGACCCAACCGCTCGGAAGCAGCTCTGGCGGCCATGGCGCTCTTATCCAAAAACCAGAAAATTTCCATTGTGACTTCCGGAGTGCTGACCCCGGCCTATCATAAAGCCGTGGAAAAAGAATATGACAAATACAAATATTGCTTCAGGATTCATGGAGAAGCAGGAAACCTCATCGGTGAAATGATCGCTAATTTTGCCGAATTAAAAGAGCAGTATGGCTTTACCAAGGTCTTTATCATTGCCCAGGATGTGTCCCATGCCAGGGGTGCGGCTGAAATCATGGGAAAGGTTGCTGCCACAAAAGGCTTTGAAGTAACCGGCACTGAAATTTTCCCCACAGGCGCCTCGGATTTTTCCATGGCGCTTATCAAAGCCAAGGAAACCGGTTCCCAGATCATCAATATCTGGATGGACATGCCGGAAAGCGCCATTCTGCTCAAACAATGGTTTGACATGAAGCTTCCGGCCCTTCCTTTCGGCTCCACCCTGGCAGCGGCTGAACAGCCCGGATTCTGGAAAGCCACTGGTGGTAAAGGCGAGTTTGCACTATGCAATGTGGTGAATGCAGGAAACGCCCCGTCCGATGCCACGGAATGGACCATGAAATTCTACAATGCCTACACCAAAAAATGGGGTGTTGAGCCTGAAGGTCTTGGCGCATCCAGTTCCTATATGGCTGTTTATGCCCTGAAAGAAGCAGTTGAAAAAGCTGGGACCCTGGATTCGGACAAGGTCGTGACCGCACTTGAACAGATAGATATGAAGGGCGTTTACGGAAGAATTAAATTTGACCCCAAGACTCACCAGGTGATTCCTTCCACAGATCCGAAAGAAGGCGCGGTCGGCTCCATTATCCAGTGGCAGGACGGAAAACGGGTGGTGGTTTACCCGAAAAGCATAGCCAAAGGTAAAATACTTCTGCCGCCATGGATGGTGAAAAAATAACAGGAAACCAGAGTATCGGTTTTTATCCGTCAACACATAAACTTTTTGGGATTTTTTATGGATATTTTAGTTTACGGGACCATCAACTCTGTGTCCCTTGCCTTGATGGGTCTTGGTTTTGCCATGGTCTACGGGATCAGCCGGGTGCCGAATTTTGCTCACGGCGCCCTGTATATCATCTGCGGTTTTGTCACCTGGACCCTGTTTCAAAAGGCAGGACTTCCCTATGTTCTGTCGATTTTTTTATCCCTTAGTGTGAACGGACTTTTGGGAATGTTCATGTACCGGTTTATCCTCATCCGGGTGCGGGGCATGAACATTTCCGAGATCATCTGTTCCTACGCCATCGGGCTTGCCATTCTTGAAGGATTAAGATGGGGCGGGTTCAGGGGCATGACCAATACACTTCCTGTTTTTATGGAAGGCAGTTTCATGCTGGGCGGTGTTCCTGTGGATTATCACCGTCTTTTTCTGGTTATTATCGGCCTTCTGCTGCTGGCGGCACTCTGGGCGTTTACCCATTTTACCAAACTAGGGTTGGCCCTCCAGGGCATGGCCCAGGATGAACAGGCAGCGCTCATGCTGGGAATTGATTCGGATTTTATGGCCATGCTGGCCATGGGGTTTGGTGCAATCCTGGCCGGTGTGGCCGCCATCCTGATTTTGCCCCTGGGCAATATCGTGGTGGAATCGGGCTATAATGTCCTGATCATGTCCATTGCGGTCTGTATTGTCGGGGGTCTCGGGTCATGGATGGGAGCCTTTGTTGCGGCCTTTATCATCGGGTTTGCCCAGATTCTGACCGTTGTATTTATCGGGTCCCATTTCCAGATGGTGGTGGCGCTCATGGCCATTATCCTGACCCTTATCCTGAAACCGTCCGGTCTCTACGGCCGGCAAAAAGAACTGGAAGAGAGGGTATAATGACTGCGCAAGTGTTACGAAAAGAAAGGATCGACCGCGGTATCAAGGTCAGGTCCGACGGGCTTTATGCCCTCATGTCCTGGCGGGAGATGACCTATCTCACCCTGCCTCGATTCATCCTCATCGCCGGTTTGCTTTCACTCCCGTTTTTTATGCCGGGTGTTTACTGGCAGCGGGTTATATCCATTGTCTGTATTTATTCCATCCTGGCCTTAAGCTTTGATTTTCTGGCCCATTATGTGGGGCTGGTGTCTCTGGGAGGAGCTTTTTTCATCGGCACCGGCGGTTATATTGCCGGGATTCTGAATTCCTATTTCCATGTTCCTCCCATCCTGACCGTGCCTCTGGCTGCCGTTATCGGAGGAGCTGTCTGCACCCTTCTCTTATTTCCCTGTCTTCCGTTGAAAGGGGTCTATTTTGCTATTGTCACCCTCATGTATCCCCTTTTCATGGCCAGGATCATTGAGGCATTTAATATATTCGGCGGTACGGACGGGCTGGTGGGCATTGACAGTTTTTCTTCCGCCTTTGTTGAACAGTACCTGGTGGTGGGCATGCTTCTTGTCTTTGTATTCGGCATCCGCAGGATGGTGACCACGGATATGGGGCTGATCTTTACCGCTGTCATGGACAATGACCAGGCGGTCAAGGCATCGGGCATCAGCATTACCAAATATAAATCCCTGGCTGTGTTTATTGCAGCTTCCATGAGCTGCATGGCCGGGGCCTGTCTTACCCATATCTACATGTGGACGGGCATTTCCCAGTTTGCCCTGGATTTTTCCATTCTTCCCATTGCAGCCACCGTCATCGGCGGGTCCGGGACTCTTGTGGGGCCGCTGATCGGCTGCCTCATCCTGGTGCCTGTGTCTGAACTTCTCAGGGATTTCGGAACCCTGCGCATCGTGTTTTATGCTTCTCTTCTCGTGGGGTTCATCCTTTTTAAAAGTGAAGGGCTCATGGTGTTTGGACAACGAAAATATGAACAGTTTGAAAGGTGGAAGAAAATATGACACAGCCCATACTTAGAATGCAGAATGTCTCCAAGGTGTTCGGCGGGGTCAAGGCCTTGAATGATGTAAGCGTGGATGTTTTCCCGGGCGATGTTTTAGGGATCATCGGGCCCAATGGATCGGGTAAAACAACCATTGTCAATAATATTACAGGATTTATCAAACCCACATCCGGCAAAGTTTTTTTCAAAGGCAAAGATATTACTGCCATGCCTCCTCATAAAATTGCCGATATGGGCGTGACACGGACCTTCCAGATCATGAGGCCCTATTACAGTCTTCCGGCCTACAAAAACCTGGTCATTCCCCTTTTCTCCCCAAGGGCGAAACGGACCGGGGGATGGCGGGGCGGCGGACGGCATGGTGATCGTTCCACCGTGGCCGTTGACATCCTGGAAGAAATCGGGTTTGAACGGGATTCCAATAGCCCGGTCAAACCCCCCTCCAGCCTGCCTACGGGGTATCTGAATCGCCTGGAGCTGGCTCGTTGCCTGACCTTGAAACCGGAAGTCATTATCTGTGATGAGGCTTTTTCCGGGCTTTCGGTGGGCGCGCGCTCCTCCAAGGTCCCCCACATCGAAACGGTCCATGAACAGGGCCC
>CAZWMY010000111.1:0-14360 GCA_964635025.1 uncultured Desulfobacula sp. | reverse complement strand
TTTTTTCAAGCTTTATGTTATCCTTATACTCATCAGGGCTTGTTCAACTGGGTAAGGTGGAAGATCCTACAACCGGGAAAAAATCAAAAAATCTTGAGCTTGCAAAACATACCATTGATATGATTGCCATGCTGGAAGAAAAAACAAAGGGAAATCTGACCGAAGATGAAAAAAATCTTCTCAAGGCGCTCCTGACCGAGATCAGGCTTGCATTTGTCGAGGCAAAGTCTTGACAAAGAAGTTCACATCCTTTGCAAAAATCAACCTGTTTTTATACATTACCTCCAAAAGGGAGGATGGATATCATACCCTTTATTCCCTCATGACCCCGATCGATCTTTGGGATGACCTTTGCCTTGATTTTGAAGCAGATGATATTAAGGTCATCTGCGATCATCCGGATGTGCCCAACGATGAATCCAATATCGCCTATAAAGCCGCAGTCCTGTTCTATGATGCATTAAAAGAAAAGGGATATAAAAAAAAAGGCATTGGAATTGAAATCATCAAGCAGATACCTCCCGGCGGAGGCCTTGGCGGCGGCAGCAGCAATGCCGCTACAGTTTTAACCGCCTTGAACACTCATTATCACCATCCGTTTTCGAAATCAGAACTGATGCGCATGGGACTTCTTCTGGGTGCAGACGTTCCTTTTTTTATTTTCCAGGGTCCGGCCCTTGTGGAGGGGATAGGTGAAAAACTTGAAAAATCACCGGATCTTTTGTCGTATCACCTGATTCTGTGCGACCCCGGAGTCGCTGCCATAACAGCGGATGTATACAAAAGATATGATTTTGAATTGACAGCAAACCAAAAATATACTATGAATGCTGGTTTGAATGTGCTGCTACGGGGACGGGAATTTGATGCAGGGACATGGGCTCACAACGATCTTGAAGGACCGGCGTGCAGTCTTTATCCTGAAATCAGGGAAACAAAAGAAGAGATGGAGTTGTTGCTGCACACAAAGGTGCGGATGACAGGAAGCGGCTCCTCTCTTTTTGCACTTTTTTCAGCCCGCAAGGATGCTGAAAAAGGCTGTGTAATGCTCTTGGAGAGATGGGCCGGGAGTAAAAGGAAAGTATTTCTTTCCTCGTTCGGCAAAAAAATGTGAGTTTATTGTACTGGGGCGTCGTCAAGCGGTAAGACACAGGGTTTTGATCCCTGCATCCAGAGGTTCGAATCCTCTCGCCCCAGCCATATTTTTTATATTTTAAAAAGAGATTTTTTTATGAACGGCTTGTCCATTTTTGCAGGAAATTCAAATCTTCCTCTTGCGGGTAAGATTTCAGAATATCTTTCAAAGCCTTTGGGGAAAGTGAAACTTAACCGGTTCAGTGACGGAGAAATCCAGGTTGAAATCCATGAGAATGTCCGGCGTCAGGAAATTTATGTGATTCAGTCCACAAGCTGTCCTGTTAACGATAATTTGATGGAATTGCTATTGCTGATTGATGCGTTTAAACGATCCTCCGCCAGCAGAATTACGGCAGTCATTCCTTATTTCGGTTATTCCCGTCAGGATAAGAAAGTATCTCCCAGGGTTCCCATAAGCGCAAAGCTGGTGGCTGATCTTCTTGAATGTACAGGCGTTCACAGGGTGATCACCATGGATCTGCATGCCGGACAGATTCAGGGCTTTTTCAACTGCCCGGTGGATAATCTTTATTCAGCGCCGGTGATCATCGATGATATCAAGAATCGGTTTCCGGAAAACCTGGTTGTTGTTTCTCCTGATGCAGGCGGTGTTGAAAGGGCCAAGCCTATGCCAAACGCCTCAAATCCGGGCCTGCCCATGTTGGTAAGGGGCGGGGGGCACCGAAACAGGCAAAGGCCATGGCCATTAACGGAGATGTCCAGGGTAAAACCGCTATTATTATCGATGACATGGTGGATACGGCCGGAACCTTGGCCGAGGCTTCCGGTGTTCTCGTGGAAAATGGCGCAAAAGCGGTTCATGCATATTGTACACATCCCGTGCTTTCAGGGCCGGCCATTGACAGAATAGAAAAATCATCCTTAAGCTCTCTTGTTGCTACGGATACGATCCCTCTTTCGGAAGAAGCAAAACAGTGTGACAAGATTAAGACGCTTTCCATTGCCAAACTGGTGGGTGAGGCAATTGTGCGCAGTTACAGGGGTGATTCTGTACATTCTTTGTTTGTATAAAAATAAGTAGGATTAACAGCCGTCTGCATGGGTATGTGCAGATATGGAGGAAAAAACTTTGGAATTAATTGAATTAAGTGCAAAGCCGAGAAAAACTACCGGAAAAGGTGCGGCAAGACAACTCAGGGCAAAACTATCCATCCCTGCCATTGTTTATGGCGGGAAAAAAGAACCGACAATGTTGGCTCTTGATACAGTTGAATTTGATAAAATTATCCGGAACCACGGTTCAATGGGTCTTTTTTTCAATCTCAAGATCAGTGAGAGCGGTCAGGAAAAAATTGTGATGCTCAAAGACATGCATATGGATACCTTTGGGCTGAAATACCTGCATGTGGATTTGCAGGAAATCGATATGGATAAGAAAATCACCGTCAGTGTTCATGTCGAAGCCGTCGGAAAGAGCAAAGGGGTCAAGGAAGGCGGTCTTCTCCAGATTATCAAGCGCGAACTGGATGTGGTCTGCAAGCCCATGGATACACCTGCAACCATTAAGATTGATGTAACGGATCTTGAGATCGGTGACGCCATCCATGTCAAGGATATTGATTTGGGTGAAAATATTCATATCCCCCACGATTCCAATTTCACGGTCATCACAATTGTACCGCCGTCAACAGATGCCAAGGAAAAAGGTGAAGAGGATGACGAACCGGATGAGAAAGCTCCGGCTGCTCCTGCTTCTAAAAAAGCTGCTGAAGAATAATTCCGTTGTAGATGCCGGATTTAAAATATAAAATGATTGCGGGTCTGGGCAATCCTGGAAAGGATTATGCCCGGACCCGACATAATATCGGTTTCTTAACCCTTGATGACCTGGCATCAAAATCTGGCCTGACCTTTGATAAAACCCGGTTTGATTCTGAGTATGCGAAAGCAAGGATTAAGGGTATTGATGTGTTCCTTGTCAAGCCCTTAACCTATATGAACCGAAGCGGGCCTTCCATTCAAAAATTTGCTTTGTATTATAAGATCGAGACAGAAGATATTGTCATTGTCCATGATGATATGGATCTTGAGTTCGGCAAAATCAAAATTGTCAAAAGCCGGGGGCATGGAGGCCATAATGGTGTCCGCTCCATCATGGAAACTTTTGGTAACAATGATTATGTCCGTGTTCGGATAGGCGTCGGCCATCCTTTGTCCGGGCGGGATGTAACCGGTCATGTGCTGGGCGGGTTTTCCCCGGATGAACAGAGCCTTCTGGATAAAACTTTGGATACTGCCTCAAATGCCTGCCTCCATATTCTTGAAAATGGTGTAATTTCAGCCATGAATGCCTTTAATAAAAGTGCTGATGGATAAGATTAAATTTTATTTCATTGACAAGGTTGTTTAAATATGGTCTCCTGCACAAGAATGGGCAAACTGTTTCTATAAAGAAAAGGCGGGCTATCAAATGGGTGAAAAATCCAAAAAAGTCAGAGTAAAACAGGGGACATCAACCAAAAAAGAATTTTCAAAAGGGGACGTGGCTGTTTATCCGGCTCACGGTGTCGGTTACATTGAGTCCATCGAGAGCAAGGAAATAAATGGCGACACATTGAATTTTTACATGATGAAAATCGTGGAAAATGGTATGGTGATCATGATTCCGACATCAAATGTAGAGTCCGTCGGTTTAAGGGAACTCATTCCTGAAACTGAGGTTCCGGAAGTCTACAAGGTAATGAAGGAAAAGGCAAGTGGTTCGGATAACCAGACCTGGAACAGAAGATACAGGGAGTACATGGATAAAATCAAAACAGGCTCCATTTATGATGTGGCCGAAGTTTTCAGAGATCTTTTCCAGTTAAAGCTTGAAAAAGATCTGTCCTTTGGTGAGCGAAAGCTTCTGGATACAGCTCAGAATCTCTTGGTTCAGGAGCTGTCCATGGCAAAGGATGTTGATGAAAAAGCAATGATGCAGGAAATTGAAAGTCTTTTTATCTAATTTTTAATATTTCCAAAAGAGTTTTAAACCGGCGGACACTGAATTGTTCGCCGGTTTTTTTATCATGAAAATCAATATCTGCATATCTGAAGACTCAGAAGACAAAAGGCTTGATGTCATACTTTGCAATCATGACAAGTCATTAACCCGGAAAAGGGCTGGATTGTTGATCGACGGCAGCCGGGTTCTTGTAAACAACAAGAAAAAAAAACCAGGATATCGGGTTAAGCCGGGTGATATGATCACCGGGGTTATACCGGAGGCCGGCCTTGATGAAAAAATTTGTGCAGAAAATGTTCTGACAGATATTGTTTTTGAAGATGATCATATCCTGATCATCAATAAAATGCCGGGGATGGTGGTTCATCCTGCTCCGGGCAATCTGTCCGGAACCCTTGTGAATGCCCTGTTGTATTATAACCCTGAGATCCGGGGCGTGGGGGAGGATAACAATAGATCCGGCATTGTTCACAGGCTGGATAAAGATACCAGCGGTTTGATGGTGATTGCAAAAACAGAGCAGGCATTGTCCTTCCTGCAAAAGGAATTTAAGGAGCGCAGGGTTGAAAAAACATATCTGGCCCTTGTGACAGGAATTCTACCTGAAGAGCATGGTGAAATTAATCTTCCCATCGGTCGTCACCCGGTGAAAAGAAAATTAATGGCCGTCAATCATGAAACTGGAAAACCCGCCCTCACCCTCTGGAAAGTAAAAAATCGATTTAAAACTGCCAGCCTGGTTGAAATATCCTTGAAAACAGGAAGGACCCATCAGATCCGGGTTCATTTTTATTCATTGGGTTATCCCCTTATAGGTGATCTTGTTTATCAGCCTGGCAGAATACGAAAAAAAAAGAGCCTTGCCCCGCGGCAGATGCTTCATGCCTGCCGGCTTTCATTCCGGCACCCGTATTCAGGCCAACGAGTGGAGTTTGATGCAAAATTGCCGGAAGATTTTTTAATGATACTGGCTCTGTTTGAATCTGAATCCAAAAATGCATTAATATAAAAAAATTTGTTGATATTATTGACTTTTCGTTTTCGGGGAGGTTATAGAGGAGTGGATACATAAACACTTGGGATAACCTATGAAACCAGAACGGATACTGATTGTTGATGACGAAAAAAGGATTGTTGAAAATATTTCTTTTTGTTTGCAAAAAGAGAGATATCAGGCTGTCGGGGCTTCCAGCGGCGATGAAGCAATAAAAATTTTTGAGCAGAACAAATTTGATCTGGTTCTGCTGGATATCAGCATGCCCGGAATGAACGGGTATGAGGTCATGGAACATATTTTCGGTCTTGATGATGAAGTGTTGATCATTATTATTACCGGCTATGCCTCCATTGAATCGGCTGTCCGCGCATTAAAAATAGGGGCCTGGGACTATCTTAAAAAACCTTTTGAATATACCGATCTGATTAAAACGGTCAAGAATGCGCTTTCCCAGAAAAAACTGATTGCAGCTAAAAAGGCTGTATCTGCCAGGCTTGAAGCCTCGGAAAGGCAATTTGAATACATGGTGAACAATTCCCCTGATCTTATTTTTACTCTGGATCAGAAAGGATGTTTCACTTTTGTGAATCAGCAGTTTGAAAATGTATTGGGGTTTGCAGGACGGGACCTGATCGGAAAAAGTCTTGCGACCATCATCCATAAAGGAGACCTGCCAAAAGCAGAGGCACTTACACATTCTGATAAATCAGGTTATCTTTTTAATGACGGGAAAGATCTTCATTTTAGATTTTTAAGGGCGGGAAGCACGAAATCAAAGCATGATCCATCCGATTCCTGTGCCTATATGGAACTCAAGACGTCTCCCATGTATCTTCCTGCCAGTGATGAAAAAGAAGAATTCAAAGGGCTATATGCCGTGGCAAGAGATGTGACGGACCGGATAAATCTTGAAAACCAGCTTCGCCAGGCCCAGAAAATGGAAGCCATCGGCACTCTTGCCGGAGGCATTGCCCATGATTTTAACAATATCCTCATGGGCATCCAGGGCTATGCATCCCTTGTAAAAAGCGGTTTTCCAAGGGAAAGCGATGAGTATAAACGGCTTGCCAGCATTGATGAATATGTTTTCAGCGGTGCTGAAATGGCCAGACACCTGCTTGGCTTTGCGCAAAAGACGTATCAGGAGACCTCTCTTGTCAATCTGAATTATCTTTTGAAAATGTCTGCAAAGATGTTCGGCCGCACTAAAAAAGACATATTGATTGAACAGTATCTTGCAAAGGACCTATGGGGAACAGTCGTTGATGAAGGCCAGATCAAACAGGTGCTGATGAATCTTTTTGTCAATGCCTGGCAGGCCATGCCCAATGGCGGAAAGATTATTATCAGGTCTGAGAATGAAGTGGTGGATGATTTCAAAGCCGATGAATTCGGGCTTGAATCTCCCGGAAACTATGTCAAGGTCACGGTTGCGGACACAGGTATCGGGATAGAGGATCATATTATGTCCAGAATATTTGACCCATTCTTTACAACCAAGGAAAGAGGCCAGGGGACCGGGCTAGGGCTGGCCACCACCTATGGAATCGTTAAAAGTCATAAAGGTGCATTAAAAGTTGAGAGCAAGCCCGGCAAAGGCAGTTCCTTTATGTTCTTTTTGCCCGCGAAAAAAGCAAAAGTTGCAATACCAAAGGAATCCGAAGAAAAGCATACGATTATCAATGGAAAAGGCAGCGTTCTGCTGGTAGATGATGAAAAAGGGGTGATTGAGGTCTGCTCTGAGATGCTGGAAAGTCTTGGATACCAGGTAAGGGCCGTTTCAAGCGGAAAAGAGGCCATTGAAGTATTGGAGTCAGGAAATGACAGGATAGATCTTGTTATTCTGGATCTGGTCATGCCCCGGATGAGCGGCCAGCAGGCCTTTGAAAAGATAAAGGCCATTGACCCGGACATAAAAGTATTGGTGTCCTCGGGCTACAGCCGGGAAGAGGAAATTGAGAAAATGATGCAGAAAGGCTGTGACGGGTATATTCTAAAACCTTTTGACATGGCCACGCTTTCAAAAAAACTCAGTGTGCTTCTGAAAATCAGGGAGAATGCATAAACAGGCCTGATGATTAAAATTGTTATCCTAAAAAAAATAGGCCCTGGGTTTTTTCCAGGGCCTATATTATTTTTCTTTTTATTATATGCTTTTATGCAAAGGCTTTCTCAAGAGGCGGGATGATCTCTTTTTTGCGGCTCATCACACCTTTCAGCCAGGCCTTTCCATTTGCCGGTTTAACGCCGAATGCTTTTTCAATGACAGAGTCATCGTCGGAAGCAATCAGAAGTTCGGTGCCTTCTTTCATGATATCGGTCAGCATAAGAAAAACACTGTGGTGGCCTTTTTCTTTTTTAAGCGCCTGGATGTCTTTTTCAAGGGCGGATTTGATCCCGTCAACAATGGAAAGATCAACCAGCTCAAGCTGTCCGATACCCACGCCTTTGCCGCCCATTTTGAAATCTTTGTAATCACGGAAAACAAGATCACGGATCGGTGTGCCTTCAACAGCAGACTTAACCTTGAACATCTGGATTCCGAGAGCCGGAAGATCGCTTTCGCCGCAGATTTCAGCCAGATATGCACAGATTTCTTTATCTTTATTTGTACAGGTGGCGGATTTAAAAATAACAGTATCGGAAAGAATGGCACACAGCATGATTCCGGCAATGTCTTTTGGGATGGCCACATTGAAATATTTGTACATGGCAGCCACAACGGTGCAGGTACAGCCGACAGGCCAGATCCAGCATTCAAGCGGCTGGGAAGTGGTTACATCACCCAGTTTATGATGATCGACAATGCCGAGAATATTGGCTTTGCCAAGATCGTCAGGGCTCTGGGCCAGATCGGAATGATCCACCAGGTATACACTCTTTCCTTCATAAGAAGTTACCACTTTGGGTGCGGCAACACCGTATTTTTTCAGTACAAAATTGGATTCTGGGTTTAATTCTCCCTGGACTGCAGGGGCAATGTCTTCACCCAGTTTTTTTTTGAGATCTGCCAGTGCAATAGCTGCACAAACAGAATCGGTATCTGGATTTTTGTGGCCAAATACTAAAGTTGTCATGAAACCTCCTAATTTATTGGTCTTGTTTTTATTATGTGATGACCCTTATACAAGTATTCGATCATCTAAAGTTCAACTGCTTCATCTTTCATACAAAAACCGCAATATCTTATAAAATTAATTGGCAATATAAACAAGCGAAAATTTAAAAATTATTCCTAAGCGGCGCTGATGAAATGATTGACTAAAAAATGTTTATTTGCTTAAGATGAAAAATCCGGCATCTGTATTGAAACAGCTTAATTTTTTGAAATTGAGAACCATTCATGGCAAAGGAAGATGAAAAACAAATGGAAAAACGAAAACATGAAAGAAAGCCAACAAAAGCTCCCGTGGAAATCGTAACAGGAGGCAGCCTTAACAAAGAAACAGCAAGAGATATTTCGATAAATGGAATCTTTATTAAAAATGATGATTTTGACAAATATGAAGAAGGTCAGGAAATCGTACTCGCGTTTGAATCCAGGTCAGGAGAGCCCCATACCCTGGAAGGGAAAATTGTCAGAAAAGATAAGGAAGGCATCGGCGTAAAATTTAAAAAAGAATTGGTCATCATTGGTATAAAGCATGCCGAAGAATGGAAATAAATATGATTAAGTCAAAGGTCTGTCCAAAATTTTTAAAGATAGGTCCCGGTTAGGAGGGATTGTCCTTATTCAATACAGATTCTGCAAACGGAGCAATCCATCATGGGGCAGGATGCAGAGATTTTTTCTTTTTTTGCTTTTTTGAATTCTTCAGCAAGATATTCTTTTTTAATCCGGTTATCAAGAAAATCCCAGGGCAGGGGAGATAAAAGGGGCTTTTTCCCATAGACAATCTCATGGCAGTATTTCTCGTTTTCCTTTATGGATGTTGACCAGCCTTTTTCAAAGGCATATTCCAGAATATCTGCTGTTTTTTGATCCCCAAGAGAAAGCAGGGCATGGATTTTTGCCTTTCGCAAGGATTCGACATTGACCTTCACATTGGCGGTTTTTTTTAACCCCTGCAAAATGATCTCCACCCGCTGTTTTAATACCTTATTTTTCTCCATGGGTGCCCATTGGAAAGGGGTAAAGGGTTTGGGGATAAAGGGGTTGATACTCAGGGTGATGGTTCCGATTTTATGTTTCTTTTTTGAGGCATCCAGAAAGACCGATTTGATTTTTTTTGTCAGATCGACAATGGCATGAACATCGACTTCTTCTTCAAAGGGGAGACCGATCATAAAATAGAGCTTAATATTAATGATGCCGGCCTCAACCAGTTTTTTTGCAGCAAGAAGAATATCATTCTCTTTTATTTTCTTGTTGATGATGGCCCGCATCCTCTCAGAACCAGCCTCAGGAGCAATGGTGGCGGTTTTGACCCCGCTTCTGGAAAGAACTGAAATAAGCCCGTCGGAAAGTTTATCCGCCCTGAGGGAGGAAAATGACAGTTTAAAATTTTTATCTTTACCGTATGTGCATATTTCTTCAATGTCCGGGTGATCGGCAATGGCTGAACTTACCAATCCGATTTTATCGGTTTTGCCTGACGCGCTGTCCATACAGGCCATAATATTTTTTGCCGGATAGATCCTGGGCGGGCGGTAAATAAACCCGGCAGTGCAAAAACGGCATCCATGGGGACAGCCTTTTAAGATTTCAATAAGGAAAGCGTCCTTGAATGCTGTTTGGCTTGTCAGAACAGAGGTAAAGGTGGCGGTTTTGTCAAGGCTTTTCAGGTATTGCACCTGTATCCGGAAGGGTTTTTTATCAGTGTGAAGGCTCGGAACATAGGCTCCGGGCAGGGCATGTTCAAGGGTTTGTAAAAATGATGCCCGATCGGTTTGTTTCTCATACACATCGAAAAAGGGTTTAACCAGGCATTCTGCCTCCCCGAGAAGGAACAGGTCCATAAAGGGGGCAATGGGTTCCGGGTTTAAAAAACAGGCGGCTCCCCCTGCGACCACCAGGGGGTGGAGGTGGTTTCGATCAGGTGATCGCAAGGGGATGCCTGCTTCTCCCAGGAGTTGAACAAGGTGGAGAAAATCGTTTTCAAATGATATTGAAAAAAACACAATATCAAATTGATTAAGGCGAAAACCGCTTTCAATACTTTTTGCCTGCCGGGTTTTCTTTTCCGGATCAGGCAGGAAAACCCTTTCGCAGGCTATGCCATCCATTTGGTTCAAGAGCCGGTAAACGGTCTGGAATCCCAGGGAGGACATTCCTGCCGCATATGTATTGGGATATACAAGGGCTGCTTTGATCAGCCCTGTTGTATTTTTTCGGATGGCCCCTTGTTCAACACGGTCTTTTTTGTTGAAACCATCCTCTCCGGCAGGCTTAGGCCTTTTTTTCATTGATCAGTCGGCTTTGCGTCTCAAAAATGTCGGGACCTCCAGATCATCATTGTCAAAGGGCATAGTGCCGTAACTGTTGATGATATCATCATCTCCCACTGCTTTTTTATGTTTGACGATGACGGGATTGTCAAATTCATTCCAATTGGCCAGTTCTTCCGGTGTGGGAATTCTCAGGTGACCTCTGGCAACAGGCTCGGCAGCGGACTGGGAAACCGTCCGTACCTGGGTGGATGCCTGCTGCGAAGCAGGTCTTGCAGAGGTGCCGACAGCCTGTTGATGATACATGGGCTGGGCCACGGGATCAAAATGGTGGATATTATTGGGCATGACCTTGGCTTCATCTGATCCGATACCGGTTGCTATAACCGTTATTCTGATTTCATCCCCCAGTTCTTCATCAAAGGTCTGACCCCAGATGATCTCTGCATCATCCCCGACTTCTCTGTGAATACGGTCTGAAGCCTCTGTCATTTCATCCAGGGTAAGATCGGAGCTGGAGGTAATATTCATCAATACGGCTTTTGCGCCGGAGATGGATATATCTTCAAGAAGCGGATGGGAAATGGCCCTTTCCGCTGCTTCAACCGCCCGGTTTTCACCGGAGGCAATTCCAATGCCCATAAGCGCTTTTCCGGATTTCTGCATGGTGGTTTTGACATCTGCAAAATCAAGATTCACGTGGCCGGGCATCATAATCAGATCGGTAATCCCTTTTACAGAGTGATGAAGGATTTCATCGGCCTTGATGAACATGTCCACCATCCTGGCGCCTTTGGGAGCAATGCCGCGGAGCCGGTCGTTGGGAATGGTAATGACGGTGTCCGTGATGCCGTGAAGTTTTTCAAGACCTTCCAGGGCTTGTTTTTCCCTTTTTTTGCCTTCAAATGAAAAAGGTTTGGAAGCCACCGCAACCGTCAGTATGCCAAGGTCTTTGCAGATTTCCGCAATCACCGGGGCAGCTCCGGTTCCCGTGCCTCCGCCAAAACCGGCTGTGATAAAGACCATGTGACTGTCTTTTAAAGCTTCCCGGATCTCATCCGCACTCTCCAGGGCCGCATCCCGGCCTTTTTGGGGGTCTGCGCCGGCGCCAAGCCCTTCGGTCAATTGTTTTCCCATCTGAATTTTTACGTCGGCTTTGGATGCTTCCAGGGCCTGCAGGTCTGTGTTGGCAACAATGAATTTAACCCCCCGAAGCTTTGCATTGATCATGTTGTTGACTGCATTGCCGCCTGCACCGCCGACGCCGATAACCTTGATTTTTGCCGTACTTTCGTTTTCTACATAAGCAAATGCCATAACCACCTCCATTAAAATTAAATAATATCTTTAAACCACTGTTTCATTCTCGTTAATATTTTTGAAACCCCCTGGCTTTCCACATCCTTGATATTCAGTTTGCAGGTTGCACGGGACCCGAACATAACAAGTCCGACGCCCGTGGCAAAGGAAGGGTTCTTCACAATGTCTTTTAACCCGCCGATCCTGTCCGGATACCCGATTCTGACCGGGACATTGAAAACCGATTCTGCAATCTCCGTAATGCCGTCCAGCACAACACTTCCCCCTGTCAGGACAAAGCCTGCGGGAAAAGAATTTTCAAGACCATTGGAAAACATTTCTTTTTTCAGCAGCGTGAAAATTTCCTCAACCCTGGGTTCAAGGATTTCAGCTAAAATGCCCTTGGACAGTTTTTTCGGAGCCCTTCCGCCCACGGCCGGGACTTCGATGACAGCCCCGTTTTTCACATTTGAGGAAACGCAGGTGCCATGGGTAATTTTGATTTTTTCAGCTTCCGGCAAGGGTGTCCGAAGACCGATGGAGATATCATTGGTCAGGTTCTGTCCGCCCAGGGTCAGTTCATAGATGAATTTAAGGTTATTGTCTTTGAAAAGGGCAAGATCCGTGGTTCCACCCCCCATATCGGCGATGATGCATCCCAGTTCCTTTTCTTCGTCCGTCAGAACGGCTTCTCCGGAGGCCAGGGATTCCAGGGCAATGTCACAGACTTCTAAACCGGCCTTGTTGCAGCATTTCACAATATTTCTGGCTGAGGACACAGCCCCGGTGACAATGTGGATTTTGGCCTCAAGACGGATGGCGGTCATGCCCACCGGATTCTGAATGGATTTCATATCATCCACAATGAATTCCTGGGGAATGACATGGAGAATCTCCCTGTCCGTCGGTATGGCCACGGCTTTTGCCGCATCAACCACCCGCTCCACATCCTGTTCGGTTATTTCTCTGCCCTTGATGGCAATAATGCCGTGGGAATTGAACCCTTTGATGTGGTTTCCGGCAATCCCCACATAGACGGATGAAATATCGCACCCAGCCATAAGTTCAGCTTCTTCAACCGCTTTTTTGATTGAATCCACGGTTGATTCAATATTGACGACAGATCCTTTGCGTAGCCCGGTCGAGGGATGGGAGCCGACACCAATGATGCTGATCTGGTCTTCCAGCATTTCGCCGACAACCGCGCATATTTTTGTGGTCCCAATATCCAGGCCGACAATTATTTTTTCACTTCCCGGCAAATTAAGCCCCCTTTTTTAAATTGTTGTGCAATGCATCATTGAGTTTTGTTTTGATAAAAACTTTTTCAATATTAAAAAGGTCCATGGTGCAGATGGTTCTCTCAGGTAAGTTTTTACCAATATACTCGCTTATTTTTTTTGCTTTTTTCATTTTTGACTTAAAATTATTAAATCCCAGTTTTATGGGAATGGTTTCTTTATCCACGTTTGAAACAGGGTTGGACAGGCTTCTCGTCTTTATGGTGAGACCGGTGTTTTCATTGCCTTCTATATGCTCAACAAGCAAAGAGTCCCTTGTATTTATAAAATCCATAACCGATTCAAACAGGGCTCCGGAAAAAAGATATTCATCCCTTATTTTTGTGAGTTCAAGACCTGTGATAACCGTCGGGTTTTCAAGATGATCATTGGCAGGATCATATTCCTTAAAAGGCATCCCATTGACATTGATCAGGATATCGGCTGTATTTTTGATCCGGACAACGGCCAAAGGCTCATGCTCTTTTACAGAGATCTTCAGTTTGGAATCCAGTTTTCTTTTAACCGATACGGATTTTACCCACGGATGGGATGCAATCTGTTTTTCCGCAAGAGAGGTATTCAATTCATATATATTCCTGTCCCGTTTTAAATCGGCAAGGGCAAGGATTTCTTCTTTTACAGCGTGATGTGTTCCAATGATTTCAACCTCTTTGATATTAAAAAACGCTGCCTGGGTTATAAAATCGTGGGCATAGATGGCAGCAAGGCTCAGGATACTGAAAAAAGCTATCACCATGATGAATTTCAGGCAGACATCAATACCGGTGCCGATTTCTGCATAAAACCGGGAAGGTTCGCTGGGCTCCGGCTTATACCGGTTGGGTTTGATTTTTTTATTCACCTTCCACCCTCACTTCCGTTTCAAGTTTAATCTTATAGACATGGAATACTGTCTCTTCGATATGCCTCTTCAGCGACAGGATATCATTACAGGTTGCATCGCCGGTGTTAATGATATAATTGGCATGGATGTCGGATACCATGGCGCCATTCATTCTCAGCCCCTTGAGCCCGGATTTTTCAATCAATTCCCCGGCCGACATCCCTGTTGCAGGATTTTTGAAAAAACAACCGGCACTGGCGGCTGAAACCGGCTGGGTGTTGTTCTTCAAGAGAAGGTTCTGTTGAATGGTTTGTTCAATTGTTGCCTGATCAGCCGGTTTAAGCAGAAGGGTTGCGGCAACAATAAGGCCTGAAACCTTGAACTGCCGATAGGAAAATTCAAGATTTTTGCTTTTTTTCAAATAAACCTAATTTAAAGGCATATTTT
>CAZWMY010000110.1:0-14494 GCA_964635025.1 uncultured Desulfobacula sp. | reverse complement strand
AAAGGGCAGAATGTAATTATAAAAGGGAAACTGCCTGAAGGCGGCATGCGTAAAGACAAACTGGAAACTTATAATACGGGAAGATGTTTTACCGTAACTGGAAATCATTTTCCAGGCACCCCGAATGAAATCATGGATTACAGCAACAAGATTGATGCCCTTCTGAAAACTCATTTTTCCAGAACCAGACCTGTTGATAACGATCAATCTATTCTTGAGAAAGCTTTTAAAAAAAATGAGAAATTAAAAACTCTCTGGGAAGGTCATTATCAAGGATACCCATCTCAAAGCGAAGCAGATCTGGCCCTGTGCAAAATTCTGGCCTATCATTTTAACAATAACCCTTTGGCCATCGACAGGATGTTCAGAAAATCAGGATTGTTTCGGGATAAATGGGATAAGCCTCATTCATCCAGCGGCAAGTCTTATGGTCACATGACCATTGAAAAAGCATTATCTCAACAAAACAGTAATCAGCCTCAGAAATCCGAAGATATTTCTTTCAATTGTAGTGATCTTGGCAATGCAGAACGCCTGGCCCATTATTACGGTGACAAATTGAAATACTGCCATCCCTGGAGCAAATGGGTTATATGGGATGGAACCAGGTGGTCAGAGGATCATAAAGGTAAAGTTAGCCAGCTTGCAAAAAAAACTGTCAGAAAAATTTATGAGGAAGCCAAACAGTCACAGGATGACAATAAACGCCAGGCCATAGCCCGGCATGCAATTTTCTCAGAATCTAATGGCCGCATCAAATCCATGATTGCTCTGGCTCAGAGCGAACTTCCGGTTACTCCAGATGAATTTGATAAGGACAGATTCCTGCTGAACTGTAAAAATGGCACGGTTGATCTTTCCACGGGAAAACTGACACCCCATGATAAAGATAATTTCATCACCAAGTTGGCACCGATTAATTACGACAAGGCTGCTACCTGTCCTCAATGGGAAAAATTCCTGAACAGGATCATGAACAATAATCAAGATTTAATCAAGTTCCTTCAGCGGGCTATTGGTTACTCACTAACCGGGGACGTTTCGGAGCAGTGTTTATTCCTGTTCTGGGGAACAGGTGATAATGGCAAATCGACTTTCCTTCGGACCATTTATACAATTCTTGGTGATTATTCACAGCACACACCTACAGAAACCCTTGTTATCAAAAAGCAAGACGCTATTTCCAATGACCTGGCAAGGATGAAGGGAGCCAGGTTCATAACCGCTGCAGAGTCAGAGAAAGACCGTAAACTCGCAGAAAATCTTATCAAACAGCTTACAGGTGATGATATCATCAGCGCCCGCTTCCTTTATCAAGAGACCTTTGAGTTTGAGCCGGAGCATAAAATTTTTCTGGCAACCAACCATAAGCCTATTATTAAAGGCAATGACCATGCCATCTGGCGCAGAATAAAATTGGTCCCCTTCCAGGTCACCATACCGCCTGAAGAAAAGGACAGGAATCTGTTGAAAAAACTGAAGAATGAATATAGCGGCATCTTGAACTGGGCCATTAAAGGATGTTTGGAATGGCAGCTTTACGGCCTTGGCACCCCGGCTGAAGTCACTGAAGCAACCAATGAATACCGCAACGAGATGGATCTGCTCAGCAATTTCATTCAGGATTGCTGTGATGAATCTCCTGATCTGCATGTGCCGTCCAAGGACCTGTATGTTGCTTATGCCACTTGGTGCGAAGATAATGGGGAACTCCAAATCAAGCAGACCACATTTGGCCGGAAACTTAAAGAGAAGGGTTTTGCATCGAAACCATTTGGTAAAAATAGATCACGTTGCTGGGAAGGACTGAATCTTAGAGATCAGGATGGGATCTGTTAAGAAGCAGTACTAACAAGGGGTTCAGGGTCAGAACTTCTTAGGGTAGATCAGGTAGATCACTATGATCACGTAGTTGAGTAAAGTATTTACATGAGGGCTTATAATTATACTTTCCCAATTCCTGTGTTCTATCGTGATCACCTGATCACCCCCTACCAGGATCAGAACTGAGGGTGCTAAGGGGTGGGTACTCGGAGATAGCATAGCAGTATTAATAATCCCAGTACCACACCCTAACACTCATCCCTCCAGATAAAGCACTACCTCCACCATTCCTATGTTTTCTTGTCTTGAGGATTTGGTACTACGGCTATCAGGATTGGTTTTAAAGTATGTAGATGCAATGATACCTATGATTTATTAAACTACCTGAATTTTATCATTGAGACAGCAACTTGGATTTTCCATGCCAGAGTTTGAGGGTTTTTCCAGAATGAAATTGTGCTTCAGTTCCGGGTTGAAAATGTGCCTGGCGCAGATCCAAATATTTGCCATTTAAACCCATTTTTAGTCCGGTACAATCGTGGTCGATGTTGTGGCCTGTATTATTTTTATTTAAAACCAGAACTCGTGGAAGAAATATGCTCCTAACAAATATTCTTCCAATGCTTGAAAATGGCGTGTCACTGATGGTAATATATTTAGACGTTTAGAATTTTATTAAGATCTGAACAGATATCATTAATAAATATCTTGAAAATCTTATGTAATACATGTTGAGACATGCGAAACCGAATGGATGATTTCAGTCCTTATCTGAAGATTTATTAAACGAGGAAAAAAGAATTGCTTGCCCAAAAGCTTCTTGAAATTGAAAACTTCTTGAAAAAATATGCCTTCGATGAGGCTTATGATTGCTATCAAAAACATCTAAATATAATTCCCGCTGCCCAGTTTTTTAAACTCAAAAAAGAGTATGAAAAAAAGAAAGTGATTGCAGAACAGGAAAAAGTTCTACAAAAACCGAAAATTGAACTAAAAATTCGTCATCTTCTTTCAATATATGATTTTATTGGGGCACAAATGCTTTACGATGAATTTATCGGGGTGATATCTGAAACAATGTATCAAACCGAATTCAATACTGCCAAAGAAAAGCTATGTAAAGAAAAATTGGCTTATATTTCAGAACTTTTCCAAAATTATAAATTTGAAAGAGCTGATGAATACTATCGAGATAATAAAAATTATATTACGGTAGTTCAGTATGACTCGACTCGGAATCAATATTTGAAGAAACAATTCCGGGAAAAACTTAAAAAGATGTTGGAGGAGAATCAATTTGATAAATTCGATGCTCTCGTTAGAACGAACAACTTATTGGATAATCAAGAATGTATTAATCTTAAAGTAGACTATGTCGGAAGTGCATTATCAGGACTTCTTTCAATCAAGTTAAATAGAAATGAAGAGATTTCTATTGCTGCTTCTCTTGTTGAAAAAGAAGAGCAACTTCCCACTCACCCATTGTCTGCCGAAGACTCAATATTATTTATTTATAAATATTTAAATCCGGAACAATTTTCCTTAGAGTTGGTTATCAGCATTATTGACGTAATGCTTTCCTCACGAACTGGTAACACATCTCTTTGGAAAGAGGAGATAGTTCTAACGATTGTTAAAAAAGGCCTTGCCTCTGGTATCACCAATGGTACAGCGGCAGAATCCATTTGGAAAATCCTATGCCATGTCCCTAACGGTCTTATAGAATTAGCAGAATCATCAAAAGAGCTAATAGACAAAATAGGGAACTGCTACCCATGGGATAAGTTTAACAAAATAGGGAGGTTTTATATCCCGCCGGAAGAAGACTTTTTTAGGTTTGTGGTGAAGAATAAAGATAGAGTTCTGGTGGATACGGATGGAGATATTAATAATGCCATTAAAAAACAAAACTATTTCAATTGTAAACTAATTTATAAATTAATTCGGACAGAAAAAGAATACCCAGAAAAAAATCTAAAAGACATACTGGATTGTCTTACTGAGATTATTAATGAGTCTTTTGGGTATAATATAGAGAACAACAGTCAGTTCACAAACCTCATATTCCCCTCTTGCGTATCCGACGAAGGATCAAAGAATTTTTCAATTTTGAAAAGAGAAAATATATTTTGCGAAGGCAGCAGGATTACAACAACTGACTCATCTGGCAAGCAAATCGTGATGTGTAGAAATAATAAATGCAATGCGCGGACTATCGCTCTTAGAAACGAAGAAAAATTAAAAAATGAATATTTCGTAAATTTTTTGGGGTACTATTTTGATATTTCAGCAGAGATGCTTTTTGGAACACAAAATTTTTCCAGATGTATGGGGGCTCTAAATAGAGGGAACGAAATTCTTAAACATCTGTTTTGCGGTTATAATGAGCTTGACGGTTGTCACTCAGCGTTGAAATTTCAAAAAAAACATCAGGTCCAATCTGGGTTTGCAGCCTATGCAACTACATTCTGGCATTGTTCAAATCAATCCTGTAAAAAACAAACTCAAACAATTAAATTGTCGCATTGTAAAGGATGCGGCAAAATTATCGACAGTCGTATTGATACCCATCATTGTCACCGAAATGATGGAAAAGAATTTTACATCTGTATTCGATGCGGGTATTGTTGCAATCAGCATGACGTTAACGGTATCTGTCCTAATTGTGGAATAAATGATGAATGGAAGCCTGTAGGAGAGTGGGGCTCTTGGTACCAATGCCGGAACTGTGGACACAAAATTAAAGTGCCTCCGCGGTTTAATGGATGTTTGGATAAAAGAGTTGATATAAAGTCGAAATTTATAAGAACGGAGAATATTGGTTCAGATGATATACCGTTCTGAGTTTGTTCAATGTTTCTTCCTTTATTCATAAATTTTTTGACTCTTGAATGATATTTCTCTACTTCGACAAAATTTTTCAAAGCCGAGGCCCTTTAAAAAGCTCCTCAGAATTTTGATTCAACTGGCAGAAAAAATTTTTAAAATTCAGGGTTTTCACTGATTGAATTTTTCTCCTTCTTACCGTAATAAAAAGGGATATAACAATTCAATGAGGATTAAGCTAATGCCAAATTCAGAAATAAAAAACCAGCAGCAGAAAAAGTCATGACTTCTATGATAAGCGTTTTATCATAATTTTAGACTCATGAACATATGTTCAGCCATTTCAGAATTAATCATATTTCCCTTGAAATTGATTGGCGATATCTTTAAAGTTATTAAAGTATTGATGCTGAATCTTTTCTGGACTTCTATTTTTGTGACGAGAAATTATACCAAATATTACCAGGTTTGGATTTGAATGATTTTTTGGTGCACGCCAATTTTTAAAATTTATGGTTTTATAACGGAGAAATTGTAAGGAGCACTCTCAATCTGTCATGAATCTACGGGTACGAAAATGATGTATTTTTTTCATTCCGGTTGTTTTGACATCAATTAAGATCGGTGAAAAACCAAAAATCAAAGGAATAAATGAAATGGCCATTATGATTCCAGCTGATTGCGACGAATTCGAAACCAACGGAGAATGTAAATTTTATGAATTTCTTGAAGAAGTTGCTAAGCCTGATCCAAATTATATTGTTTGGTATTCATTAGAGATCGAGAAAAGAAAATTTGATTTTCTCTTGTTTAACAGAGAGATTGGTCTTGTTGTTCTTGAGGTGAAAGACTGGTTATTAGAAGAAATAATAAAAGCAGATAAGAAAACAGTCAAAAGGAGGACAGCAAGAGGTGAAGAAGAAAATAAAAATCCATTCGAACAAGCGGATGGATACAAATATGCTATTATGGATAAAATACGTAAAGACGGTAGACTGGTAAATGAAAGAGGGAAAATAAAAATACCATTAAATACTGGAGTCATTTTTACCAACATTAAAAAATCTGAGTTCTTAGGCTTTCATTATGATGCAATATTTGATATCGATAGGATGTTTTTTTGGGATAACCTCCATGAATCCAATATCAGTTTTGATTTATCAGGCAGCTCTTTTTCAAAAATAGTTAAAGAGATGTTTCCCCCTCTTTTTAAATTCAAATTAACAGATAAAGAAATAGATCTTCTAAGGATAATTATTTTTCCAGAGATCAGCATAAATCTTCCGTGTAGAACGAATTTGATGACTTTGGAAAAAAAAAAGAAACATCTGATCTATTTGGACAAGAGTCAGGAGTCTATCGCTAGGCAATTGAGCGATGGTCATAGGATAATCAAAGGTCCCCCCGGTAGTGGGAAAACAATAGTGCTTGTGCACAAAGCAAAATTCATAAAAAACAACAGGCATAGAATTAAGTCGATACTTTTTATTTGTTATAATTTAACTTTGGTAGGCTATATAAAAAGGCTCCTAAAAAATGACAAAATCCCTATCGGCAGAGATGGGGTCGAAGTGTATAGTTTTTACGATTTTTGCGGCACAATATTAAAAGAAGATATTGAGCACAAAAAGGATGAACTTTATTACCAAACTATTACGGACATGGTAATTGATGAATTGAAACGCTGTCCTCAAAAAAGATATGATGCAGTATTAATTGATGAAGGGCAAGATTTTTCTGATGAAATGTTTAAAGTCGTTATGATGCTTTTAAATGAAGGAACTAATAACCTTACGATTGCGATGGATGATAATCAAAATCTTTATAAGAGAAATCAGTCATGGAAAGAACTGGGTATTCATGCGTCTGGGCGAAGGACTCGACTCTTAAAGGATGTTTATAGAAGCACAGTCGAATTGGTCGACTTTTTTAACGAATGGCTTAGAAAAAAAAATAACCAATCTGAAATTAGGGATGTGTCTAACATACAAACCGAAATGTTTCCTGGTTTTAATGAGTTCCATGGGCCTCCCCCCTTGATTGAAAAAATGGATTGTGAAAATAGCTATATAGAATTCATTATCAATACTGTTATTGACTTTAATAAAAAGGATGGCATACCTCTATCAGAAATAGCAATTGTTTATTTTTCTAAAGACTTTGGTTCTCCAGCTTCTTCGAGTATGGTGGCGACAATTATTGATTCGCTTGACTCAAAGGGCATTTTCAACTTTTGGGTTTCTGAGGATATTCGAGCTAAAAAAAGCTATGATATAACAAGAGATTGTGTGACCGTATCCTCTATCCATAGTATCAAGGGATTTGATTTTTCATGTGTTTTGCTTGTTGGCTTGGATTCTATTCAAAATGACTATACCAGGTGGTCTGACGGTCAAATCAATAATTTGGTTTATGTGGCTATAACAAGAGCCAGAGATTCTCTTATTATCCCCTATCTTAATAAAACAAAGGTCATTGAAAGGCTAATAGACTGTTTGCCTATGTCAGAGAATATAAAGCCAATATAGGAAATATGGATTTTATCAAAACCGTTTCATCGACGAAATGCTTTGAAAAATGATTTAAAACTTTCAGGGGGTCGGTTGCAAAATGGAAGATAATCAGCCGGAACAGGTCCCATTTAAATTAGAATGTCCACATTGTAAAAAAATATTTTTATTTTCCGATTTCACGATTTCAATCATCCAATATGGTTTAATTCTTCTGGATGGGTTTGAAGAATGCTGGTTCGGCTGTACCTGTTCTTTTTGCGCCGATCACTCAACGTTTATTCAAAAATTTCAAAAAAATAATCTGCCCCAAGAACTGGCCGATATCTATTATAGCCTGCTTAATGATCAGGAATGGCTTTATCATTATATGGTTCAAACATCAAATCAAAACAATGGTGCTGATCCAGAAGAAGCTCAGAGAGAACGGTTTTCTTATGGAAAATGGTTCTATAACGCTTTCCCATATCATTTTGAACATCCATCAATACCGCTTTTTTCACATTTCAGCGTTATTCCATCCAAACAGAACAAGGTTTTCGATTATCTTGAACCTGAACCACAATTTTATGATAGGGACAGCATTCCACCAGGAAAGGAGCAGGAAGTTTTCAATCAATCCTATTGTTCTTTTCAACGGGGATGTCGTGTGCTTGGCCCGGCTTTCATGGTATTATGGTTTAGTGACAATGAGATCCTTGAACTCGCCGAATTAGAATCCCAAGGGAAGAGAAAGGCTTTCCCACGGTATTCTCTTTATGATGAAACTTGGGAAAATATTCAGTTCTTTTGCTGGAACAATAAATATCAGTATGAATTTGTGGAACAGATATCAGATAATACCGGTATCCCAGTGGTTGATTTTTTATCCATTTCATCAAAGAAACGAATTGCCATTACCTATGAGTTTTTGAACATCCTGGATCAGCCCCCTTCTTTTCTAAACACAGAACCGGAAAAAGGGAATATGACCATCCGCATATCTAAAAAGAATACCCAACCCTTAACGGCCCTTCCTGCTGATTCGGTCTATGCTCATAAGAGAACAAGGGAAAATTTGACAGAAAAAGTTTGGAACAACCTGTTCAAGGACTATATTCAAGATACCCTGGCCTTTAATGCGGATAAATTCATTCAACAATTTTATGATCTATCCAAATCCATTTCATTTTCATACGGACTGGTCTGGGAATTAAAAGAAAAATGCCTGAAGGAGCTTGATGAAATCCTCCATTCCAAATATCAGAAACGAAAAAAGGAACGAGAAAGGGATAAAGAAATTCAACAGCAGGCATTGGAAGCAGAAAAGTCATTTCCAGGGGTAAACATCATTTCTCAATCGAGATCAATCAATGAACTGAAAATCCGTATTTCAAACTATCACAAAGCAGTGACCAGGCTGGCTTTCAAAGGGCCAATATTGATCCTGGGTGAAAAAGGAACCGGGAAGACAGATCTTGCTTTTGCCATACACCAGGCGATTAAGCTTAAAGGGGATTTCAAAAAAGTAGATTGCGGTCAAAAAGTAGAAAACCTGTTCGAAAGTGATTTGTTTGGCCATAAAAAAGGTGCATTTACTGGAGCCATAGAAAATCGAAAAGGTGCGCTTGACCTTGCTTCTGGCGGAACCATTTTTTTAGATGAAATAGCCAATATCCCTATAACAACCCAGCAAAAACTTCTGGGGGTCCTCCAGAACAGAGAATATGAACCTGTCGGAGCGACAGAAACAAAAAAAACAGATGCCTTTATCATTGTGGCAACCAATGCAGATCTCGATACCATGGTTCAAAATGGTCTGTTTAGAGGAGACCTGCTGGATCGAATTAATAAGGTTCGCATTGTAATTCCACCCTTGCGGGAGAGAAAAAAAGATATCCCCCTGATTCTCAGGAACAAAATTACAAAAGTCGAAATAGATCCGGAACTGGATCGCCAACTGGTTGACCTGGACTATGAATGGCCTGGGAACGTCAGGGAATTGCTCAATATCATAGACCGTATCGAGATCCAAAAAGTAATGGATGAGGATAATTCTCCCATATGCCTGGAAGACTTTCTGGAGCACCTCAAAACACCAGCTACCAGGAAGATCCATCAGCATTACAAAAAAAACCTTCCCGGTAACACAAGAGTTACGGATGACCAGGTAAAAGAAGCTTTGGCCCGCCACAACAACAATAAGACCAAGACCGCTGAAGAATTAGGGGTCACATACGCTACCATTCTTCGCCACTGTAAAAAATTCGGCATTTAGTCTCTCTAACAAATTCAATATTACATTCGTAAACCCGCTATTAAATTTACCATTACAATCAATTTAAATGTAATAGTAAACCCCTCTTGTATTAAATCTGACAATTTATAAAAAATTATTTAAATTCAATATGTTATATTTATTTTATTCTCTTCTCCTACTTTTTGGCACACCCTTTGTAATACTAAATTGTCAGGTGCGCACCTAACAACCACTAACCGGGGAAACCCAAAACAGATTTAAAAGGAGAAGCAAAATGAAACAAGAAGTCAAAAAAGAAATGGCAGAAATTAGAATTGATCAGTTAACCAAAGACCCGAACCATGTGCGTCAGGACATCGGCAATCTGGATGACCTAATCAACAGTCTGCGTAAAGATGGGCAACTGGTTCCTGTCAATGTCAACCGGTCAGCAGATGGAGCCCTTTATTTCAATGACGGCTTCAGAAGGATTGAAGCCCTCAAACAAATGGGGAAGGAAACCGTTCTGGCAGTTGTCTGCGATGGATATTTGCCTGAAGACGCGGCTCACGAATCTTTTATGATCAACAGTCAGAGGAATGCGCTGAACCCGATTGAAGAGGCCCTTCACATCAAGCGAATGAATACCCAGTTCGGCCTCAGCTATAAACACCTTGAAATCAAGGGCTATGGTTCAGCCGCCCAGCTTTCAAAAAAGGTCCAGCTCTTAGATCATCCGGAAGAAGTCCAGAATCATTTAGGAACCGGAAAGATCACTATGGCCCATGGGTTGGCTCTTCTGGATCTTCCAACAGAAAAGGAAAGGGCCAACATGGCAAAGCGTGCCATTGATCATGGATGGTCCGGGAATATTACCGAGAAAGCAGTCCGGAGATATATTTGTGAAGGCAAAAAGGGAATTGTGAAAAAGGAATCTGTTCCGTCAATTGAAATTCCTGGTGTCTATATCAAAGATTCCAAAGACATGAGCGAACAGCCGGATGAATCGATTCATCTCATCTGCAGCAGCCCTCCATATTTTATCGGAATGGAATATGAACAGGGCTATTCCTACAATGACCACCTGGACAATATTGAGGCCGTTATGAAGGAATCTGCCAGGGTACTTGTCCCCGGAGGGATCGTTGCTCTGAATCTGAATGATGTTTTGAATTTCAAAGGTAAAAAAGGGGATGATAAAAAGAGCCGTGTGAAGCTGATAGGGCATATATATGAGGCTTTCCTCCGGAAGCACAGATGCGTTCTTGAAAGCGTTGTCATATGGGTGAAATCCCCCCAGGCTTTTTCAGCTGACAGATCGAGAGCATTTTCAAGCGATATGGTTCACACTTCTTATAAAATAATCAATCGGCATGAGTATGTTCTGGTCTTCCGGAAAGAAGGTGAGCGCCAAATTCCCAAAGGGGAAGTGGCACTGAAATCAACACTGACCAAGGAAGAATGGAATAAATATATCACAAGCATCTGGCAGATACCCCATGTTCTGAAAAATGAAGGTCACCCTTCAATTTTCCCAGAAGAGTTAGTCAAGCGACTGGTCAAATTGTACACGTTTGAAGGTGAGAAGGTCTTGGACCCCTTCCTTGGCAGCGGCACCACGGTAAAGGTAGCCAGGGAATTGGGCCGGGAAGGAATCGGATATGAGCGCGAAGAAAAATACAAAGCGACCATCCTGGCAAGATTGGGAAATACTGAGCCTGATGAAAAACAATTGCCTGTATCAGAATTTGCTTCCCAAACCCTTGCTGAACTCGAAGCCCAGCAGCCGAAAGTTGAAACTATGATTTCGGCAGGGATGGTTGGAGCGGTCAGAAAAATTCTTCATGCGGAAGAACCTCTTCATGAAGATGAAATGGAACTTGAAACAGTTTAACTAATCAACCGGGCGGGGGATTGTGTATCCTCCGCCCCCTTCGAAACGGAGAATTGACGCATGTCTTCAACCGCCTGTGCCCATACTGTGCCCGTAAAAAGGCTGTACTCGATCAAGGAACTTGTGTCCTTGGTTGGAGCTACGGCCTGGTTCTGGCGGAGCCAAATCTGGGACGGGCAGCTCCCATACGTCCAGGTGGGAAAGAAGATGTTTGTTGATTACCGGGACATTGAAACCTTTATCGGAAAAAACAAATTTAAAAATTAAAGGAGATAAGACCATGGATATCGTTGCAATCAACATAGAAAATGAAAAATTAGGCAGAGTCTGGAATTTTGAATCCGAATTTGGGTTCCGCTTGATGATGAGAATGCTTGAACAGCATATAGGAGCTGCACCGATTCACAACTATTTTAAAGAGGGTGATACGATGGTGGTCCTGCTGACAAATGACCAACTTCAAACTATTCTTGACAATGGGGTCGGTGATCCAGCCAGAGATTTATTCCTGAGAGACATCTGGTATCTGAAAACTGGAGAAATGCTTTTTGAACAAACAGATTCCATAGAATCATTTTAAACGGGAGAGCATCTACTCTCCCATTCATCAAGAAAAACAAACACAAAAATTAAAGGAGAAAAACAATGAATTTATATATTTCCAATACGGATACCTGCGATGTAACAAATATTCGAATTAAAAATCAAAATCACAAGGCTCATATAGTTAAAGTGATCTCAAATATTTTGGGAAAAGAGCCTTATCACGAATACTCTGATGACAGATCCGCACTGACAATTTGCCTTTCAGCCAGAGAAATTGATAGACTGTTTCAGCACGCAAAAGAAACAGATGAAGATTTGGCTCGGATTATCTATGTTGACGACTTAAGCCCACTACGAGGCATCAAAAATATACATTATTAATTTAGATAAATGCCCTCGATTTTAATCACTATCGAGGGCATTTTCATTTCTTCTTGAATTAATCCTTAGCAGATGTGAAAACAAAGATGTGCATCCATCCCGGCGAATAGCCGGAATCCGGTGTGCCCATCTTGTGCCCGTCAAGGCATGATGGAGGTATATTATGGGAAGTTTGTATCAAAGAGGTAATACCTGGTGGATCAAGTATTACAGAAACGGAAAGTGCTTTCGCGAAAGTTCTGAAAGCACGGTTAAAATGGTGGCTAAAAAAATGTTGGCCAGAAGGGAAGGTGATATAGCAAAGGGAAAATCTCCCGCAATAAATTTTGAAAAAGTGACGTTCGATGAATTGGTCCAGGATTTTTTCCTGGATTATAAAATCAATGAAAAGAAATCCATCGAGCGGGCAAAATTAAGCATCTTTCATCTTGAGGAAGAGTTTAAAGGAGTGAAAATTCCTGAAATTACAACCCAGAGAGTCCAAGGAACATATATCCAGAATAGAAAAAAATGGACATGTAAATCCTGTAATGAGCGATTTCATATCGGAGCCGACGCAACCTGCCCAAAATGTGGAAGCGGTAAACTCCTGAAAGGTGCTGCAAATGCAACAATCAACAGGGAATTGTCAGCCTTGAGAAGGATACTCAACCTGGGGGCCAAACAAACTCCTCCAAAAGTAAATAGAGTGCCCTATATCCCAATGCTCAAGGAAAACAATGTCCGGAAAGGGTTCTTTGAACATGAGCAGTTCATTGCCTTACGAAGTGAATTGCCGGATTATCTTAAACCCTATGCAACATTCGGGTATAAGATCGGATGGCGGCATCAGGAGCTGGCATTGTTGACTTGGAATGATGTGGATCTTGTAAACGGGATTGTGACCCTGAAAGTAGGGGAAACCAAAAACAAGGAGGCCAGGACCGTTTATCTGGATCAGGAGCTTAAAGGTATGCTGGAAACCCTATGGGACAAAAGAAAGAAATCCGGCAAAATTGTCCCGTTTGTTTTTCCAAGCCAAGATGGAACCGGTTCTATCATTAATTTCAGGAGAGCCTGGAATACGGCCTGTAGAAAGATTGGGATTGGCTTTGGATATAAAATATCTGAAAAATACGCCCATGCCTGGGAAGGCAAACTACCTGCCGGACCTATCTTCCATGACCTACGCAGAACAGCAGTCAGGAATATGGTCAGGGCCGGTATTCCGGAACGTGTTGCCATGATGGTATCCGGCCATAAAACAAGGTCTGTGTTCGACAGATACAACATTGTCAATGATGCGGATCTGAAGATGGCAAGTGCAATGCAGGAGAAATACCTGGAAAATCAGATGGGCACAGATATGGGCACAATCGTCAATTTAAAGGAGAAATTAGGCTAAAATGATTGGATGTAATTTATTGTTTTTATTAATAAAAGAACCGGAGATATCAAAATCTGTGATACCTCCGGTAATATTCTTAGGAATCCTATGCTCTATCCACTGAGCTACGGGGGCAATGACTAATCGATAATTAAATTCTGCCCCAAAGACAGTTTGCTTTTTTTGTTCAAATTGTTCAAGGCAAAGAGCCGTTCTACAGTGATCTTATATTTTTTTGCAATGGAAGCCGGGCAGTCACCATTACGTACTTTGTGTTTGGAAACGGCTTCTTTGGGCGGTGTTATTTGTTTTCCGGAATTGATTGTCAGTGTTTGCCCCACCGTCAAGCTTGTGCCGGCTAATTTATTGGTTTCCATGATGCTTTTTTTCGTGATATCGAATTTTTCGGCAATGGTCCAGATATTGTCCCCGCGTTGGACAGTGTATTTCTGCAAGGTCTTTCCTTTTTCTGATTTTACAGGACGGGTTGCAGATTTGGCTGTATTGGTTTCATCAATATCCGATGGAATTTTTAACATTTTGCCGGCGGCTATTTTTTGATTTTTCCCCAGATTGTTGATATCCATTAAAGCTTCAGGAGTGGTCTTATATTTATCTGCGATACTGAATAGGGTTTCCTTTTTTCCTACCCTGTGCAAGGCATGGTGGGCTGGAGCCGGAGCGGGGGAGGACGGTTTGATGGAATCTGCTTTGGACAAAAACAGATCTGCTTTTTCTTCCGGAACCCTTAATTGATATGTTTCACCCGGCAGAATCGCATATCTCAATTCCGGGTTAAGGTCTTGTAATAGGGTTACATCACATCCGATTTCATCGGCAATGTCACTGAGCCGGACCTGATTTGTAATTTCACAGGCTCTGAAAGGGATGGGAGATAAGGGTTGTTACAAGCTGATCTTATACTTCTC
>CAZWMY010000109.1:0-14509 GCA_964635025.1 uncultured Desulfobacula sp. | reverse complement strand
GGGGCTTGAAGACCCTGAAAATTGAAAATTCTATTTATTTTGGACAGTAGTGATATATTATAGAGTAGAATATTGAAAAATTCGTTCTGATGACCTTTCTGGCTTATATAGATAAATCTGAATTCTGAAAACAAAGGAGCGGGTAAAAATAAAAAAAGGCAGGAGCTAAATAAAATAGCCATGCCCTCTTGACCATTCTATTTCAATGGAATTATTTCAGATTTCTTCTGATGACACCCGCTGAACCAAGGGAATTAAAAATTCTAATTTTCCCTAACCAACAATGAGCTAACCATTTTCTGGGCACAACGTTTTATAACCCTGTTCTTATCGGTGAATAATAGCAGTGGCAGACATGACACATGAACCACTTATCCCATCACATGTACCATTTGCGTTCCCAAATCCCTCAAGTGTTATAGTATTTCCATTAACCACTCCTGTAATAGTAACGATATTCGTATTTACGGTGCATCCATGCTCCCCTGTTAAACCTACGAATGGGCCAGTCAAATTAAGAATACTGCCATTTATAGTGCCTGTTCTAGTAATAATACCTAAATCATAAGCACTCGCATCTAATTCATACCAGATATTACAACCATCTTGAAAAATTGTTATATTACCTGATAAAGAATATGTATCGCCTTCACTCTCTCCATCCAAATTGCATGTATAGTTTCCAGTCTCAGAACCACTCCAATTTCCAGCGATATTAGTACACCCTGCAACGGGTGCAGCCTGACTGATGGTATAGGTTTTCCCCGCTATTGTGACTGAGCCGGTTCTGGCAGCTCCAGTATTAGCAGACACCGTTACAGAAATTGCCCCATTGCCTGATCCACTTGTTGATGACAAACTCACCCAAGAAAGATTTTCAGAAGCCGTCCAGGCACAGCTTGATGTTGTAGCCGTTACTGAAATTATACTGGTTCCTCCGCTGGAAGTAAAACTGCCGAGGGAAGGGGAAATGCTCAAGAAACAGGATGAAGCTTGACTGTTCGAAGTATAGACGGTAATGGAAGACAACAAAGGGCTCACTTCAGGGTTAATGAGAATATAGCCATCAGCTTGACCATTGTACAAACCTCCAACAACGCATGAAATGCCGTCAGGTGAACCCCCAACTTTGTCCCAACCTGTCGAATTCCCTGTTGTCCAGGTAGGATAGTAAAGGTTGTTGGAGCCTTTTACAGTATCGACGTAAGCAGTATTCGGCGGATTCGTAGTAATGATGTAATAAGAATAACTGCCATTAAATGTTTTTGTGGAAGAGCCGGTTCCAAGAAAGGTATAGCCGTATTGGGAAGGAGAATACCCCTGCACCCCACTGATATACGCTGAACCGCCGTATACACTATAGGTGTAGTTACCAGAAGCAAGAGGATAGGGGCCACAATTCCCTTCCAGTTCGCCAAAGGCCAGATAGTGGCTAAGAGGGGTCATTCCAGCCGAAGCGAGCGCAGTTCGGAGGTAGGCAATATTACTGCTACCCCATCCGGAAGGGTCTGCCATGGCAAGATCAGCAAGTTTGTCTGTGAGATAGGCGTTTTCATCAAAATTGTTCAAGGGGTTTAATCCTTCAGCAGCTCCATACAGAAGATAGTGTCGGTAGGGGTCATAAGGCCATGCAGCTTTGAATGCTGCGATTGCTTTAGGAATGCTGCCGTATCCTCCAGCTTGATACATTTGAACACCTTTTCCATAAAGATACTGACCCTGATCAAAAGAGGCATTGGGTGACAAGCCTTCAATCCATCCATAGGCATTATAGTGTGATTCTGCCGTAAATCCATAATTTGCAAGGAGTGCTTCAAGATTAGCCGTTGTATAACTATTCCAGGTTGCCGGGTCAATCCCCTTAAGCTGGGCAAGTTTTGAATTCAGATAATAGGTTTTGTCAAATCCTTGTAAAGCCGTTGCAGAAAAAACAAGATTGCAGTTAATGACTATAGCCATAACTATAACAGTCAAGAGAAAAAATCGTTTAATCTTCATGCCAACACTCCGCCTCGATTTTGAAATTCGGTTAACGCTATAAAATAGCCGGATTACCTAAATGGCAACCCGGCTATCATAATGACCCGTGGTTTTCCGTCCCTGCTTCTCAACAGGTTTGGCTTTTTTGTGAATTAGTAATTCCTTATCGCCCATAGCAAATTCAAAATAGCCTGTCAATCTGAAAAAAAAATCAATTATATGGGAAAAGGCGTCATCGAATTAATCAAGATGCCATTAAGGAATATTGGAGAGTAAGCTGAGGGGTCCCGATCAATTTTTTCACCCTTTTGTTCAGACCCCATAAGAAATTTTCAAAATGGGATGAATATATTATAAAAAACACTGTGAAAGAATGAAGACTGTTGCCGTGTCCGGCTTATATAGATTAATCTGAATTTTTGCGTACAAAAGAAATCATACAAATAAAAAAAGCAGGACCAAGTGAATGATCCTGCCCTTAAAGCTGATTCAGATTTCTATTTTAATTCTTTTTTCTGGACACTCCAGCAACGCCAAGAAGGCCGAAACCGAGGAGGAGAAGGGTGGTGGGTTCTGGCACTGTTGATTCATAAGCTTCCTTTCCCATAATTCGAAATTTGGTATTAAAATTGTTAGAAGTATTTTCATTTGTAATAAAACCAACGGCATTGGAAGGGAGCGCATAACCCACGGTCGCAAGATAAGCTACCGTTGCGGCATTTCCTCCAATATTTGTGAGGCCGTCAATATCGAAATCCAATACATATTGTTGCGGATCGGAACCAATTGAAAATGGAAATAGAAAGCTTTCAAGGCCTTTAATCACAAAAATATCACTTGGGTGGCTGCTATCATTTGGGGTTTCAAAAAATTCAACAGAAAAATAGTAGTCCACGTTTAAACCTGGTTGCAAATAAGGATGGATGTTCAAATGCGATGCAAGAGTTGCGTCAGTAAGTGTAGTTCCGGTAATTGGTCTATTATTATGGGTTAATGTTGGTCCAGCAATAAAAGGGGTTGATCCACTTGGGATATCTAAGGTTGTTGTCCCGTCAATTCCATATGGGTTGACCACCAATGAGCTTTGTCCATATCCCGTACTATTCCCCCAAGTAAGTACGGTGGGATAGTCATTAAAGGCCGTATTGGGTATCGACCCAACCACTCCAGAATTCGGAGAAAAACCGCTGAATCCATACTGGATATCATAAACCCAATCTGTGTAAAAAGTTGCTGATGCAGTCAATACTGTACCTGTTAAAAATATTAACATGGTTGCAGTTATTAAAAAAAATTTTTTCATGCTCTGATCTCCTTTGGTTTAACTTATCAATAAATAATTCTTTCTTTAAAACCAAACCTGAAAAATGCAAATATCATGCCGTCTATTTGATAGGTTGAGAATACTCGGGTGCAATCCCGGGACTTGAAAGATTTCTATCAGTGACATCTTTTGTTTAATGGTGTCCTGTCATATTAACTCCAGCAAATATATACCAAAGAATAATTTAAGGCAAAAAAGTTGAAAAATTATTCACTATTCTATGGTTTTGGAATTATATAAAAAATGTTATAAAAAAAGGAAATAAATGTAACGCTTTAGGAAAATGTTTTCCAAAAGTCCTACCGAACCCTATTTTTTTACCAGAAATAAAATTCAATTATATAGGAAATGGCATCATTAAATTATTAAAGCGGCCATTAAAGATAATATGAGAAGGCTTGTCCCTCCGACAAGCTGTGATATAATCACGCTCAATTAGTAACGCAGTCACCTCAAAGCTTAATCCGAAAAGATAAAACAACGAGGAAGATATTAAAAAGCTGAAAGTGTGTGCTTTTTGAGTTTTATTTTTTTTTATAGAGGCTTTCTCCGAATTTTTGATATAAGTTTTGATGTGTGCTTGGGAAGAATATTAAGAAAAGAGGTCTCAAATTTTTAAATTAGGATATGGATTCAAATACAACCTTTACCTTGTAACCCAAGGCATTCGCATATTTTGCAATAGTTGCCAGAGTGGGGAAAGAGACATTTTCCCCGCATTCCAGTCTTGAAATATTGCTTTTTTGAGTACCCATTAGTTCAGCTACTTGTTCCTGGGTTTTTCCTTCTTTAAGTCGTAATTTAATGAGTTCCTTTCTAAGTTCCCAAACAGGTGCAAGGGTTTCATATTCTTTTTTGAACTCAGGGTCTGCCATTGCTTCTTTTTTAAAATCTTCTAATGTCGGTCTATTCATTTTTTATCTCCTTCATGCGTTTGATAGCGAGGTCCAAATCTTTTTTTGGTGCTTTCTGACTCTTTTTAATAATTGAATGCAAGATCACCACCTCTTTTCCATGAATCGTACAAAAGAAAGACCTGGAAATACCTTCTTTTCCTTTTGACCTAATTTCAAATAACCCTTTCCCTAATGGTGCTGTATGAGGTTTGCCTAAATTTGGTCCTAATTCTGCAATCAGTTCTAAAATGTATATAAAATTTGCTTGTATTCCAATCGGAAATGATCGTATTTGGTTTTTAACTGTTTCATTATAAAAAGTAATCTTCCAATTCATTTTCATGCTCCTATTGTTATCATAATTGATAACATTGTCAATAATTTTAAATTTAAAATATTCTTAGAGTAAGGTATGGATGATGTAAAATTGTTGTGTCAATTTTTAGCAAATATGCTAATGTGCTGGGTAGGTGCTGGCAGAGCATTTAAGAGCCAGTGTTGACAATGTTTTCCAGGCGTGACCTTGGGTTCAACTCCCGCCGCCTCCACCAATTTTAACCCTGAATTATGGGCCCAACCAAAGAAAAAATATCCGCACTTGAAAAACGAATGTCTGATCTTGGCATTAAAAAAGACGACATTGAAGAAAAATTCATAAAATCATCTGGTAGGGGAGGGCAGAAAATTAATAAGACATCATCTGCCGTATTCCTCAAACATAAGATTACCGATTTATCCGTAAAATGCGGAAAAGCAAGATCCCAGCATTTGAACAGGTTTTTGGCCCTAAGAAATCTTGTTGATATGATTGAGACACGAATGACCGGAAAAAACGACAGGAAGCTTGAAAAAATTGATAAAATTAAAAAGCAAAAGCAAAGAAGAAAAGCAAAAGCAAAGAAGAAAAGCAAAAGCAAAGAAAAAGTTTCCTATAGATGAATGATTTCAATCTGAGTATCCACTATCATGGCAAGACCCAATTCATCGGCATAGTTAATGACTTTATCCAGTTTTGAGTTCACTGCCCGTGAATCATTTCCGGTTATTGAGAACCCGATCTCCAGCCACTCATAGCTTTCATTAAAATCCGTCTCGGCAACTGAAGCATTAAAATTGTTTTTTATCCGCTGAATAATCGATTTGACAATTTTTCGTTTCCCCTTGAGGGAATCCGTATCAAACAATCGGAATTTAATTTTTCCCGTACCAACGACCATGGCATGAATAGGTTAAAAAGATCCCAGTTGACAAGGTTTTATGCGTATGTTTTTTTTCTCGCACGCAGAACCCAGATCAAGTCTTTTTATTTTCAGATTGCTTGCAATATCCCAGCATGACACACAGGAGATTTTACCGTTGCGAGCTGATGTTTCAAGTCGGGAGTCTAATTCGGAGGGAATTTCTATGTTCGGGTCAATCTTTTTCTTTCCATTGCTGTAACCAAACAAGCCAAGTTGGCATTCTATGATCCGCAACTCCAAAAGGTCGATCTGTATACCGATTTCAGAAGGCGGCTGATTTAAAGATTTGGAAATCTGGTGGGCGGCGGAACAGGTTATATTGCCATTGTCGGCCATGGATTTAATTTTATTGGCAATATCTCCAATTATGTTACGCCCTTTATGTTTTGCTGCAAATTGTCCTTTATCCTGATGTCCCATAATTTTATCCTTTTTCTATTTTATATAAAGACTGGGGATTTTTTTAACCGGTGTGTAGTTATGTTTCATATTCATAAGGCTTTCTGCATTTCCAATTGCAAAGAACCCATTGGGGACAAGGGCCTGGTAAAGTTTATGAATTACCTTTTCACTGGTTTCGAAATCAAAATAAATCATAACGTTCCTGCATAATATGGCATCAAATAATATCTGAGGGGCATTATCTGAAATCAAATTGAATTTTTTAAATAAAATATGTTTAGAGATTTCCTGTTTTACTTTGATTTGCCCTTTGTATTTTCCTGTCCCTTTTTGAAAAAAACGGTGTAAAAGGGGAAGGGGGACATTCTGCATTTTGTCCATCCGATAAATGCCTCGTGCTGCGGTCTCAAGAACTGTATGAGAAATATCGGTTGCAAGAATGGAAAATGAAAGCCCCATATCCTTAAGTTGGACTGCAACAGAATAGGGTTCATCTCCTGTTGAGCAGGCAGCACACCAGATTTTAAATTCTTTTTTTTCTTTTTCCGGGTTAAGACTGAATTGCTGGATGATGTATTCAATGCTTTTATTTTCTCTGAAGAAAAAAGAATGGTTTGTGGTGACTGTGTCAATAAAGTCAATCAGTTCTCTTTCATCTGTGTAAAGAAAGCCAAGATAATCTTTCAAAGATTTATTGGTCATTCGCATCCGCTTGGCAATCTTTGATTTTAAAAGCTCGGCTTTGCCTTCATGTAGATTTATTCCTGAAACGGAATAAACAAGACTTGTCAGATCATTAAACTCTTTTTTTGTGAGAACTATAGAATCCATTACAAAATCATAATATATTAAAAGCAAAAAACAAATAAAATAATCTGAGATTTGTTTGAACAGATGAAAAAAAAGATTTTTTGGGCAACGTTGTGACTTCTTTGGTATTTCTTTTTGTCGCAATGAATTTGCTTTGAGGTATCAAGATTTCATATATTTTGTCGATAGGCTTGCTTATGACGACTTATTTTATTTTGGGATGAGCTATGAAAAAATATTTTACTTTTTTTATATGGCTGTTCATTTTGGAATCAACATGTCTTGCAAGGGATTTTCAGGTTGATTTTATAGAAGAAAACTACAGGGAAACCCCTGTTGATTTTTCACACCAACCTGTTATTTACCATTCCATCCAGGTCAATTCCAATGTAGGCCCTAAATTGTTGATCCTGAAAGGGGATGATCTCAACTATCGAAAATGGCTTCGGCATTATATTGCTCAGAACAAAAAATTCATAACAAAAATCTCAGATGAACAAACAGATGAATTTATCTCAGCCAAAGCCTTTGAAATTGATCTTAAAGCGATTCATCCTTTTAACGGGGACAAATGGATAAATCAAGATGATAGTCTCTCCGGGAGGGGCAGTCTGGAAGGGGACAACCACATATTAATTGTTGACCCCAGCGAAAAACGAACTCAGCTTATCCAAAGTGTTGTTGAAAAAATGCAATACCGGGCCGACATTTTTAAGGATGGTACGGCTGCCCTTGAAATATTTAAATTACACCCCCGGAAATTCAAAATGGTTATGATTTATTTTGATGGTATTGGAATGCCGTCGGATCGATTCATCCAGGAAGTGGTTAAATTAAATCAGACGATCCCCGTGGTTCTCGATACCGGATATAACAACGAATCTGAGACCAATAAATTTATCAGCAAATTTTCAGGAAATGGGTCAATCCATATCAAGCCTGTGATGTTGAGGGATTTGCAGAAAACCATTGAGACTTTGATAAAAAAGAATGCCTAACTCCATGAAATTCAAAGCCGTTTTATTTTTTCTGCTTTTTTACAGTGTTTTTTTACCATGGAATTCTTACGCAGATGATTCTGACTTCAATAAAGCGGAAATGTGTTTTAAAAATTTTGTCACCTGTGAACTGACAAGAACCGATGCCACAAATCATTTTGATGGAAAACCATTTAAAATCACCATGATTGACCTTTTTGATGTTCAGATGGAATCTGATATTAAAATTGTAACCGGTGCAATTGAATGTTTTGTCAATGATAAATACCTAACCCTTTTTGCTGCTGTCGGCATCACAAAGCTGTTACAAAAAGAACAAGTATCCTATTATACCATCCGTAATAATGATTTTTCCATTCTTGCGACTGAACTGATCCGGCTCCCCTATAAAGAAAGATGCAAATGGTCACAATATTGGGTTGATATCGATTAAATAGCTCGTTTATTATCGTCTCGCTTTGTCCAATCATTTTTGCGTGGATTTCACCTACCTTAAAAATCAATTCTCAGCAATTCTTATTGTTTAAAAAAAAACATTACAATGATATGATGTCCCAAAAAAACCGGAACAATAGAAACAGACAATATGAAAAAATGTTGAATATCGATGGCATTTCAAAGGGCTTTGGTGACCAGATCCTTTTTGACAATACAGGATTCCAGATAAACCCCGGTGAAAGGGTAGGGCTTGTCGGCCGAAACGGTCATGGCAAAACCACATTGCTGAATATCATATCCGGAAGCGATCATGCCGATGATGGAAGTGTTTCAAGCCCATCCGGATACCGGATCGGATTTTTATCCCAAAAAATTAATTTTTCAAAATCCAGAGTGATTGATGAGGCAGTGTTGGGGCTCTTAGACCACGAAAAAGACAATCTTTGGAAGGCAGAAAAGATTCTAGCGGGGTTAGGGTTTTCTGAGAATGATTTTTTAAGGAATCCGGGAGAATTTTCCGGCGGATTCCAGGTCAGGTTGAATCTTGCAAAAGTATTGGTTTCAGAACCCGATCTTCTGATCCTGGATGAGCCGACCAATTACCTGGACATCACTTCCATCCGATGGATTTCCCAGTTTCTGATTGCCTGGCCAAGAGAGGTTTTGCTGGTCACCCATGACCGCAGTTTCATGGATAATGTGGTAACCCATATTGCCGGGATCCACAGACAGAAAATTAAAAAAATAAAAGGGGATACTTCCAAATATTATCTTCAGATTGCCCAGGATGAAGAGGTATATGAAAAGACAAGGTTGAACGAAGAAAAGAAAAAAAAAGAAATAGAGCTTTTTATCTCTAGATTCAGGGCAAAAGCAAGACTTGCCAATATGGTCCAGTCACGAATCAAAACCCTTGAGAAGACGGGGTCAAAGGAAAAACTCCAGAAATTAAAAAACCTTGAATTTGGGTTTAATTTTCTGCCTTTTCCCGGTAAACAGTTGATGCAGATAGAAAATCTGTCTTTTGGCTGGGATAATAGCAAGCTTCTGGTGGACAATTTATCCTTGACGGTTTATCCCGAAGATCGGATTGGGGTAATCGGCAAGAATGGGAAAGGGAAAACAACTTTTTTAAAGCTCATCAGTGGTAATCTAAGACCGAACAATGGCAATATTAAAATAAACCCGGGTGTTGAATTGGGATATTTTGAACAGACCAATGTGCAATCCTTGAATGATGAATTCACAGTTGAAGATGAATTGATCAGGTCTTCACCGGATTCAGATCGTCAAACCGCAAGAAATATTTGCGGTGCCATGATGTTTGAAAAAGACCTGGCGTTAAAAAAAGTGGCAATTCTGTCGGGTGGTGAAAAATCTAGGGTCATGCTTGGAAAAATGCTCATGACCCCCCTGAACCTGCTGCTGTTGGATGAACCCAGCAATCATCTTGATATAGAATCCTGCGATGCGTTTGTATCAGCCCTTTTTAATTTTGATGGTGCCTTGATTATTGTAACTCATAATGAGATGTTTCTCCATTCCCTTGCAACGAGGCTCATTGTGTTTAAAAACGACAGTGTTCATATCTTTGAAGGAACATATCAGGAATTCCTGGAAAAAGAAGGATGGGATGAGGAAGGTATGATGGTTGAAAAAAAGATAAAATCAACCATTCTGTCAAAAAAAGAGCTTCGTCAGAAAAAATCCGATATCATTGCCAGAAAATCAAAAGAAAGCAGACCCATTAAACAAAGAATCGAGCGTCTTGAAAATGATATCGAAAAAAATGAGGCTGACATTTCCAGGACCAATGACCTCCTCCTGGAAGCTTCGGGTAAAAAGGACGGTCTCAAATTACAGATTCTTGCAAAAGAACTGGCAGGCCTTCAAATCCTGAATGAAAAATTATTCGAAGAACTTGAAATCCAGATGGAACTTTTTGAAAAAATAGAAACCGATTTTAATCACCAGTTGGAAGAGGTTGAAAGGTAAGATTTAAAAATATGGACAAAAAAAAATTTCGTTTTTATTATGGTATTGTTCTGATTGCCGTCGGGCTGGGGGTGTTCTACAGAATACCCCAGGTTATGCCGCAAATAGAAACCATTGAATTTTTTAAACAGAAATTGTTTCTTGTTAAGCTGTGTTTTTATATCCTCGGCTTGTTTTTAATCTGGGCCGGCGGTATCAGGATATATAAAACATATAATGATAAATAGGGAATACAAATGCAAAAAACATCCAGCTTGAAATCAACCATAAAAGACCAATCCGGAGCCGGAAAAACCAGGATCGGTGAGATTCTTTCAAAAGAAGGCCAGATTACAAGCAGCCAGCTGGATGAAGCATTGGCGATCCAGAAAAAAACCAATGAGAGGCTCAGCGGGATCCTTTTGAGCCGTGGTTTTATTGATCCGGATACCATCGTCAATGTATTGGGACGCCTTTATAATTATAAAGTTGCCAAACGCTCGGATATCAAGCCAGATCCAAAATTACTAAAGCTTTTCCCCTATGAAATGGCCAAACCCTCAATGTCGTTCCCCCTTGAGTTAAATGGGAATGAATTGAGTATTGCCATGGTGGAGCCCACCGACACGTCCATTGTTGAAGACCTTCAAAAGAAAACCCAGAAGACCATCAAGGTGTTTGTCTCTACAGAGCATGATCTGATCCAGGCCTTTCGTGATTTCTATAAAATCAGTGATGATGAATATAAAAGTTTTCTCCGGTTTGAAGAAGAGACCGATGCCAATGAACCGGTCACTTCGGTTGAGGATTTTGGAACTCTTGTGTCTGAAGCTGCCGAAGAGCTTGAAGTCGGCTCATCCGACTCGGATATGGGTCGTGATGAATTCATGGCATCCGACGCACCCATCATCAAGCTTGTAAACGGCATCCTGACAAAAGCCATTAATGATGGCGTCAGTGATATTCATATCGAACCCTTTGAAAAAACATTTCAGGTCCGGTACAGGCTTGACGGATCCATGTATAAAGCCATGAATCTTCCCCTCAGCATTAAAAATGCCGTTATTTCCCGTATTAAGATTCTGGCCCAGCTCGATATTGCAGAAAGAAGAGTCCCCCAGGATGGCAGGATAAAACTCAGGTTAGGAAAGAAAAAATCCATTGATTTTCGGGTTTCAACTTTACCGACTCTCTTTGGTGAAAGCATTGTCATGCGTATCCTAGATCAAAGTGCACTCAGCATTGATCTGACCAAATTGGGATTTGATCATGCTACCTTTGAAAGCCTGAAAAGAAGCATCTCCAGACCTTATGGGCTTATCCTTGTTACCGGGCCCACTGGAAGCGGAAAAACAACCACCCTTTATTCTATATTAAATCGTTTAAATAAAGACGACATCAAAATACTGACGGCTGAGGATCCGGTAGAATTCAATTTTAAAGGAATTAACCAGGTCCCTGTAAAAAACGAAATCGGAATGACCTTTGCGGCAGCACTTAAAGCTTTCCTGCGGCAAGACCCGGACATTATCATGGTGGGTGAAATCCGGGATTATGAAACTGCTGAAATTGCCATTAAGGCTGCTATGACAGGGCATCTGGTATTTGCAACGCTTCATACCAATGATTGCCCATCAACCATCGGCCGGTTGATTGATATCGGTATCCCTTCATATATGCTGGCGTCTTCCGTTACCATGGTTTTGTCTCAGCGACTGGCCAGAAGACTCTGTCCTGAATGCAAGCAGGTGGTTACCGGTCATAATCCTGCTGACTTGGAATTTCAGGGGTTTTCAAAAGATGAAATTGCCGATCTCAAGATATATGGCCCAAAGGGTTGCGGTCATTGCAACGGAACTGGTCATAAAGGGCGAGTGGGGCTATATGAACTCATGGAAGTTACCGACAATGTGGCAAAGGCCATCAGTGCTCAGGTGCCCGAAGATCATCTTAGAAAAGTGGCGGTTCAGGAAGGGATGGTGACACTGAGAGAGGCCGGTCTCAGAAAGATCAGATCAGGGGAAACCTCTTATGAAGAAGTGTTGAAAAAAACCGTTGTGACAAAAGAAGCATTGCCTGCCTATCTGATCAACCCGGATATCGAACGGTATGAAGACAAAGACATCATTATCAGGGAAGGCAATACAGATATTGATTTTTTTGTCCTTGTCCAGGGGGGCGTATATGTTGTTAAAGGAGGCAAAAAAATTGCTGAGATTGTTCAACCCGGAGAATATTTTGGGGAGATGTCCGCCATTACCGGCGAACCCAGATCCGCATCCATCATTTCCAAAGGCAGATCAATGGTGAAACGTTTCCCGGGAGATAAACTGACGGAAGTGATTGAAAAATATCCGGATGTTGCCAAACATTTGTTCAGCGTTCTGGCAGCAAGGCTTGACAGCACGGACAAACGATTTGTGAATATGCTCAACCAATTCACAAAGGCTCCTGCTGCTCCACCGAAATAACAGAGGGTTTTAACCTTTTTTAAAAAACCGTTCTTTCTCGCTGTAGATGCATCCGCAATATTGTTGCCGATAGAGGTTCAACCGTTTTGATTCCTCAATGCCGGATTTCCAGCCTTCTCTGAAATCATGATAGAAAAATCGGACACCACATTTTTTGGCAACAGCCTCTCCTGTTTCCCTGATTACTTCATGATTCTGGAATCTGCTGTATAATAGGGTGGTGGAAAATGCTTCAAAATCACCTTTCCTGGCAATGAGTGCGGTTTGTAACAGTCTGTTATGATAACAGATCCGGCACCGGTCGGTTTCTCTGAAAACAATAGATTGAAGAAATTCTTCAATTTTATAATCCTGCTGATAAATCACTTTCAGATCGATGGATTTGGAGTATTCTTTTAAGGTCTCTTCTCTTTTCAGGCATTCTTGAAACGGATGGATATTATACCGAAAGAAAAATCCCATGACATCCATACCCATCTGCCGTAAGACCTCAACCGGATAGATGGAGCAGGGAGCACAGCAGGTATGCAGCAAAAGCTTCAATTTCGTTCTCCGAATATGGAGGTTCCGATTCTTACCATGGTTGACCCTTCTTCAATGGCAACTCTGAAATCATTGCTCATGCCCATGGACAGATGATGCATGGACACATTTGGAAATTGTTGGGTCATGATGTCATCCCTGATCCGTACTAGTGATTTGAAAAAACCTCTGGCCTGTTCCGGATCATCAAAATAGGGTGGCATACACATTAAACCCTGGATGGAAATATTTTCAAATTCACAGATCTGTCTAACCAGCTCTACTGCTTTTTCAGCCTCAGCACCGGATTTTGTTTTTTCATTGCTGATATTGATCTGGAGAAGTATTTTTTGAATTTTATGGATGGCCTTGGCCTGCCTGTCAATTTCCTTTGCAAGCTTTAATGAATCCACGGTATGGATGTATTCGAAATATTTGACGGCAATGACCGCCTTATTGGACTGAAGGTGCCCGATAAAATGCCAGCAGGCATTTTCCTTTCTGCCAATACTATTGATTTTGCTAACAGCTTCCTGGATATAATTTTCACCAAACTGATCGGCGCCTGATTGGATGGCCTCCATAACCGTTTCAGCATTCTTTTTCTTGGTGACGGCGATAAGCATCACCTCTTCTGATTTCCGGCCGCAGGCAACAGCCGTATCAGCAATCATTTTTTTGATTTTTTCAAGATTTTCCTTAATGGCAGGCATGTTCAATCAAGCCCTCATTTCAATAATTTTTAATTTCATCAGTTCTTCAACCACCTCACAGACAGGCAACCCCACAACATTGGAATAAGACCCAACAATGTCTCGGACCAGAAAAGATCCCACACCTTGGATCCCATAACCGCCTGCCTTGTCAAAAGGTTCATTTGTTTTTATATACCATTTTATTTCCTGGCTGCTTAAAGCTTTGAAACGAACTTTTGTTTCTACGGCATTTTTAATCAGGGTTTTCTTTTTTTTATTCATAATACAAAAACCTGTGAATACCTTGTGTTCATTGTTGCTCAGAAGCCTAAGCATTTCATCGGCATGAATTTCTGATTCAGGCTTCCCTAAAATCTGATTGCCAATGACCACAATGGTATCCGCACCCAGAACCCATGAATCCGGATTTTCATCCGAAACCTTCTCAGCCTTTAAAAAAGCAAGTGTTTTTACATATTCCACAGGGTCATTTATCGAGAAATTTTCTTCATCAATATCTGAAGGAATGATTTCAAGCTTTATCCCTGTTTGTTCAAGAAGTTCTTTTCTCCGGGGAGACTGGGATGCCAATAATAATTTTTCCAGATTGATCGGTTTCATGTGATTTCTATTATCAGAAATCGATTCAGGAAACAATCATATGCTTTATGGCTTGTGATTTATGGTTTATGATTCAAGGCTTAAGCAGGGCAATCGCATGTAAAAATCATTTGGCCAAGATTTTTAGCAGATAGCTA
>CAZWMY010000108.1:0-14547 GCA_964635025.1 uncultured Desulfobacula sp. | reverse complement strand
AAGGGCATTAATGGCTGATCCTAAAATTCTTCTTCTGGATGAGCCCTCCATGGGTCTTGCCCCGGTTCTGGTGGACAGTGTGTTTGATACCATTAAAACCCTTCACTCCCAGGGCGTCACCATCCTTCTGGTTGAACAAAATGCCCGGATGGCGCTTAAAACCGCCTCCAGAGGGTATGTCATCCAGACCGGGAAAGTCATCCTGGAAGATGACGCCAAAAAACTGCTTGAAAATGAAATGGTGAAAAAAGCCTATATGGGCGATTAAAAGAGGAACGCCAGGGCATCAGTGTAAAAAATATGCTGATGCCCTGTTTTTTGTCTATAATTTTTCCAAAGCCTTTTCCATCCGGTTCAAACCCTTTTCAAGGATGGATCTTGGGCAGCCAAAATTCAGCCGGACAAATCCTTCCCAGCCAAAATCTCTTCCATCCGACAGTCCGACCCCGGCCTGTTCAAAGAAATGAATCCCATCATCAATACCCGTTCCCCTGACGTCAATCCAGGCAAGATAGGTGGATTCGACAGGATACAGTTTCAAGCCTTTCATTTTATTGATCCGGTCCTGAACCATATCCCTGTTTTTTTTTAAATATTCAATCAATTGGGAAAGCCATTCGTCACACTCACTATATGCGACTTTTGCAGCAAAAAGCCCCATAAGATTCACTTCCGGGATCAGACCTTTCATTAGTTTTTTGAAACCGTTTCTGAGCCTGTCGTTTGGTATTATGGCAAAGGAACAGCCAAGACCGGGGATATTATAGGTTTTGGAGGGAGCCATCAGGGTGATGGACAGATCGGCCGCTGCTTTGGAAATTGAAGCGATGGGGATGTGGCGTTTATTTTCTGAAAGCACAAAATCGCAGTGAATTTCATCTGAACAGACGACAACCTTGTAGTCGTCACACAGCTGAACCAATCGATGGAGCTCATTTTTCGTAAAAATGGTTCCGCAAGGGTTATGGGGGCTGCAGAATAAAAAAAGCCCTGGATGATCTTTAAATTTTTTTTCCAGGGATTCAAAATCAAGGGTGAACCGTTGATGGATATCGATCATATCCACTGTGGCAAGAGCTTTCCCACAGTTATCCGGCGTAGCAAAAAAAGGAGCATAAACAGGCGTGGTGGTAATAATTTTCTGATCCAAACGGCCACAGGCTCTTGCAGCAACATTCAGCCCGGAAACAACCCCGGGAATCCAGATCAGCCATTCTTTTTCAATCTTCCAGTCATAAAGAGCCTTCATCCGCCTGATGATGATATCATCAAGCCCGTCAGGAATCATGGTATATCCTAATACACCGTGATCGATGCGTTCCTGAAGGGCTTTGAGCACAGGCGGCGGGGCTTTAAAATCCATATCTGCAACCCACATGGGAAGGATATCGGTGTTTTTGTATTTATCCCATTTTTCCGAATTTGTGCCGGTGCGGTTAATGATTTCATCAAAATTATATTTCATGGCTATGGGGTGTTCCTCTCCTGCGGATAAGGTTAAAAGACATCTTTGTATGGTTTATATATAGGTAAACACCTGATTCTGCAATGAAAGACATCATAAGAGATTTAAAAATTGATTGTGGGATCAAGTCAAATCATAGTATGCTCCTATGAATGATAATTTAATGGGGATGATAAATGAATACTACCAGGAAAATTGATAATCTCCGAAAACTCATGCAGGACAGAAAAATCAGCGCATTGATTGTACCGACGGACGACCCTCATAAAAGCGAATATGTGGCAGAGCACTGGCAGGTGAGAAAATGGCTGACCGGATTTTCAGGCTCGGCCGGAACAGCGGTTGTAACAATAGATAAAGCCATATTATGGACGGATTTCAGATATTATATCCAGGCGGAAAAACAATTGAAAGGCTCGGGCTTTGAATTGTTTAAAATCGGGGAACAAGGCGTACCCTCATTTACAAAATGGCTGAAAGATAATCTGAAATCAGGAGATAGGGTTGGGATAGATGCAACGGTATTCAGCATGGCCCAGGTCAAAGAATTGCAAAAAGAATTTGATCAGAAAAAAATTAGGCTGGACACCTCTGTGGATATTATTTCGAGGCTGTGGACGGATCGCCCCCCAATGCCTGAATCAAAGGCCTTCAGCTTTCCGGAATTTTATGCCGGACAAAACCGGGAAGATAAAATAAGGCTCATCCGGGAGAAGATGGCTGATTCCGGGGCAACCCATCACCTTGTTTCAACCCTTGATGACATTGCCTGGACCCTGAATCTAAGAGGGCAGGATGTCCATGCAAACCCTGTAAACATCGCTTATGTATTGATATCGCCGGAAAAGACATCTTTATTTATCAACAAAAAAAAAATAGATCAGGGTCTTGAAGCGGAACTGAACCGGGACGGTATTGAAATTTATGCCTATGAAGATATCCATGATGCCCTGTCCGGATTGAAGAAAAAAGCCGGCATCCTCATTGATCCTGAAAACGTGAATTTCAGTCTTTATGGGACTATTCCCAAGCATTGCAGGATTATTGAAAAGCCGAACCCGTCTATTTTGTTAAAGGCAATTAAAAATGCCACCCAGATCGGTCATATGCGGCAGACAGCCATCAAAGACGGGGCTGCCGTGGTAAAATTTTTATATTGGATGGAACACCGCCATAAAGATGAACAGACAACCGAGCTGTCTGTCGCACAAAAGATGTTTATGTTTCGAAAAGAGCAGGAATTTTTTGTGGATAACAGTTTTGATCCCATCATGGCTTATCAGGATCACTCGGCCATGTGCCATTATTCCGCCTCAAAAGATACGGATGCGATTATTGGCCAAAACGGTATGTTTTTGGCCGATACCGGGGGGAATTATCTCACCGGCACCACCGACATCACTAGAACCCTGTGTCTTGGAGAACCGACTGCCGAAGAGATAAAAGACTATACCCTGGTCATGAAAGGACATATCGCGGTGGCCGACACCTTTTTTCCGGCCGATACCCGAGGGTTCCAGATCGACACTTTGGCACGTCAGTATCTTTGGCAGCACGGAATGAATTTCGGTCACGGCACCGGGCATGGTGTGGGTTTCTTTTTGTGCGTTCACGAGGGGCCGGCCAGGATCAGCCCCCACCCCCTGGATATAAAGCTTGAAAAGGGCATGCTCCTCACCAATGAGCCTGGTATCTACAGGGAAGGCCGGTATGGCATAAGGCTTGAAAACATGATTCTTGTGGAGGATGCCTTTGAAAATGAATTCGGGAAATTTATAAGAATTGAAACCCTGACCTGGTGTCATTTTGAAAGAGATCTCCTGGATAAGACACTATTATCCGCTGAAGAGATTGGCTGGATCAATTCATATCATCAAAAGGTGTTTGACCTTCTTTCGCCGGAACTTGACACAAAAACCGCGGCATGGCTCAAAAGAAAAACAAGACCCGTTTAAAGGGAATGGGTTTTATACTGCCCCTGTCTAATGGCTGGCATGCTTCTTGATAATACTTTAGACAGGAAGAGAAACAAAAATCGACAGCATCAGCAATTTTTAAACAAGGAGGAAGATCATGGTCAGTTGGATTTGCAATAAATGTGGCTATACCAAGGAAGCAGATGCACCACCGGAAAAATGTCCTTCCTGCAACAGCGAATGTTCGTTTGTGGATAATTCGTGCTATACGCCGGATTGTGCAGGAAAGCCCAATGACCCTCAAATCAAGGGTTAAAGGAACCAAAGACATCACAAAGATACAGGGAGGGTATGATGAGCAAAAAATACAGAATTAACACGTCCTGCCCCCGTTGCGGGTGCTCGGGAGTGTCCCATCTGTCTGAAGAGGAAATCAAAAAAAGATATGGGGATGTGCCCAATATTGAGCTTGAATGTCATGAATGTATGATGATCATGGATGCGGATGTGAAGGAAGAAACCCATCCTGATGAATGACAGGATTTTTTCGGCAGCTGATTACCATTGGTCCACAAGTCATATCCGGAACAGGATAAAGCCTCACTTCCTGGATTTTGATCATTATCCAAAGCCTTTTAAGGCTTATGATGCTATAAAAGAAATTGATTTTATCAAAGATATTGACCCCGCCAAAAAGGATCTGATGGGCCTTTTTGGCGGGAACACCGCAGGAAAAACGGGTGGAGAACCCGGGCTTGCCGCCTTGTCAAAGGTGCTTTTCCTTTCCTATGGGGTGACGCGGACAGAAAAATCAAGGGGTCTGCCTTTTTTTTCAAGAACGGTCCCTTCTGCGGGAGGTCTTTATCCCTGCCATATCTATCTTATTGTGCGACATATGGAAGGCCTTGAGACAGGTGTGTATTACTGCGATATGATACAGGAGTCTCTCATCCTGATACAAAGAGGTTCTTGTGTTCATGACACGGGCAAAAAACTTGATATTTCATTTATTATTACCGGGACTTTTTTCAACAGTGCCTGGAAATACAGGGAAAGGGCCTTTCGCTACCTGCTCCTTGATTCAGGGCATCTCATTGAAAACCTGTTCCTGGCTTTGATGGCCGAAGGGATTTGCCCATGGCTTGATTATGATTTTGAGGATGATAAAATCTCAGCTCTTTTGTCTCTGGATCATGAGAAAGAGGTCCCGCTTGCATGTATCCATTCAGGACAGGAAAAACAAAGGCCGGGAAAAAGGTTTGAAGGCGGACTGAGCCTGTCAGGGCCTTGTTCAAAAGAAATTAAAAAAGAGCGGGGAGAGGTTTCATACCCTTTGCTGAAAGAAATCCATGATCTTGGAAAAGCGGCTTTTCAGATGGGGAACATTGATACCGGATCAATGAAAATTTTTGAGATTGAACCTGAAACGCCTATACGGTTTGCATATTCCGAATCGGTGAACGAACTGCTGGATTATGAGAAAATTGTTTTTTCACGGCGGTCAAAAAGAAATTTTATTCCTGAACCCCTTGATGGGAAAAAAGCGTCTGTCCTGATGAATGCGGGCGCAAGCCTTCATAAGGAAATTGGCGATCTTTACGCAAAGGTAAGGTCTTTTCTCATCTTAGGCGCGTCACTTCAGAATGTCGATGGATTTGGCGATGGGTTCTATCTTTTTTCAGAAAAGGCTTCTTCCCTTTTGATGATCCGCTCCGGAAGATTTCATGGCCCTCTTTCCCGGGTGTGTCTGGATCAGCAGTGGATATCCAACGCATCTATGAATTTTTTGTTCATGGCCAATTTAAAAGAGCTTGAAAAGGCCGTTGGACCCAGAGGCTACCGGATGATCCTCATGGAGTCGGGAAGAATCTCCCAACGGGTTTATCTTGCAGCAACCGGTCTTGGGCTTGGCTGCTGCGCGGTCGGAGCCCTGTATGATAAAGAAGCCCTGGAGCTGTTTAACCTTAACCCGGACAGTGCTCTTTTTTATGTGGTGTCTGCGGGACGGATCAAGGGAAAAGATAGATAGAGACTTTTGATTAAAATAAGAGAGGAATTCAAAAATGGCAGAACCAAAAGATATGTATCAATGTCAGACCACCAATTGCGGTTATATTTACAATCCGGATAAAGGGGACAGAAAAGGAAAAATTGAAAAAGGAAAGAAATTTTCAGATTTACCAGAGGACTGGAAATGTCCTGTCTGCGGCGCAAGCAAAAAAGCCTTTAAATCTCTTGGCTGAAAAAAAAATGAAATAAAATCATGGAGGTGGCAAAATGAAATGGATGCAATTTTTAATCCCTGCCAAGTCTTTTGATTATAAAGAGGCAGAAGCCTATATGGCAGGACAGGCTTCAGATGCTTTTACCCTTCTGGATGTCCGGCAGCCCTCGGAATATAAGGAGAGCCATATTCCCGGCGCAACCCTGATTCCGCTGCCTGAGCTGACGGACAGGATCGGGGAGCTGGACCCTGAAAAACCCACCCTGGTGTACTGAGCCATTGGCGGCCGCAGCCGGGTTGCTGCGCAAATGCTGGCAGGAAAAGGATTTACAAAGGTGTTTAATGTCTCCGGCGGGATCAATGCCTGGCAGTCAAAGACGGCCATCGGGCCCCAGGATTTGGGCATGGATCTTTTTACCGGGAAAGAAGCGCCCCTGGAGGTTTTAAAGGTGGCCTATTCCCTTGAACAGGGCTTGCGGGATTTTTATGTGAGCATGGAAGAAAAGGCGAAAAACCAGAAGGTGAAGGATCTGTTTTCAAAATTGTCGGATATTGAAGTCAAGCACCAGATGTCCATTTATACGACATATAACCAGATCAGCAAGGCTGAAACCAATAAATCCGACTTTGAAAAAATGGTGGAAAGCGGTGCACTTGAAGGGGGCCTTTCCACAGAAGAATATCTTGATCTTTTCAAACCGGATCTGAATTCCGAAAAAGAAGTGATTTCCCTTGCCATGTCCATTGAGGCCCAGGCCCTGGACCTTTATCACCGGGTATCTTCAAAGATCACGCATCCGGAGTCAAGGGCTATTGTGAATCAGATTGCCGATGAGGAAAAAGTTCATCTCACAAGTCTTGGAAAACTCATGGACAGTCTTTGATAAAGGAGGGCAAAGATGAGAAAACATCTGATATTGGTCGGCGGCGGCCATGCCCATATGATGACCCTGGAGAATATCGGCAGATTTGTTGAAAAGGGGGTTAAGGTCACGGTCATCGGCCCTTCATATTACCATTATTATTCGGGAATGGGGCCGGGAATGCTGGGCGGGACCTACAGCCCGGACGATATCCGGTTTGCCACCCGGGATGTGGTTCAAAAACAGGGCGGAATATTTGTAAAGGACAAGGTTGTCCGCATCGATCCCGGAAAAAAAGAGGTTTATACTGAAACAGGCCATGCCTTTCCCTATGATGTGATTTCTTTTAATGCCGGCAGTTATGTCCCCATGCCGCCGGACATGGAAAAAAGCGGAAATATCTATTCGGTGAAACCCATTGAAAAGCTTATGGAAGCCTCTGAAAAGCTCAAAGCCCTGTTTGCCGGAAAAAAAATCAAGGTCAGCATTGTGGGTGGCGGGCCTTCATCGGCAGAAGTGGCGGGCAACGTCTGGCAGCTTGCAAAAAAGCTGAAAGCTCATATGCCGGATATCCGGATTTTTGCAGGGAAAAAATTTATGGCGCGCTTTCCTGAGACAATCCGGTCCCGGGTCTTCTCAGTCCTTGCCAAAAGAGGCATTCAAATCATTGAAAGCGGGTATGTCAAGGACGTCAAACCCGACCGGATCATCCTGGATTCCGGCGAAGGGTTTTCAACGGATTTTATTTTCATGGCCTTGGGTGTCAAACCTTCCACGATTTTTGAGGACTCCGGTCTTCCGATCGGACCGGATAAAGGGCTTTTGGTCAATGCTTATCTTCAGTCGGTCAAATACCCTGAAATATTTGGCGGCGGAGACTGTATTTATTTCAAAGACCAGCCCCTGGACAAGGTGGGGGTCTATGCGGTGCGCCAGAATCCTGTGCTGTTGCACAATCTCATGGCCGCCTTGGAAGGAAAAAGCCTTGAAGCCTTTGATCCCGGGCCGGAATACCTTTTGATCTTTAATCTCGGGGGCGGAATCGGCGTCTTAAAGAAAAAGCAGATCGTGTTCAGCGGAAGAATTGCCTTTATGATCAAAGACTATATTGATGTAAAATTCATGAAAAAATTTCAGGCTGCTGAAAAGGCATAAAAAAAATATGAAAAAACGCGTTGGCATCAGGCTCATTCTTTTTATCCTGGTTCTGTCCATGGTGGCGCTTTTTTTCATGGCCGGGCTGGACCGGTATTTTTCCATCCATTATCTGAAAAACACTCTGGGTGATTTTAAAATATATTACGGGCAGCACAAGGCCTTGACCATGGCATCCTATATGGCCATTTATATTCTTGTCACCGCGCTTTCCCTTCCTGGGGCAGTGATCATGTCCCTGGCCGGAGGGGCTGTGTTCGGGCTTTTTTACGGAACTCTTCTCGTGTCCTTTGCCAGCACCATCGGCGCAACCCTTGCCTTTGTTTTTTCCCGGTATCTGTTCAGGGACTGGGTACGGGAAAAATTCGGCGCAAAGATTTCGGTTATCAACCAGGGAATTGAAAAAGAAGGCGGGTTTTATCTTTTTGCCTTACGGCTTGTGCCGGCATTCCCATTTTTTCTGATCAATTTGGCCATGGGACTGACCCCCATCAAAACACAGGTTTTTTATCTGGTTTCCCAGATCGGGATGCTGCCGGGGACCCTTGTATATATCAATGCCGGGACAGAACTTGCAAAAATTGAATCTGTATCCGGGATATTGTCGCCGGGCCTCATGGTCTCTTTTGTTCTTCTGGGGATTTTTCCTTTTATTGCCAAAGGGGTTGTTTCTTATGCCCGGCAGAAAAAAGTATTTTCAAAATTTATAAAGCCAAAACAATTTGATTATAACCTGGTTGTCATCGGAGCCGGATCAGCCGGGCTTGTGGCTTCCTATATCGCTGCTGCGGTCAAGGCAAAGGTAGCCCTTATCGAGGCGGATCAGATGGGGGGGGATTGCCTCAACACCGGGTGCGTTCCCAGCAAAGCCCTGATTGCCACCGCAAAATTGATTTCCCGCATTCAAAGGGCCAACGATTTAGGGCTTGCCAATGCCTCGGCAGATATCGATTTTGCAAAAGCCATGGACCGGGTTCACGCCATTATTAAAAAGGTGGAACCCCATGATTCAGCTGAACGGTATAAAGGGATGGGGGTGAACTGTATTCAGGGGAGAGCCAGGATTGTTACTCCCTTTGAAGTGGAGGTGAACAGTAAGATCCTGACCACCCGGAACATCATTGTGGCAACTGGTGCCAAACCGCTTGTACCAAAGCTTCCCGGATTGGAAAAAATCGGTTATCTCACATCAGATACCATCTGGAATCTTAGGACCCTTCCAAAAAGGCTTGTGGTCCTGGGCGCCGGACCCATCGGGTGTGAGCTGTCCCAGTGTTTTTCAAGGCTCGGGTCAACGGTGACCCTTGTCCAGAGAGGCGGCAGAATCATGAAAAAGGAAGACCCGGATGCTGCTGACATTATTCTGGAAAGATTCCAAAAAGAAGGCATATCCGTTCTGCTAAACCATGCTGCTAAAGAAATCCGGGTTTCCGGGGAGGAAAAAATTCTTGTCTGCGATCATAAGGGAAATGAAGTCAGGATTGCCTTTGATGAAATCCTGATCGCCCTTGGCAGGGTGCCCAATATTAAAGGTTTTGGTCTTGAAGAACTGGGTGTTGCACTAGATAAAAATTCCAATATTGAAACCAATGAATTTTTACAGACCAATTTTCCCAATATATTTTGCAGCGGGGATGTCCATGGCCGATACCAGTTCACCCATACCGCAGCCCATGAATCCTGGTATGCGGCTGTCAATGCCCTGTTTGGCAGGTTTAAAAAATTTTCTGCGGATTACCGGGTCATCCCCTGGGCCACTTATACCGATCCTGAGGTGGCGAGGGTGGGCCTGAACGAGACCGATGCGATCCGGCTTGGCATGAAATATGAAATGACCCAATACGGTTTGGATGACCTTGACCGGGCCATTGCGGATTCCGAAGATCACGGGTTTGTAAAGGTGCTGACCGCTCCGGGAAAGGACAGGATTCTGGGCGTGACCATTGTGGGGCATCACGCGGCAGACATCATTGCCGAGTTTGTGCTTGCAATGAAGCACGGAATAGGGTTGAATAAAATCCTTGGGACGATCCATATTTATCCCACCATGGCCGAGGCCAACAAATATGCCGCAGGGGTATGGAAAAGAGCGCATGCACCAAAAAATATTTTGGCATGGGTTGAAAAATATCATACCTTTATGCGGAAAGAAAAAAGATGAATTTGTTTTAATCAACCATAAAAAGGAGGAAAACCAAGATGAAAGTAACCATTACATCACAGTGCATGGGCGACAGAAACTGCAACAACCTTTGTCCCGAAGTGTTTGAATATGATGAAGATCAGCTCAAATCCACGATCAAAGTCAAAAAAATACCGGATCACCTGAAAGATGTTGTCCGAAGGGCAGCGCGGGAATGCGGCGCAGAAGCCATTGAGATCCAGGAATAAGGCGGATCCATGGCAGCATTCAGGGAAAGCCGGACGGCAAAAAACCTGCATACCTCATTTGCCGCTGAAACCCAGGCCAGAACCCGGTATGATTTTTTTGCCAATAAAGCCCGGGAAGACGGGTATATGCAGATTGCAAAGATCTTTAATGAGACCGCAAACCAGGAGTTTGAACATGCACTGCGGTTTTTTAAATTTTTTAACGGCGGGGAACTGGAAATTCAATGGACATTTCCCACAGGCGTGATCCTGGATACGAGCAGCAATCTTTTGTCAGCTGCAGCCCTGGAAAAATATGTCAGTGAAGACATGTATGCCAAATTTGCAGTAATTGCCAAAGAAGAAGGATTCGAGCGGGCTGCCGACACATTTGATAAGATAATCGTGGCGGAAACCCACCATGAAAGCCTTTTTCTTGAACTGGCAGAGAATATTGCAAAGGACCGGGTGTTTGAAAAAGACGAGGAAACTGTCTGGCGCTGCCTGAGCTGCGGTTATCTGCATAAAGGAAAGGCCGCCCCTTCAAAATGTCCGGCCTGTGTAAAATCGTTCGGGTATTTTGAGCTGCTGTATAAAAACTGGTAAAATCCTGATGACAGGGGGATCGATACACATATGTCTCGATCCCCCTGTCTCATTTCTGTCTCCGTTTCACCCACACTAATTCCATCTCCACATTCCAAGGCCGTCTCCAAGGCCTGTAAAATCCGGGCACGGCCTTTGCAATGGTTATTTCCAGGAGTTTAGTTTTTTTACCTTAATACCGGAGGCATTTTTATGAGCAGTCTTAAAGATATAAAGAAAAATTTCAATCTGATTAATTCTGTGGACTGGGACATGACACCGGAAGAAGCCATTGCCCTTCACCTGGAATGGGGGCCCTTAAGATCCCAGGCCTATTATAATTCACGGGACAACAGCAATGAGACCGTGTATTTTGTTATCAATACGTGGAAAAGACCGCCCATCCTGACCCTGGTCAGAAGAAAAGGATTTGATTCCGAAGATGTCGGAAATTTTGAAATTCCAAAGAACCTTGCTGCTGAATTCATGGCAGGCATCGGCCGGTATAAGGGCGTATATGCGGTTGACGGAAGAATCCGGGATTGGCTTAGAAAAGAGCTTGGAGTTTAAATCCAATAAATTCTAAATCTACCTTACCGGGATCTGAATGATTGAATCGGCAAGGAATTCGATCCGGTCGGAATTGTTGACCAAGATCCCGAAACAGGCTTTGGTGTCGTCAATGAAGGTCTTAAGGGGCGCCAGCATCCTCTGGTTGATCTTGGCGCCCAGCTTGACCGCTATGGGAATGAGACCGAAAGGCGCATTCACGATGAGGTCGATTTCCGATTTGTCCTTGGTCCGGTAGAAGTGAAAATAAATCCCCAATGACAAAGTCTTCAAAGGACGTCCCTGTTGCAGGATGAACCAGAAGCCGGTCTATGTCATCAAGTTTAAGCAGGCGGTTGATTTTGGGTTCCAGGAATCGTTTCTTATCCATGATTTTTAAACCATAACTTTAAAAAATACGCCTATCAATCAGAACATACAACCAAAGGTTTGAACCGCTTTGGAGAGAACCGGCATGTCAAGATTGAATTGTCCGGCGCATCTCAACGCCGCTTCCATATCAAATATACACTGGAATTCTATACCGTCATTCCCATACTGCTTTTGGATTCTTGAAAGTATCTTTTGGGGGGATCTGCCTTTTTTGCTTTCAGCCCCGGCCTTCAGCCCAAATTCCTTCCATAACCCCTCAAGATAAAGGGATGTAAGGGTTGCAGTCCAGGGAATGCTTCCTGCCTCAAATGTCTTTGCACTGCCTCCGAGATGGACTGCCAGAGCAGCCGCCTCATCTGCCGAATGAGCCATGAGATACCCGGTTTCAACACTGTTATGAATCAATCCCGCACTTTCAACATAATTGAGCCAGACTGCATAAATCCTGGCCAGGATATCGGCAATTTCCACACCCACAGGATCATTTGATATAAAAGTCTCCACCAGCGGGGTGTCAAAGAGATCGGAAACCTCTTCCATGCCGTTGCCGGTCCCTGCGAGAACCCCTTTGATGGGGGTTCCCTGGACAAGACTGTGCGGATCAACCGGTCCGGTCAGGGTAAACAGCGAGACATCTTTTTTTTTGGATTCTTTCAGCATATCAAGGGCTGCAAGATAAGGAAGGGTGTCCTTTTCCGGGATAAATCCCCGTGTTGAAATCAATACATTCAAGGGCTGTTCAGATACGTTCAGCATGCCTTTGAAATTTTTTTCAAAATCAGAAGGCTTGCAGGCAATGATGACTTCGCTGGCTTTTCTGAACGCACTCGAAAAATCACTGGTGACAAAACTGTTTTTGGGCAAAAGGTTTTCCGAAAACCGGCCGGTCCCGTTACGGTTCAGTCCCATCTGTTCGGCAATGTCGACACGGGGGTCAAAGAGGGTCAGGCTGGCATTGTTGTATTTTTTATCGTCGAGAATCCGGTTGCCGATGAGGGATGTGAGGGCAAACCCCCAGTTCCCGGCTCCGACCACTACAATGTTCTGATCGGCCGTTGGAGAATAAAGCCGCCGGTCGGCATGGGTGGCATAAAAAGAAAGGGCTTTTTCGTCAATGACCAGCGGATAACCATTTTTGTCTTTGCGCCATTTTTTGATGACGTTTCTTTTGAAAAGCATGCGAAGGCCATCTGACACCACGTCTTTGACGGAATGCCGCAAAATGAAATCTTCAAAATCCGGCTTGGTGCCAAAGGTCTGCAAATGGTAGTTCCTTAAAGCATCCATTTCATTTTTGACCGAATCCATGAGACTGATGTTACCGGTTTTTCTTGCTTTGAGAAGCCCCAGGGCCGTGATCTGGGAAGCCATGATTTTTTTGGATCTTGCAATCTGTTTGATGGCGGACAAAGCCACAAATTCATCCAGGTGAAGGCCGCTTTTGTCGGATTTGTGTTTTTCTTTTAATTCGCTGAGAAGAAAGGGTTCCGGCACTGAAATATAGGCCCGGCCATAAAGATTTTTGGCGGATTTCCATAAAAAGGTTTTCGGGAAAAAAGGGATCCTGATGAGGGTTTTGAAAAACCCGAGGCCCCTGATCCAGCTCACCGGGCTTTTCCGGGAGCACAGGGGCAGATCTTCCGGGATGGCGGAAAAAGATAATGCAATGGGCTGCACCACAAGATCGGTATCCACATCAATGGCCCCCCTCAAGGTGACCAGCCGTTTGGGGTAGCGCAGGCTTCCGTCCCTGGTTCTTGCCCCGCCTCTCCAGGCCTCGAGAAAAATGCCCTGCTGTTCGCCTGCCGTGCTCACGGCCCGGCAGTAATGATACAGGGCCGCCATCTGGTGCCTGTTTGAACCCTGGCGCAGGACCACATAGGAGGCCACCATTAAAAGGGATGCAATGCTTTTGATGGCCATCATGTTCTGACCGGCGGCAAATACCGGCAATCCAAGCCCCAGATATTGCCACAGGATCGCCACAAGGAATTCATCCAGGTGGGAGGAATGATTGATCAGATAGACGACACCCAGCCCTTTTTCTCTGTATGCTTTCAGCTTTTCAAGATGAGCCAGGTCCCTGCCGTTCTGCGATGTAAAGGGCAGGGCCTGGTCCTGGTGTTCAAAGATCTGATTGAACAAAAGACCCAGGGCCGTTGCAGTATGGATATGCTTTTGCCGGTCATATTGGATTTCAATTTCCCTGATCAGCTTTTCTATATCTTGTCGGTCCGGAGCCTGACCTTCTTTTTTCAACTGGGCCAGGGTGAAGTCAGTGGCCAGTCGGCTTATTTTTTCAGATGCCTTCCAGCATTCCGGCAGGCTTGAAAATTGATGGGCAAGGGGTTTGCCTGTCTTGGAAAGAAAAATTTTTTCAGCGATTTTTACAAAATCAATTTTATTCACCAGCCAAATGACCAGTTTGATAAAAAGGGTCTTGACGGAAAAATCGGTTTTGAATTTTTTTTCCAATGTCAGGTCTTTATTTGTTGTTTTCCATGAAATCCTTGACCATCATCTCACCCAGTTCCTTGGACCGTTTGGTGGCAGCTTCCACAGCATTGATAAGGGTGGTTCTTAATCCCCCCTGCTCCAGGGTGTGGATTCCGGCTATGGCCGTTCCGCCGGGAGAAGCCACCCGGTCTTTCAATTGCCCCGGATGTTCTTTGGATTCCATCAAAAGCTTGGCTGCACCCAGAACCGTCTGAGTGGACAGAAATAATGCGTGTTTTCTTGACAGCCCCATTTTAACCCCGGCATCGGCCAGGGCATCCACAATGATGAAGATATAGGCCGGACCGCTGCCGCTAAGGCCTGTAAACGCATCCATGAGGGTGTTTTCCTGGATAAAAACGGTTTTTCCCACAGAGTCGAAAATGGCCCTGGCAAGCTTGATATCCTCTTTTGTGGCGTAATCCCCGGCTGTAATGGCAGTGGCGCTTTCTTTGACAAAGGCGCAGATGTTCGGCATGACCCGGATAAGCCGAAGCTCTTTATGAAGCCCGGAGGCAATGGCGGCAAGGG
>CAZWMY010000107.1:0-14604 GCA_964635025.1 uncultured Desulfobacula sp. | reverse complement strand
AACAAAAGGGAAAACGGGTGGCTCGCCCAACACAGGCGGGAATGAAAACGGCGCCCAAACAACAAATTGTTTCCGTTTGTGATTTTATTGATCCGTCCTTAACCCGTCAGGTTGAAGAAAAAACCCTTGAACCTATAGATTTGATCATTTCCTGCGGGGATCTGCCGCCGGAATATCTATCATTTTTAAGAGACAGGCTGGATACACCCCTTTTTTATGTCAAAGGAAACCACGATATCCGCTATACTGACCGTAATCCCATGGGGTGCAGAAACATTCATGCACAGGTGGTGGTTTTCAATTCGATAAAAATATTGGGGCTTGAAGGGTCCATGTGGTATAATGGCGGCCCGAACCAATACAGGGACGCTGAAATGAAAAAAATCATCCGGGGCCTGTGGCTTTCCATCCGGCTGAAAGGCGGTATTGATATCGTGGTTACCCATGCGCCGCCAAGGCATGTCCATGATGCGGAAGACCTCTGTCACATGGGCTTTGAAAGCTTTAACCGGCTGATGGAAAAAAGAAAACCCAAAATTTTGATCCACGGCCATATGCACAAACCCTTCAACACCCATGAAGAAAGAATAACACGGGCGGGTTCAACAAAAGTGATCAATACCTGTGGCTATACAATTTTTGAGGCAGGCGCATGAAAAATTTTTTTAAAAAATTTCTGACATTCATGGAATCAAAAAAAGAGAACCATGTCAATTCCTTTAATGAACAGCAGGAAAAAGAAGGCAAGGTGGAATTTATCGACCATGGGGTCATGACTGTGGCTCTTGAAAAAATCATCGGCAGCGTCGGCAAATATCATGATTTTGACTCTCAGTTCAGACCCAAAAGCCAGATCTCTTCCAAACGGTTTAACGATATCAAAAGGGCCATGAGAAGCGGAAAACCCCTGCCGCCTGTCAAGCTTTACCAGATCCGGAATGATTATTATGTGCTGGACGGCAACCACAGGGTGGCCGCCTCAAAAGAACTGGGGCGGACTGACATCCAGGCCAAGGTGATTGAACTTTTATCCTCCCTGAACACCATGGAAAATCTTTTGTATATTGAAAAAAAGAAATTCTATGAAAACACCGGATTGCCGCCCGAGAATATCCTTTTGACCGAAATCGGCAAATACATCTATCTTGAGACCCAGATCAAAAACCATAAAAACCATTTAACCCTTATTTCCGGCACTGAAACGGAATTTAAAAAAGCTGCGGAAGACTGGTACAACACCATTTTCCTGCCGCTGACATCCCTCATCAAAAACGGAGGGCTTGACGCGCATTTTCCCAAAAGAACCCTTGCCGATCTGTATGCCTATATTTCCTATCACCACTGGGACCGCCCTTCCAGCCGCCATTATGGCATCGGCATCGACCGGCTGATCCCCAGAAGCATGGAGGCTTTCAGAAGCGCCATGCTTGAAAAAACCATACCGGATTATCCGGAAATGAAGCGAAGCATCACCGCCTTTATCATGATCAATATGGATACCTCCACCAATGTAAAAATCATTGATAAATTATTTGCTTTGGATGAAGTTCAGGAAGTCCATTCGGTCCACGGCACCATTGATATCCTGGTTAAAATCATCCTGAAAAGAGATTTTCTGGCTTCTGATGCGGAAATCATTGCGGAATTTGTGGATCAGAAGATACGAAAAATTCACGGTATAAACCGGACCCAGACCATTATACCCGGCATTTCAAAGGTGAAGGAAGGGTTTGTGTGCTAATACCCGTGTGAGGAGTTAGGCCATCCCCCGGATTTCAGGAAAAAACCGGGTCAGCCCGCCTTCCTTGATCAGTGCCTCATGGTGAGCGTACATGGCCGTATCCCACATGGCAAGAAAAGACCTGAACGGTTCCCGGACGTTTTCCTTATCCGTATAAAAAACGCCCTGCTCAATAATATCCTTTTTGTCCATCCCTTTATCAAGCCAGTGAATGATTTTTTTTTCGCGTTCCAGGATATGGCTGATGCAGCTGAAAAAGGCGTTCCGGGTTTTATTGTTGATAATGCCGCCATGACTGGTCAGAACAAGATTCACAGAAAGACCGTCCAGTCTTAAGACGGATTCGACCAGGGCCTTGATGTCGCAGTCAGCCCAGCCATACCAGGGGCCGAACCGGTCCAGCCCAACGTCTCCGGAAAAAAGAATCTTATCATCGGGAAAATAAAAAGAGGAATGCGAAGGAGAATGGCCCGGAGTTTCCAGGATCACCATTTCAGGGACCAGATCCTGAAATGAGGTTTTTTCAGTATAGCATTCATAGGACGTGAGCGGTCTGTAACCGCGATGGTTGACCACAAAATCCGTCCATGGTTTGGCCATGCCAAAGGGACCGGCAGTATGGGAAATGATAAAATCAAGAGAGGTCAGATAGGCCTCTTCTCTTTTCGGGATCAGAATCCGTGCAGTGGAATGATCGGCAACATATCGGGTCCAGACGGAATGATCCAGGTGGTAATGGGTGATGATGGCGGCATCCGGTTTTTCCTGTTCCAGGAGTTCCGGCGTTTCTTTTGCGCCCATATTCGTATCAATAAAGACTTTACCCCCCTTTGACCGGACAATGATCCCGGCACAGGATGAAAAATGGGCCATGGAATCGGGTTCCACATAGGTAATCCGATCTGTAATCGCCGTCCTTTTCAATCAGGGCTCATCCCCGGCAATTGTTTTTGTATATTCTTCCAAAGCCTGGGAAAGCACCTGCCGCGAATCTTCAATCACCTTGGACCGCCATGCATCAGAGGATGGATAATAGCCTTCGAGGAATCTTGATTTCGCTTCTGTTTCATCTTTCCGGGTTTTATATCCGAAATGAATGCCCTGGTTTTCCATCATCACATTGTGCAGGGCCTTGATGGACCCCATGGTGGATTTGGTATCCAGAGTTCCAAACTCAAATGTCATGGTCAGATAGTGTTTTTCAGGCAGTATCTGACCAAGATAGGCTGTAAAATCCCCTGTTACCGTATAAAAATCATTGGTGTCGCCCCAGTCGATGCGCAGGCCTGAAAAAATAGTTTCAATCTCTGCTTTTTTCTTTTCATCTTTCAAAGGGCTTGGGAACAGATGCAAAATTCCATTCTGGCCATAACCTGTATGCAGGTCAAGGCTGAATACGATTTTATATTTTTCCGCAATCTCTTGAATCAGGGGGGTCACGGCTTTTATGGACGGTTCAAGCTGCCGTCCGCCATAATATACCCCTTTTTCATGCTGGTACTGACCCTGCAGCACTGCCTGTCTCAAGGCTCCCATGGAATACTGAACTATCTTTTGCACAGCATTCATCTGAAAGAAAAAATTGCCGAAACTGGTGAGGCTGACCTTCTGTCTCGGGTTTAAAAAGGCATTCAGTTCATCATACCCCTTGTTTTCCGACATATAAAGACCGGTTTCCGTTGAGCAGTTCCGGTTCAGATCCACATTATTTTCCGACACCCGGCGGTAATTTTTAAACCCAAAGGGGTTCACCCCATGGATGATGAGAAGACCCATGTCATCGAGATTGATTTCTTTGACAAGCTCTTTTAAAAACATCTGCTGAACGGCGCTGCCGGTATATCCTTCAATGCCGTGTACGGCCGATGTCAGGATAAACAGCCGCTTAAATGAGGTTTGAGCCGGGATATAACAATAGTCTATGCTTAAGTCCGAATCCAGGCTGCTTTCAATGGGAATACCGGATATTTCAACGCCTTCATGCAGCTCTTTTTGTTTGAATGCCTCATCCAGAAAGCTTTTCCGGCAATCCACATAGGTTTCTTTAAAATAGGTCAAATTGTCCGGGTTTATGGTCTGAGTAATGGGCCTGGGTTTGTATGTATTAAACTGATAGGTGGTCCATCCGACAATGCAAGCCATCACCGTAATCACGCCCGACAATATGATTGTAATGATTTTTTTCATTTTCCCCCTGCAAGTTTTTGTTGTTGAGCCCTTTTCTTAACCAAATATTTCATACCGTTTCTGTAGAAAAACCCTAACCCCCTGTCAAGGACAATTTGGTTCTTTTCCCTGACTCCAGGAATTTTTTAAGGGCTTAAAATCCAGCAAAAAATTTTAGATTGACAGCATCCTGTTAAAGATATAGCTTACCTACCGGTAGGTAAACCTCAACAAGACAGAAAGATTAAAACAGGATAATGAAGATTGAAACTGAAAATAATCCATCTTTCAGCGGCGCCCGCAACCGGTTAATCGATGCAGGTATTATCCTTTTTGCTGAAAAAGGGTATGCCGGTACATCGGTCCGGGAAATTGTGGAAAAAGCCGGGGTGAGTAAACCGGTCTTGTATTATTATTTTGATAATAAAAAAGGAATTTTTCAGACCATTCTGGATGATGCTGCAGAAAAATTTGAGGAAATTCTGCAAGATATTGTGGATACTCCCGGCACAGTGCTTGAACGTTTTTTGCATTTTTATCATCATATATATGAGGCCATCCTTTTTGAGCATCAGAATTTGTATCGAATGGTCAGAAATGTTGTTTTTGATTCATCAAAAAAGGAACCGGCTTATGATATCCAAAGGTTTGAGCGCAGCATGAGCGAAGCGATTAAAACCATTTACCAGGAAGGTGTTCAAAAGGGTGAAGTGAAACCGGCTGATCCGGAAGACATTTCAACCCTGGTCATTGGCCTCATTGATTTTTGCTTTCACATTGATTTTTATGATCCGGAATGCAGCGACCCGGCCCGGCCTGAAAGGCTTTTAAGATTGGCCTTTCATGGGCTGGCCCGGGATAATCAGCAATAAACAGAGGAAAAAAATTCATTTTAAACCAGGGGAAATCACATGGGTAAAACAAAAATCATTGTTGGAATTGCGCTTTTGAGCATCACTGTTCTGGCATTCATGTTGAAATATCAAACAGGCAGGGCTGAAAATAAACCTATTGTCTCGGAACGCCCGCCCGTGACGGTAGAAACGGTTACAGTGGCCCCTGACAGCATCATAGAGTCTGTGGATGTTGTCGGCACCCTGTCCCCGAAATTTCAAACAGATGTTAAGACCGAATACCCTGGAGTTGTCCGGGAAGTTTATGTGACGGAATGGGTGAGGGTAAAAAAAGGAGAGAAGCTTTTAAGCCTGGATACCCGCGAGCCGGAAGCTGTGCTGAACAAGGTGAAATCCGCACTGGAAATGGGACAGGCAAACCTTATGGAAGCCAAGGCTGCTGCCCAGCGCGCGGACCGGGAATTTAACCGTATTGTAAAACTCCAGGAATCCGGGCTTTCGACCCAGCAGAGCGTGGATGAAGCCGCCACACAAAAGGAAGTGGCCCTTGCCAGGCTGTCCTCGGTTCAAGCCATGGTCAATTCCGCATCACGTGATTATGACCAGGCCAAACTCCGGTTTTCCAAAATGGTTCTGTATTCACCCATTGACGGAATCGTTTCGGAAAGAAAAGTGAGCGTGGGAGATCTGACTTCGGATAAGCCTTTGTTTAAACTTGTTGATATCCGGGTTCTTGATCTGACGGTGACAGTTCCTTCAAAGTTTATCCGGTTTTTGAAAACAGGCCTGACGCTTCAATTCACAACCGATGCCTTTCCTGACCAGACCTTCAATGGTGTGGTCAAATATATAAACCCCACACTGAATGAGGCAGACCGTTCCGTCAGGGTCGTTGCCGAAGTTCAGAACCCATCCGAAATCCTTAAGGGCGGGTTATTTGTACAGGGCAAAATCATCATTGATGAACGCAAAAACGTGTTGCAAGTTCCCAGAAACGCCCTTGTGAACTGGGATCTGAATACAAAAAAAGCAAGTCTCTTTATCGTTGACAATGGTGCCGCAAAAACCCGGGATGTGATTGTGGGTGTCACCACAGGTGATATGGTTGAAATTACATCGGGCATTGCAGCCGGTGACCAGGTGATCTGCCGTGGAGGGTTTAATATAAAAGATGGTGATAAAATCAGACTCAACGGAGGCAAATAGCTCATGTTCCTTTCCGATCTCTCGATCAAGCGGCCGGTGCTGGCCACCGTTATGATGCTGACCCTTGTGACGCTGGGACTCTTTTCATACCGGCGTCTTTCCGTGGATATGTATCCGGATGTTGAGATTCCGGTGGTTTCGATTGTTACCCAATATGAAGGCGCATCCCCGGAAACCGTGGAGCGTGAAGTGACAAAGCGGATTGAAGAAGCAGTCAATCCCATTTCCGGTGTCAAGCACGTTATGTCATTTTCACGGGAAAGCGTGTCCACGGTGGTTGTGGAATTCAACCTGGAAATCCGGGTGAATGATGCAGCCCAGGATGTCCGGGCCAAAATCAGCCGGATACGGGGTGATCTTCCCAAATCCATTAACGAACCCATTATACAAAAGCTTGATTTTGCCGCCATGCCAGTTATTTCGCTGGGGGTGCGCTCAGACACCATGAATCCGAGAGATCTGTCCACCCTGGTGGAAAAAAAAATCAAACGCCGTCTTGAAAGCGTGGCCGGTATCGGGAAAGTGGATATGGTCGGGCTCTTAAAACGGGAGGTCAGCGTGAAGATCGACCCTGCAAGGCTCGATGCTTTGGGGATGGGCGTAGATCAGGTCATTGGCGGGTTGCAGTCGGAAAATGTCAATACGCCTCTTGGCCGTCTTAAAGAAGGCAATTCGGAATACCCTCTAAGAATATCCGGTAAGCCCGATATGGTGGACCAGTTTAAAACCATGGTCATCGGGCAGAGCAACGGCCGCCCCATCAAACTGTCCGAAGTTGCCGAGGTGAAAGACGGTATTGAAGAGCAGAGGACCCTGGCCCTTGTCAACGGATCTCCTGCCGTGGGGTTGAATATCCTGAAACAATCCGGGGCCAATACTGTTGATGTGGTGGACAGGGTTATAAAAGTCATCACAACCCTTCAAAAAGAAATGCCTGAAGGGGTTACCATTGATGTGGTCCGCGACGGATCCATCATGATCAAGGAATCTGTGGAAGATGTTCAGGCCACCATGGTCGAAGGCGGAATCCTGACCATTCTGATCGTATTCCTGTTTCTGAATTCCTGGCGCTCAACCGTGATTACAGGGCTCACCCTGCCGATTTCTGTCATATCGTCATTCGTTGTCATGAATTTTATGAACATGACCCTGAATATCATGACTCTTATGGCGCTTTCCTTGGCCATCGGGATGCTCATCGATGATGCCATCGTGGTGCGGGAAAATATTGTACGGCATCTGGAAATGGGTAAAAACCATTTTACGGCCGCCCGGGAGGGAACAAGTGAAATCGGTCTTGCCGTTCTGGCCACCACATTTTCCATTGTGGCGGTGTTTGTCCCCGTGGCTTATATGAAAGGCATTGTGGGGCGGTTTTTCTTCCAGTTCGGTATCACCGTCACCTTTGCGGTTCTGGTTTCGCTCCTGGTGTCTTTTACCCTGGACCCCATGCTGTCTTCGCGGTGGTTTGATCCGGATATCGAGCGTAAAGGCCAGAAACGTCATTTGATAGCCCGGCTGCTGGATATTTTTAATGGCGCTTTTGACCGGAGTGCAGACCAATACCGCTTTATGATCGCCTGGGCCCTTGATCACAGGAAAGCCGTCGTATTGATGGCCACCATCGTTTTTTTCGGCGGGATACTGATCTTTAAATCATTGCCTGCCTCGTTTATGCAGGAATATGACAGGGCTGAATTTCAGATTGCATTTAAAACAGCACCCGACGCCTCGTTTGATGAGACAAAGAAACGGGTCAATGATGTTCTGGCCATGCTCAAATCGATTCCTGAAATCGCGCATACCTATTCCACCATTGGTGCCGGTGATTCCGGCACGGTCAGGGATGGTCTGGTTTATGTCAAACTTAAAGAAAAAAAAGACCGTAAACGCACCCAGATTGCGATTCAGAGCGAAGTCCGCAAAGGCCTTGAGAGTGTCCCCGGAATCAAATATTCGGTCATTGAAGCCGGCCGCCTTCACGGGGCCAAGAAAATGGAATTCAGTATCCGTGGTGAAGACATTGACCTGTTAAAAAAATACGCATCCCAGATGAAAAAAGAATTGTACAAAATAAACGGGATCATTGACCTGGAAGTTTCCATGGAAGATGACACACCGGAATACCGTCTCATTGTCAATCGGGACCGGGCAACAGATGCAGGAATTTCCAGCCGCACCATTGTCCGGACCGTGAGTGCCATGGTGGGCGGGGAATCATCCACCACCTATGAAGATGAAGACGGAGACGCCGTGAATGTGCGGGTCCGGCTGCCTGAGGAACTTCGGCAGGACCCGGCGCAGGTGGGGCAATTGCATATTGCCGTGCGTAATCCGGCTTCCCCGGCCGCCTCCCTTCTTCAACTGGGTGATCTGGTCAGCTATGCCATTGGTGCGACGCCTTCAGAGATTGACCGAAGGGATCTGATCAGGGAAGTTCAAATCTCTGCAAACCTTGAAGAAGGTCTGGATATGGGGTCTGCCATGGCGGATATCAAAAAAATCGGCGAATCCCTTAACATGGCGCCGGGATATAAACTTGGGTTTTCAGGTGAGGCGGAAGATATGGTGGAATCCTTCAAATATATGGCAGAAGCCCTGCTCATGGCGGTAATTTTTGTGTATCTGATCCTGGCCGCCCAGTTTGAATCCTTTATCGAACCGTTTGCCATCATGTTTTCCCTGCCCTTGTCCATCGTGGGCATGGCTGCCATGCTTTGGATCACGGGAGACGCCATCAATATCATGTCCCTCATCGGTCTCATCATGCTGATGGGGCTTGTCACCAAGAATGCGATTTTGCTGGTGGATTACAGCAAAACCCTCAGAACCGGGGGTATGGACCGGCGGGAAGCCATTATCACTGCGGGCCGGACGCGTTTAAGACCTATTATGATGACCACTCTTGCCATGATTTTTGGAATGATGCCCCTTGCCTTGGGCCTCGGCGCCGGTGCTGAAATGCGGGCGCCCATGGGGCGGGCGGTTATCGGCGGTTTGATAACCTCAACATTATTGACGCTTCTGGTGGTGCCGGTGATGTATACGATTCTTGATGATTTCGGGGTCTGGGTTGCCAGAAAATGGGGGGGCGGCAATCCTAAACACATAAATGGCCAGCATATTATCACCATCCTGTTAATAGGCTTGTTTTTGATAAACGCAGGTCCTGTCCTTGCAGACGAAGCCCGGTTAATCACTTTGGATCAGGCGTTAAAACTTGCTGCAGATCAGAACAAGAACATCAAGATGGCTCAAGAGTATATCCAGGTGGTGCAAGGCCGCTATGTGGAGGAACGATCGGCCGCTTTTCCCAAATTGACATTGACCGGGTCGGCCGTGACCGGAAGGGATGAAACCCAGAGAGCATACTCTGCAACAACTCCTCTTTCACAGACGTATTATGAAGGCAAAGTCACACTTACTCAGCCGTTGTTTACATGGGGGCAGATCGGTGCGGCCATCAATCTTGCCAAAATCGGTATGGAAACAGCAGATGATGAACTGAAAATGCACCGGCAGGCGGTTTCACGCGATGTCAGTGTGGGGTTTTACGATGTTCTTCTGGCCAGGGAGCTTTACGCCATTGCCAAACAGAATCTGGATCAGAAGATTCGTCATCTGGATGAAGCCAAACGAAAATTCAGTGCAGGAACAGCCACGGATTATGATGTCCTCTCGGCCAATGTGGCTGTATCCAATGCCCGGCCTGAGGTGATTAAAACCGGAAGCATGGTAAGTATTTCAAAAGAACACCTGGGAATCCTCATGGGCCTTGCCGGCAGTGATTTTGAGGTAGAGGGAGTCCTGAACGCAAAAGCCGCGCCTGTTCCCGACAGCAGCGGGGAAATGAAGACCGCCATTGCAAACCGCCCTGAAATTGCAGAGCTTCAGCATAAACTGGGGATGCAGACGGAGCTGATAGATGTCTATAATGCTCAGGACAAACCCAGGGTCGATCTTCAGGCTTCCTATGCAATGAAAGACCTGGATATCGGCAGGAACCGCAAAGATGGTGAGGTTGCGTCCGCAGCAGTGGTGATGTCTTTTCCCTTTTTCGATGGCCTGAAAACCAGGGGAAAAGTAGCTCAGACAAAAAATGAGTATAACATTCTGGCCCTTCAGTTGGAAAAACTGAAAGATGATATCAGGCTTCAAACCAATGAATCCATCAACAGAATAAAGGAAGCTGGAGAAACACTGGCAGCCCTCGAAGGCGTTGTGAATCAGGCACAGCGCCTGCTCGATATGGCTGAAAAGGGGTTTGCCTTTGGTGTCAAAACCAGTAATGATGTCCAGGATGCACAGCTGGCAGTAAAAGAAGCCAGGGCAAACCTTGCCAAGGCATGCCGTGATTATCTGGTGTCTCAAATAACGCTGAAATGGGTAACTGGAACAATCCCGCTGAATATGGATAAAAATTAAAACCGAATCTCTTCGGATATGGAAAATTGATCATGGAAGACTTTAAACCTACCTTGAAACAAAAAATGCTTCACAACATTTGGGGATTTTTACCCTGGCTGGTCATCGGAGTGATCTTCTTTTTCATTATTTCGATGACCACTGCCATAAACACTAAAAAAGAAAAACTGGAAGCAGAAAAAAAGGCTGCCATGAAGGTGGAGGCTGCCATTGCCAATATCAATACCCTGACTGTTAACCCTGAGCGCTTGACGGATAAGATCGATCTGCCGGCTGAAGTGGAGCCCTGGGAAGATGTCTGGGTGAAAGCAGAAGTACCGGGCCAGGTGGTGAGCGTGATTGCAAAGGAAGGTCAGAAAATCACCGAAGGCCAGGTCATTGTACAATTGGATGACCGGGATCTTCGCTCGCGCCTGGACCGCATTCAGGCCAATCTGAAACTGGCTGAAACAAATCATAACCGGATAAAGGAACTGACCCGGCAGCAGATCGCCTCCAACAGTCAGCTCGACGAAGCCGAAACCCGGTTAAAAGACCTGGAAAGCCAGGCACGGGAAGCGGAACTGTCTTTGAAGCGCACACTGGTGCGCGCTCCCATCAGCTGCATGCTGAATAAGATCAAGGCCAAAAAGGGTGATTTTGTCGGCGTTGGTGATCCCATTGCCCAGATCATCCAACTGGACCGGATCAAAATTACGGTGGGCGTTCCGGAGAGCGATGTAGCCGCCATTCTGGATCTTGAACAGGCAGATGTGATTTTCACCGCTCTGGACAAGCGGCGGATCACGGGAAAAAAGGTTTTCTTATCCCATCAACCGGATTCACTTTCCCGGCTTTATGACCTGGAACTGTCCGCTCCAAACCCTGGCGGAGATATCCTGCCCGGCATGTTTGCCCGGGTGGAGCTGGTCAAACAGGTGTATGAAAAAGCCCTGGCCGTCCCTTTGTTCAGCATTATAACCGAAAAAAACGAACATTATGTCTATATTGAAAAAGATGGCAAAGCAGAACGCCGGAATGTGAAGATTGGAACCCTGGCCGGTCTTCTGGTGCATATTACGGAAGGTCTTACGCCCGGGGACAGAGTTGTAGTGACCGGCCAGCGCCAGATCAATGAGGGCCAGACCGTGATCGTCATAAAAAATTTCACCCGCCTTGAGGAGCTGACCAGTACATTATGATTGCCGAATATATTGTAAAAAACCGCATCGCCATTGCGGTTTTATGCCTTGTTATTGCGGTTGCGGGAATTTATTCCTATTCTGCCATGCCCAGGGAGTCTGAACCGGATATCACCATTCCCTATGTCTTTGTATCCACTGAATACCCGGGAGTGGCGCCTGAAGACATTGAAAAATCCATTACCATACCCATTGAAAAAAAATTGAAGGGGCTGGCCAAGGTTAAAAAGATCACTTCATCCAGTACCGAGGGCATGAGCTCCATTGTGATCGAGTTTGTGACCGGTACGAATATCGATGATGTCCTGACCAAGACCAAGGACAAGGTGGATCAGGCCCAGGGGGATCTTCCCAGTGATCTGAAAGACCCGCCCGAAGTCTCGGAAATCAATCTCTCGGAGCTTCCCATCCTGGTTCTTTCCCTTTCCGGAGATTCTGGTCTGGTCCGTTTGAAAGAAATTGCAAAAGATCTTGAAGATGATATCGAAACCATCCCGGGTGTGCTGGAAGCCACGGTCACCGGCGGTCTGGAACGGGAAATCCGGGTGGAGCCCATTGCTGAAAAGCTCGCCTATTACGGCCTTTCCATTGTTCAATTACAAAATGTGATTGCATCCGAGAATAAAAATGTTTCCGGCGGGTCCATCCGTATGGGTGACGGCCGGTTTAAATTGCGGGTGCCGGGGGAATTCAAATCTCCTGATGAAATTTACGGGCTCGTTGTCGGAACCCATGCCGGACGCCCCGTATATCTGAAAGATGTGGCAAGGGTGGTGGACGGGTTTAAAGATGAAGAGGGCCGCTCCCGTCTGGATGGAAAAGAGGCTGTCAATCTCCAGGTTAAAAAAAGAACCGGGGAAAATATTACCCGGGTTGCCGCGGAAGTGGACAATATCATTGTATCCAGACAGGCAGCCTGGCCGGCCGGCACCCAAATTGAAAAACTGATGGATAAATCCAAAGACATCAATAACATGGTCATTGACCTTCAAAACAATATTTATTCCGGGTTTTTCCTTTTAATCATCGTCCTTGTTTTTTCCATGGGTCTGAGAAATTCCATCATGGTCAGTCTGGCCGTTCCTTTTTCAGCCCTCATGACCTTTATTATCCTGCATGCCATGGGGATCACCATGAACATGGTGGTTCTTTTTTCCCTGATTCTGGCTTTGGGCATGTTTGTGGATGATGCCATCGTCATTGTGGAAAATATCTTTCGTTACATGGAGCAGGGGGTTCCAAAACTACAGGCAGCGGTCAAGGCCACCGCTGAAGTGGCCCGGCCGGTCACTTTTTCAGCCGTGACCACGGCCATTGTGTTTGTCCCTCTTCTTTACTGGCCCGGTATCATGGGCGAGTTCATGTGGTATCTGCCGGTTACGGTCATTCTCGCCGTATTTACCTCCCTTTTTGTGGCCATGGTCATCAATCCGGCCCTGTCTGCATTTTTTATCAAACTCCCCTTTGGGCATCCAGCAGTCAAAATCAAAAAAACACCGGAAGAAATTGAAACAGCAGGTGAAGCTCCGGCTGCTGTTACCGGGGCATTCCTGAAAAGCTATAAAAAACTCATGCTCAGCGTTCTGCGGCACCGCATCGCAGTGATCGGCATTTCATTTCTAACGGTCATTGCCATGTTTCTCATCTGGCAGTTCAAAGTCGGTGTGGAAAGGCCGGTGGAATTCTTTCCCAATGTGGATCCCCATTCTGCCTATATTAATATTGAACCGCCGGAAGGGGCTGACCTTGATTACTCGGACCGCCTCACCCGTCAGGTGGAAAACGCCATCTGCATGGGGTCTGCCGGACAGATCACAGATATGGCCGCTGATCCGTCAGACTGCTACAAAAGCAATCCTGATAAAAAACAATTTATTTATCCCAATGGGGAGTCTTTTACCGGAATCGTGGATCTGGGCAATATCAAACATATTTATGCCCGGAGCGTGGCCCTGACCGGCGGGTCTTCCGTATTTGAAGACAGGAGCCCCAATCATATCGGCATCCAGTTCCAGGATTTTGAAAACCGCCTTGAATCAACGGCTAAAACCATGGAAACCATCCGCAAAAGGATAAAGGACATATCCGGAGCCAAGATCACCCTTTCCAAGAGTGAGGAAGGCCCCCCAGCCGGTGCCCCCATTAATATTGAAATCATTGGCGATAACCCCCAGGTTCTGGGGCAGATCGCAGAAAAAATCAAGGAAGAACTGGCCAAGGTCCCCTTTGTCCAGGATATCCGGGACAATTATGTATCCGGATCACCCACGGTAAAGGTGAATGTGGATCGCCAGAAAGCAGCCATGCTCGGTCTTTCCACCGATGTGGTGGGTTTTGCCCTGAAAGTGGCTTTTAACGGGCTGAAAGTTTCCACTTTTAGGGAAGCCAATGAAGACTATGACATCACCATCCAGTTGCCGGAAGCGGAGCGAAGAAAAACAGACCTTTTAAAAGAGCTGCTCATTCCTACCAATGCGGGGCTTGTGCCCTTGAGCACCATTGCCGATTTCACGGTATCAGGGGGCTTAGGGCAAATCAACCGCATCAATCATGAACGCGTGGTTACGGTAAAGGCAGATGTAAACGAAGCATTTGTACCCGGGCCTGTGGCCAGGGAGGAAGCGGAAAAAAAGCTTGCAACCTATTCCCTCCCATCCGGGTATAAAATCCGGTTTACGGGTGAATTTGAAGAACAGCAGGAATCCCAGGCATTCCTCACAAAAGCCTTTGCAGTAGCCTCTCTTTTGCTGTTTTTCATCATGGTATTGCAGTATAATTCCCTGTCCCAGCCCTTTATTATCATGACTTCGGTGGTGTTTTCCTTTGGAGGGGTCTTTCTGGGGCTTGCCCTGATGAACCAGTCCTTTGGCGTCATCATGACCGGTGTTGGTGTCATCTCTCTTCTCGGCATTGTGGTTAAAAATGCCATTGTGCTGATCGATTATATCAATCAGCTCAGGGAAAGAGGGTTCTCCGTGGATGAGGCTGTCGTGGCCGCAGGCTGCACCCGTGTGCGGCCGGTTCTCTTGAC
>CAZWMY010000106.1:0-14816 GCA_964635025.1 uncultured Desulfobacula sp. | reverse complement strand
CCTGAAAAGTTTCATGCCAATGGGCAATTTCCCGGTATACATTTTCCGGAGACCTTCGCCGCAACACCGGTTCAAGATAGGAAGAGGCACAGTATTCACACGAAAAAGGGCACCCCCGGGAAGTCAGAATTGGCGCATAGGCAATCTTTTGCTGGAGATCGAGGGCAGGAAAAGGCAGAGAATCAAGGTCAATGGTCAATTTTTCGAGTCTTTCGTCCTTGAGTTCAAAGCCGGAAAATGCCTTTAAAATACCTTTCAGCAAAGGCTCGCCAGACCCTTTGATCACAAGATCGGCCCCGCTGGTCCGGACAGCATGGTCATGGCAGAGGCTTGCATAAATTCCGCCCAGAACCAGCGGCACACCTGGAAAAATCTCTTTAATGGATTCAATGGTTTCTTTGACGCCTGAAGCCCAGTAGGTCATAAGGGAAGTGACAAAGATGAGATCCGGTTTTTCAAGGCGTCTTAAATCAGCTTCAAACCATTCTTTAAGGATGCCGTAGCGGGAAAATTTCCGGCTGATGTGTTCAAGTCCTTTGGGTGGAGGAATCTGCGTTTTTCGAAAAGGCCCCCTTCCATCCCACAAAATTTCAGTTTCATAGGGTTCCTTGGTGTGAAACCGGTCAAGACAGTCGATATAACTTACCTTCAGCCCGTTCTCTCTTAAAATGGCGGCTATGGATAAAAGGCCCAGGGGCTTGGCCCAGAAATCAAAGGCGGCAAAATCATGAATCCAGGGATTGATGCAAAGAATATGGGGTGAATCAGTCTTCAAAATAATTCATGGATGTTTTTTTAAGCTCTTTTTTGCTGAACAGGATTTCATAGTCATCCTCACCCACGGTTTGTGAGATTTTTTTGACAAGGGCATGGATTTCCTCTTCACTGCCCGCATGAACCATGGTGTAAAGATTAAACTTCCATCCCGGCGCCGGGTTTCGCCGGTAGCAATGGGTGATTTCCTGAAAGCCTGCCATGATGCTGCCTGTTTTTTCCACACGGTCTTCATCCACTTTCCAGGCCACCATGGCATTGGCTTTGAATCCGGTTTTCTGGTGTTTCAAGGTGGCGCCGAACCGCCGGATGATGCCCCGGTCATTGAGATCTTTGAGCACACGCAAAAATTCATCTTCCGTGATACCGATCTTTTCCGCCATTTCAAGAAAAGGGCGTTCAACAACCGGTATATCGGTCTGCAAAAGGGCAATGATTTTTTTTTCAAGATCTGTAAACATGGGTGCCGGCTTATTTTCAGTTTTCATATGGGTACCAGAAATCCTATGAAGTTTTATTGAGTGCTGTGTCAAGGTCTGATATTAAATCCTCTGCATCCTCTATCCCAATGGAAAGCCGTAAAAGACTGTCCGTCACCCCGATCCGCTCTCTTTCTGCTTGTGTCATCTTTGCATGGGAGGTCCGGGCCGGCGGACAGATGGTGGATTCAATTCCGCCAAGACTGACGGCCGGGCTGATGAGGGAAAGATTTTCAATCAACCGGTCAATATCGTTGCCCTGGATTTCAAATGACAGCATGGCACCAAAACCTTTCATCTGGCGTTTGGCAATCTCATGGCCTTCAAATTTTTCAAGGCCGGGATAATACACCCTGGCCACCGCAGGATGGGTTTCAAGGAACCTGGCCACTGCCATGGCGTTTTGGCTCTGGGCATTGACCCTTAACCCCAGGGTTTTCATGCTTCTTTCCAGAAGATAGCAGCTCTGGGGATCAAGGCTTGGCCCCAGCACCTTGGCAAGGCTGAGGATTTTGGTCATCTTTTCTTTGGACGAGGCCACCATGCCGCAGCACAGGTCCGAATGACCGCCCAGGTATTTGGTTCCGCTGTGAACCACAATATCAATGCCAAGATCAATGGGGTTCTGATTCACCGGGCTTGCAAAGGTATTGTCGATAATGGTGGTGATGTTCTTTTCTTTTGCAAACCGGGCGATCTTTACAATGTCCACCACAGCCAGCAGCGGGTTGGTCGGGGATTCGATCACGATTGCGGTTGTTTTAGAAGTCGTTTTTTCAATCACGTCTTCGGCAGAAGTCTGAGTAAATGTACAGTCAATGCCGAAATGGGAAAACCATTCCGTTGCAAAATGATGGGTTCCGCCATAAAGCGCATCCAGCATGACCACGTGGTCGCCGCTCCCGGCATGGGCCAGAATGGCAGTGGACATGGCGCCCATGCCCGAGCTGAAAACAAGTCCTGTTTGGGCATGTTCCAGGGCTGCCAGTTTTTTTGCCACGGCATCCTGGTTGGGGGAATTGAAATACCGGGGATAAACCGCTTCTGCCCGATCAATATAATTGCAGGCGGAAGAAGTATAGATGGGAGTATTAACCCCTCCGGCAATTTTGTCTTTTAACGTGCCTTCATGAACAGCTATGGTATTTTGTTTCATTGGGCTCCTTATTTTTTCGCGGGTTTTTCACGTTTTTTCATCAGGCACAGCCAGCAGAGAACCGGTTTTTCCCGGTTGGAATCAAACCTGTCGGCAACAAGGGACAAGATCTCGAAAAAAGGCTCCACAGCCGTGACAATATCCAGGGCCGAGCGCATGGGAGGACCTTCATCCCTTGGTGGGGCATCCGCATTGCCGAGAATACTGAACCAGAGGCCACCCGTTTTCAGGTGAAGGGCTGCATTTTTTGCAAAGGTTTTAAGGTCTTTTTTATCATCAAATGAATGAAAGCAGCCCCGGTCAAAGATGAACCCAAACTCAGGGTCCGGTTTTTTTCCCAGAAGAAAATCTTTGATCAGAAACTGAATTTTTGCCCCTTCTTTCTTTGCTTTTTCCCTTGCCTTTTCAATGGCAAGGGACGAGAAATCCACACCTGTGACCTCAAAGCCCCTGTTATGAAGCCAGATGGCATTGCTCCCGGTTCCGCAGCCGATATCAAGGGTCCTGCATGGCTTGATGCTCTCTTTTTCTATGATCCGGACAAGATGGGAATCGGGCCGGTTCAATTCCCATGGTGTGGTTCCGGATTGATAGCGCTCTTCAAAACTTTCTTTTTTTGTCATGATCTTTTCTTTTCCGGAAATAAAGACAGAATGCCTTCTTCGGTTGCCCGGCAAACGCCTCTTTCCGTGATAAACCCTGTCACCAGCCGTGCCGGGGTCACATCAAAGGCATGATTGGCCGCCGGGCTGTTTTGTGGCGGGACAAGGACCTTTTCCGGTTTACCATTACAAAGCCCCTGGACATACCGGATTTCATCGGGATTCCTTTCTTCAATGGGAATGTCGGCGATCCCATCGGCAATCTCCCAGTCAAAGGTGGAAGAAGGTAAAGCCACATAAAAGGGAACCCCATTGTCTTTTGCCGCCAGGGCTTTTAAATAGGTACCGATTTTGTTGGCCACATCACCTGCTCTGGTGGTCCGGTCCGTCCCCACAATGACCAGATCCACTTTTCCGTGCTGCATGAGATGTCCACCGGCATTGTCCGTGATGATGGTATGAGCGATCCCGTGCTTTCCCAGTTCCCATGCCGTAAGCCGGGAGCCCTGGTTTAAAGGCCGTGTTTCATCCACCCAGACATGGACGTCAATTCCTTTGTCAAAAGCCGTGTAAACGGGTGCTGTGGCCGTCCCGTATTCAATGCAGGCCAGCCACCCGGCATTGCAGTGGGTCAGGATATTGACAGGCTCTCCTTTTTTTTCACGGCTGACGGCTTCAATCAAAGGGAAACCGTATTCACCGATTTTTTGGCAATTGACCGCTTCTTCCTCGATAATGGCCAGGGCCTCATCCAGGGCTGCCCGAGTCCTTTTTTCATGGGTTTCATGCGCCAGAACCGCCGACATCACCCGGTCCACGCCCCAGGAAAGGTTCACGGCAGTGGGTCTGGCATCTTTGAGCCTCTTGCATTCGGATATCAAATAGTCATTGCCGGCACCTTTACCGCCCGCCTGAGCAAGGCTGATATAAACCCCCAAAGCGCCTGTGGCGCCGATGAGCGGGGCGCCTCTCACCACCATTTCCTTGATGGTGTAGATGGTCTCATCCACGGTGGTCAGGGTGTTGATTTTAAGCTCGTGGGGCAGGAACCGCTGATCTATAACCTGAACGGTTTGAGATGGTTTATCAAACCAGATGGGCCTCATGTCTTTGCCGTCTACTTTCATATTTTCAGATACCCTGATGTCTTATTTAAAACCGGTTGATAAAAATTTCCGCTTCATCAACAGAGGCATTCATGTCAAAAATGAGCTTTTCCACTTCCTGTTCAATGGTGGAGACTTCACCGCCAAGCACACCAACGGCCTTTGCATTCAGGTTGTGTTTGAGATACAGCACATTGTCTTTCAGCTTGGCCAGAACCGGATACATCCCTTTTGTGGAATCCTTCATGACCTTCTGGAGTTTCTGATACTGCTCCTTTGAATCGGCATAGGATTGCTGGCTGCTGCTTTTCATTGCAGGGTCTCCGATTTGGGCGATCTCAGCATCCCATTCCAGAAAAAGATCCTTTGCCACTTCTTCAACCGTATTGATCCGTTTTTCAATCTGGTTGGCCCTGGAATCACAGTCTTCATAATTGTTTTTAAGTCTGTTGTAAAACTGTTCCAGGTTTCCGCCCTGAAAGCCATACAGCTCCTTGATGGTGGTCAGGGCATCCTTGAATTCCCTCTGGGCCTTTGCTTGGCTCTGGCGGACATCTTTTACATTGCTTTTAAGAAGATGGCGTTTTTCTTTTCCGAATTGCTCCATGGTTTTATAATAAACCGTATTGCACCCTGACATGAAAAAGATAGTGAATGCCATCAGAAATATCTTTGTGATGATTTTGACATATTCCTTATTCATATGATTTTTCTCCTGCTGATTAAATATTGTCATTAAAACAGAATCACTCTTATATCAGATATTTAAAATTTAATTAATCATTTTCTTCATTGCGTTTGGTTTGTATTTTGTTTAAAAATTATCAAGAGAATCTGTTCAACCCATCACAGGAGGAATCATGGACCCTGTCATTCAATCCGCTGTTCCCGATTTTTTAAATATCCTTGGGATTATGGAAGAACCCATGGGCATGTGCTTCACCGACATTAAACCGGAAACGGGTTTTTCGCCCAAGCCCATGGATCTGCCGACCCGGGAAAAAGAAAAGAAAAACGAAATCAACTGGCAGGAGGTGTTTGGCCAGTTTTCCTGCGTCATCGGCAATATCTGGCTGGCAAGAAAGAAAAAAACAGCGGCCTATTTTTCATCCTCTCAGTTCGGGTGCCCTGGCGGCGCCTTCTGGCTCGGGTTTACCAAACCACAGTCAGAAACCATTATCCATTATGTATCTTCAGGAATTCCAGGCCGGATGGAAGGGGAACATTATTGCGATTCGCCGGACAATTTAAGAAAAATGTTTGAATATGTAGATCCAGCCCCTGCGGCCAAAGAATATTGCGTTTTTAAGCCCATCAGTCAGTTTTCAGAAGATGAAACTCCCATCCTGGTGTCTTTTTTCACCCGGCCTGAATCCCTGAACGGTCTTCACCAGCTCGCCGCCTTTGTCACCAATGACCCGGAAGTGGTGGCCTCCCCCTGGAGTGCGGCCTGCGGAAGCCTTGTGGTCTGGCCCCTGCATTATCTTGAAAAAGGAAAAGAAAGGGCTGTGGTCGGTGGTTGGGACCCGTCTGCCAGAAAATTCTTCAAGACGGATGAGCTTTCCTTTACTGTTCCCTTTGGCATGTTTACCCGGATGATCGACCGGTATAAAACCTCATTTCTGACTACCAAGACCTGGGAAAACGTCCGGACAAAGATCAACAAGAGTAAAAAAGCCTGGAATGAGGAATGAGCTCTCATCCCCCGCAGATCAGGGGGAAAATCGTCAGTGTGTCCCCTTGTCTGAAGCAGGATTCCGGATTGGCCGGCCTGCCGTTGACCAGGGCGGTGTATTCACTGTTTTCCGGGAATTGTAATCGTTCAAGACAAAGCCTGAGTGTTGCCCCGGGCGGCAAGTCCAGATCAAATTGACCTGAACCGCCAGGGGCAAATTTTTTAAACTCGCTGTATAATTTTACATGGATCAGCATGGCTCAAGTCCGTGATGACCTGTCCGGCCAAGCCCCAGTTTTTTCAGCACCTCATCTTCGGGTATCCCGTTTTTGTCCCACCCCCGGACCTCATAATACTCATCCAGCATGCTGTCCAGATGGCAGACCATGCCTTTGGCCGGGCCTGTGGGTGCCGGTGTCCGGGTGAGCCGGTCCGGCAGGCTGTCGTCCTTCCTGCTGAACCCGGCCTCAACCAGAAAAAGCCGTTCGGCATTGATGATCCGTTCGCCGGCCAGCATGAGTTCTTCCAGGGTGTAATTCATGCCTGTGGCAGCATTGAGATATTCCAGGACCCCGGTCGGGGCCACACCAAGATCTTTAGCGGCCAGGTTCCGCACGGCAAAGAAGATGCACAGTCCGGCTGAATCGATAATGGCGGATAAATTCTGGAATGCTGCCGTTACCTTTGCTTTGCCTTCCCATATATGGGGGTCCATGGGTTTTGGAACGGAAAACAGTTCAAAATAGGCTGGATCACCGCGCATATGAGACCCGCCGATGGGGGAGGTGGCATAGGCCAGCCCCATGGCCTGGGCTCCCCTGGGCTCGTATCCGGGAAATTCCTGCTTTTTGGAAACCGGTGCCAGTTCAGGATGGCCGTATCGGTCGGCAAGACGATAACTCCCCTCTGCCAATTCATCGCCAAACCCTTCCCGCATGCCGGTCATTCGGGTTAATTCCACCAGTGCATCACCATCACCCCAGGCAAGGGACCGTCCCACCCGGTCTTCCGGCAGATAGCCCCTTTCCGCCAGTTCCATGGCACAGGCCAGGGTGGCACCCATGGTAATGGTGTCCATGCCCAGTTCATTGCAGATATAATTGGCTTTGACAATGGCGGCCAGGTCATCGATCATACAGTTTGACCCCATGGCATATACGGTCTCGTATTCCGGTCCTTCGCCTTCTCCCTGGAATCTTGGATCATCCACCTTTGTCAGCCGGCCGCACCCGATGGGGCAGCCGTAGCAGGCGGTATTTTTTTTCAGAAACCCCCGGGTCAGCTCCTCGCCATGGATTTTTTCCCAGCCGTCAAAGGTGCCCTGCTGCCAGTTTTTGGTGGGCAGAACCCCAAAATTTTGAGTCGCCATGACCACACCGGCCGTGCCGTTGACGGTCAGACCCAGGGGCGCTTGTTTAACGCCGGTATTAAAAACATCCATGATCTGTTTGTGAAAGGCTTTAAATCCATCCGGATCAGCCAGGGGAATCCTGCCTTTGCCTCTTACTACCACCGCTTTCAGGTTTTTGCTGCCCATCACCGCACCCACGCCGGACCGTCCTGCAGCCCTGTGTTTGTCGTTCATGATGGAGGCAAACAATACTTTTTTTTCACCGGCAGGCCCGATGCAGGCCACTTTTGCACCGGCATGAGTTTCCTGAATGAGCATATCCGTGGTCTCATGGGTATTTTTCCCCCACAGATGACTGGCAGGCCTGAGTTCTGCCTTTCCCTGATCAATCCAAAGATAGACCGGGGCATCGGACCGTCCAATAAAAATAACGGCATCATACCCGGTCCGCTTCAATTCAGTGGGAAACATGCCCCCGGAATTTGAACAGGTGACCGCTCCGGTCAGCGGGGATTTGGTCATGACCATGTAACGGGCTCCGGTGGGAGCACCCGTTCCCGTAAGAGGCCCTGTTGCCATGATAAGGGGATTTTCCGGTGCCAGCGGATCGCCCATGGCGTCCCCTTCCCGGTGCAAAAAATAAATCCCCAGCCCCCGCCCGCCGATATAGTCCTTTGCCACAGCCGCATCTACCAATTCATCCTTGCAGGTTCCGGCAGTCAGATCAACACGAAGTATTTTTCCCATCCATCCGTACATAAATAGCTCCTTTTTATAGCCAGACAGCCGTTTAAAGCGTCTTATGATGGTTATGGTTAAATAATTAATTTAATATAAAATCAAAAATATAATCAGATTTTTATCTATGCTGATTTTGATTTCATGTCAAGGGAAATGATAAAAACGGCCAGAACACACAAAGGATTATAGCCCGAGAAAATGCACTGGAAACAAGCTTTTTCCGAACCAAAATTTTCTATTCAACTTGCTATATATCGTTTAATGTGGAAGAAAGGCTATTGATACTGGTTTTAATTCATATAGTTGAATGAAAATATCAAAGCTAAAAAGGCGTCGAATACCAGATATGGTGTTCCTCAAGTTTTATGCGTACTGAGCAAAAAAATGTCACTTTAATAAGTTTGAGTTTTTTATATCTTAAAATGCTTCACCATCTCATTTAACTCCTCGGCCAATCTTGATAATTCTGTGGAGCTTATATTGACTTGCTGACTACCAGTTTTCGCCTCTCCGGCCGCCTGGCTCACTTTTGCAATATCCCGGGTAACTTCTCCTGCCACGGCTGATGTTTGGTTTACGTTTTCATTAACTTCCTGCACCCCAGCCGCTATTTGGCTAACATTATTTGAAATTTCCTGGGTAGTTGCGGATTGCTCCTCAATGGCCGTAGCAACGGTTGTAACGATTTCATTGATTTCATTAATGACAGTGACAATGGATTCAATAGCGGCAACTGCCTCTGCTGATGTATTTTGAACCCCTGATATTTTTTCGTTGATTTCTCTTGTGGCGTTTGCGGTCTGCTGGGCAAGCGCCTTTATCTCCCCTGCAACAACGGCAAACCCCTTACCCGCTTCTCCAGCTCTGGCTGCTTCAATTGTCGCGTTAAGTGCCAGCAGATTGGTCTGTTCGGAAATATCGGCAATGGTTTCTGTTACTTTGCTGATCTGGACTGAAGCTTTTCCAAGCTCATCGACTTTTCCTGAAACTTCCTTGGCTGTTTTAACTGCCTGTGAGGTTGTCTCGCTGCCTTTTGCCACATTTCTTGCTATTTCATTAATGGTGGCGGTCATTTCTTCTGATGCAGAAACTATGGTCTGGATATTTGCAGTAGCCTGTTCAGTTGCTGCAGCAACACTGTTCATATTGGTGGCCATTTCTTCTGCAGCAGCAGCCACACTGTTTGATCTTTCAGCCGTTTGTTCGGAGTTTGTGGATATTTGCTCTGAAATGGCAGAAAGTTCAGTGGAAGAAGCAGTGAGTGTCTGGGTACCCGATGCAATATCGGTAAACATTTCTCTTAAATTTTTGCACATGGCATTCAAAGACGCAATCAGCATGCCGACTTCATCCTTCTGATCAAGCGCAATTTGTTGAGTTAGATCTCCCTGAGCTATTGTTTTTGCAAAATCGTTTGCCAAAAATACCGGCTTTGTAATCATTCTTGTAATGACAAATCCCAGGAAAAGAGACAGAATAACACCAGTCAATCCTATAATAATAAACAGCTTTTTTTGAAGATCGGTTGTCTGTGATGTATTGACTTGGGCGGTTTTTATCTCTTCCTTTGTAATAGCCTCGACTTTTCCAAGTGTCTCCATCATTTTTTGGCCCACAGCATCTGCTTCACGGTCAAGGTTTCCAAGCATTTCTTCAGAAATATTTTCTCCGGCAATCTTTTGTCCGATTAAAGCATAAATTTTTTTTATTCTCGGTTGAAATTCTTTATTATGAAATAAATCTGCTTCGCTAACAATTCCTCTCAGTTTTTCATCTCGGGCCGGATAGATCGTTCCCTCATCTGTCTTTGTGCCATTCAACATCGCATCTGCAAATAAATCAAAATCCCGGACAAGCATTTCATGTTTTTTCCATATTTCTTCAAGGTCACCTTTTGATCTTGCAGAAAGAATCTCCATGATCATCTGCATGTCTCTCGCCACGGAGAATTTCATCTCCATGGCGGCATCTATAAGCGGTGAAGATTCAAGGACTGTGCGAAAATTGGATTTAATCACTTCTAATCCTGAAATTCCAGTTACAGCAACAATAATCGTAATAATACTTACCAGCAGAAAGCCACCCATAAGTTTTTTTTTCAAATTCAAATTTTTTAACATTCTAACCCCCATCAATTTTAAAACCCTGACTGATCATTAAATATATAAGACATATCCAAATGCAATTTCAGTACCATTTTTTATATAATGCTCGCGTCCTGTTCTTGTTGGTTACAAAGATATCATTCGCCATAAATCCTATGGGAATATTTTTTTTATTGAATGCTTTTTAAAAAGTTTAAACAGAAAATTCAGAGACAAAAATGTTTGCATGAGACCCATGTGTTTCATATTTTTTTATTCTCAGTTTATAAAAGGCCTATGATTTGAATCAAATTACTCGTGAGAGGTTATAGCACGAGGGCATTCATTAGACTTGCCAGACGATCGTTTGATATCAATAATTTTAGAATTTAAATAAGGCTTTGTCTCATAGTCTGTAATATTCATCACATCTTTTGTTAAAGACCCCATTCTATGAACCGCTTTAATAATTTCATTAATCTGGAGTTTATTTTCATCATTGAATCCGGGCCCTGTTTTTAGTAATTCACAAAATCCACTGATGACCTGAAGTGGCTGATTAAATTCATGACATACCGCGCCAGCCATTTCCAGAATGGCCTGAAGCTTTTCTCTTTTGATATGTTCTTCTTCTGCCCGCTTTTTATCGCTGATATCGATAAAACATTCTAATATGACCAGTTTCCCATCAATTTCAGTCTTCATAACTGTTTTCAGGACCGGTATCCTTTCTCCTGCAATATTGATAATTTCCCGTTCGAATCGATCCATATCTAATCCCTGGTCTATAATCGGACAATTTCCTTCATCAGCAGGGCAAATGTGGTCTGTACATTTTTTACCAATCAGTTGTTCCGGTGAACAACCGAATGTTATAAGCGCATGGGGATTTAGGTCGAGAATCTGTCGAGTGTTAAAATCAATGATCACAATACCTAATGGAAGACTGTTTAACAAGGATTCCAGCCTTTCATTTGCTTCCTGAAGTTGTTTTTCTATCATTTTATATTTTTTCTGTTCATTTTCAAGTTCTTTGATTCTTTGTAATAAACTCTCAGACATTTTTGTCCTCATTCAATACACTCCGTATTTTTTGGGCCAGGTCATTTACCACAACCGGTTTCATCAAAAGACCTTTAATGCCAATGGATTTGATTTTCTCTTCCGTCATACTTTCACTGAACCCGGTACAAAGCAGTATGGGAATGTCAGAACGTATTTTGATCAATTCGGCAGCCAGTTTATCTCCCCTCATAACCGGCATGCTCATGTCGGTAATCACAATATTATATTTTTCAGGGCCGGCCCTGAAAGCCTCAAGGGCATCAACACTGCTCATGCGGGCGCTCACCTGATACCCAAGACGCTCCAGAACCAGTTTTTCCATTGTGATGATGGCTTCTTCATCATCCACCAAAAGGACCCTTTCCATTCCCCCTCGTATCGGTAAATTTGTCGGGAGCTCTTGTTTTTTATAGTCACTTTGAACGATTGGCAGAAAAATATGAAATGCCGTGCCCTTATTCGGTTCACTATGAACCTGGATCTCTCCATCCATGCGCTTTACAATACCGTGAACCACGGATAGACCCATTCCGGTTCCTTTGCCTTTTCCCTTTGTGGTAAAAAAGGGATCGAAGATTTTATTCATGACCTCTTTATTCATCCCTATACCGGTATCTGCAACTGTCAGACAGGCATACAGTCCAGGTTTCATATCCGGGTGTATCAGGTCATACTGTCCCAATTCGACTTCTTTAAGGCTTACTTTCAATTCTCCGCCTGTTTCTTCCATGGCATGGTAGGCATTGGTTGCAAGATTCATGAGGATTTGATGGATCTGTGTGGGATCTGCTTTTATGGCGCCGCAGTTCTGCTGGAGGCTCTGATCAATGGAAATGATGGTGGGTATGGTGGAACGGATCAGCTTTAGAGCTTCTTTGATGATGGGCTGCATTTTCATCAGTTTTAATTCAGTGCTTCCCTGGCGTGAAAATGCTAGAATTTGCTGTACCAGGTCTCTGGCTCTTAATGCACCAGTATAAACCTCATTCAGACTTTCTCGCATAGGGTTATCCTTCGGGGTATCTTCAAGAAGCATTTCAACATGACCCACGATGGGGAATAGAATATTATTGAAGTCATGGGCAATACCACCGGCAAGGGTTCCGATGGATTCCATCTTCTGGGCCTGGTTCAGCTGTGCCTGAAGCTTCTCCCGCTCCGCTTCTGCCTGTTTGCGCTCGGTGATGTCCAGAGCATAATGCAAATACAGATTTTCGGTGACAGGCACCCAGTGAGCCTCCCAGATTACTCCGAGCGATTCCACTTCCTTTATCCGGTGTTTACCAGTTTTCCAGGCATCCGGTGCACCACAGAAAAAACAGGGCTTGTCAGCTTTCGGCCAGCTGCCGAAACAGGTTGAACCTATCCTTGCGCCAGCCTCATATGCTGTTTTGTTCAGAGCAACAATTTCTCTTGTTTTTGACTTCAGCAGAAGAGCCACGCACGGCAATGCATCCATGAATGTCTGTGCGATTATTGTTTTTTCCCTGAGTTCATCCTCTGCCTTTTTGCGCTCCGCCACATCCCAGGCGAAGTCGGCAAAAAAGGTCACAATATCTATATCTTTGTCGGTATAGTCAATGGGCTTGTTTCCGACGCCAAGTATCGCCACGATCCGTTCCTTTCTGAATATGGGCACAACAAGCTCTCTGACTACTGGCGCGTGGTCCTCAGACATCCCCTTTTTATAGCTTAAAGATGGATAGTCGTTATGGACGACCGGACTGCGTTGTCGGATGCAGTCAGCCCAGACACCCCCTTTATCAATTCCGTAATGCAGATCATAGTCCTTTGCTGTGCAAAATTCCCGGACCGTTCTCGAAGACCATTGCTGCAGAATAATGTTATGGTTGGCCTCGTCAATGAAATGGTAGAAACCGATGCAACTGCTGGTAATCTCTTCAGCTATATCAAGGGTTTTCTGAAGAACTTGTGAAATTGTGTGTTCGACAGCAAAGGAAGAAAGCTCCAGGCGCTTTTCCATTAACATCTCTGACCGTTTGCGGTCGGTTATCACTTGAAAATAAACGGAAATACCCTCATCTTGTGGGTAAACACGCACTTCATACCAGTTTCGATAAGGGGCGATATCAAAATAGACTTCAAAATTCAAGGCGGTCTTCTCCCGGGCTGCCTGGTGATATTTTTCATCAAATACAGAGCCCGTGGCTTCGGGGAAGGCATCAAAGAGGTAACGTCCCAGCACTTCGCCTGCCTTTCGGTTCAACACCCGTTCGGCCGCTGAATTGAAATAGGTTATAACAAGATTGCTGTCCAGGGAGAAGAAGGCATCGCTGATGCTTTCAAGGATTGCTTTTGACTTTTGCTCTGAACGTTTCAGTGCTTCCTCTGCCCTTTTGCGCTCGGTTATGTCGCGGCCTACGGACTGAATTTCACTAAGCGTTCCATTCCCTTCAAAAAATGCCTTGTTGGAAAACTCAACCCAGCGCAGTTGTCCATTGGCGTCGAAGACTCTATTTTCAATCAGGACTACAGGATTATCAGGGCTCAGGCAGGATAGCCGCTTTTCAATCACAGGCATATCGTCCGGATGAGCCACTGGGTGCCACTTAGAGCCCTCGAACATGTCCTTGGATCTTCCAAAAAATTGGCAAAACCCTTCGTTGGCATAAAGGAACGTCCCATCGGGCTTAAACCGGCTGACCAGTTCGATCTGTTCCTCAATCAGGGACCGATACCGTTCCTCGCTCTCCCGAGTCAAGTTTTCAGCAACTTTCCGACGGCGATTCTGGATGAGCAACGAGGCAATAAGAGTTGCCATTACAAGAAAAACAATAACCATGCTGATGATGATTGCCTTATATTGTCCCCATAAGGTGGATGCGCGGTTGACAAAAATGCTGTCTGTAGGTAATCGGGATTCGTTTCCGCCCCATCGATTGATTTGCTGCCAATCAAACATCGGAACGCCTTCCGAAGGAAGTGTTTTCAACGGTTCGTTCAGATGCAAACTACCTTCCATGATGGCCAGTGCAATGTGTGCCGCACGCTCCCCTTCCTGTGCAATGTGATACACCGACCCGCCAACGACACCGGTGGCCCCGACGTAATTGTCGTATAAGCCGAAAACCGGCGCATTGGCCACTTTCGTGATCTCAAGAAGGGCGTTGTAGGGCACGTAGATCTGTCCGGTTCTATCCCGATTGATGGCTCGATAGATTACAATGGTTTGGTGCGGTAGATTGGCAACCCGTCTCTGGATCTCGGCCATGGACATGTGGTCGGTATACTCGAACTCAAGTTTATCCTTCCAGAGATCGGCGGTTGCTTGTGATTCGGTTTTTACAACCAGGTCTTGTTCAGCAGCGCCCGTAACGACAACGACCCTACGGGTTTCGGGAAACAGTTCCAGTGCTCGCTCAAGAGTGCCCTTGAAGTCCAGGTTAACGGTTTTTTGCAGAAAGGGGTGCCCGCTCGTTAAGGCATCTTTAGGCACAGTTGCGTTGATTGCCATAACAGGCACTCCAGGCGCCAAGTCTTTGAGCTCTTCCAACAAGAAAATCAGGGCCGGTTGTTCAACAGCAACAATCAAATCTATTTGTTTCCCCAAATATTGATGGAGAATCAGTTCTTTCTTCCTTGTGCGAAACTCCGTATCTCGATTGCGATTCAGATCGAGGTATTCGAGCATGACATCTTCAGGGTCCATTCCTGCGGCGAGCAGTACAGAAAAGAATTTCGAGTTGTAAACCTCCGGTCCTTGCCGACCCAGGGTAATCGCAAGTAACTTTGCCATAGGAAGCTCTGGCTTGAGCGAATATT
>CAZWMY010000105.1:0-14838 GCA_964635025.1 uncultured Desulfobacula sp. | reverse complement strand
CGGCGGGACCGCCACGGAGTTTCACCGTGTTCCGTTGGCTCGGGGCAACCCTTTAAAATTGATCCTTATTTATAAAAATGCAGCCTCCAAGTCAATAAATATATTGATGTGAAAATTCTTAGGCGCAAATCTCCCGCCATCTTTAAGAAATTAGAGCTTGACTTTTATCAGGAATCCTAATTATACCAATCATTGCGCTGTTTCATGCACAGCAAAATTGAAACATATATTTTAATTCAGGAGATTGCCGACATGGCCACAGGTACAGTAAAATGGTTTAATGACTCAAAAGGGTTCGGATTTATCCAGCAGGAAGACGGTGGAAAAGACGTCTTTGTGCATCACTCAGCAATCAATGCAACCGGTTTCAAATCCTTAAAAGAAGGAGACCGCGTTTCATTTGATATTGAACAGGGGCAAAAAGGGCCTTCAGCAAAAAATGTAACCGTGATCTAGCTCAGCGTTCCATCAGCAATAAAAAGGAGAGCCAAATGGCATTGATCCTGAATATTCTTTGGTTTGTTATCGGCGGCGGTTTTTTAGCCTGGGTGCTGTGGGTGGTCCTGGGTAGCCTGCTGTTTATAACCGTTGTCGGCATCCCTTTTGGATTTGCCGCTTTCAGGATCGCAGGGTTTGCCGCCTTCCCCTTTGGAAAAGAGCTGGTGGATGCACGGGCCCTGGGTGAAGAAAGAATCATCGGTACAAGCCTTGCCAATTTTTTATGGATCATTCTGGCCGGCATCTGGCTTGCCGTCTCCCATATCATTGCAGGTGTGGGATACTGTGTCACCATTATCGGTATCCCCTTTGGATTTGCCCATTTCAGGCTGGCAAGCGTATGTTTTGCCCCCCTGGGGAAAAAACCGGTCCCCAAATAAGCAGATAAACTCAGCATTCAGATTCCTGAGCGCTCTATTTCTTTTTGACAGGAGTCTGCTTTTTTGCCTTGGAAGGCGTTTGTTTTTTAGATTTGGATGAGGTCTGTTTTACGGGTTTGGGAGAAGTCTTTTTTTTGGATTTAGAAGAAATCTGTTTTTCAGGTATGGCAGGGGTCTGTTCCTGGGATTCGGATGGATGCTCTATTTGATACTGCTTTTTTGCCGCAAGCTCCTGGGCTTCCGTTAATTGTTGGGGTGTAAATTCTTTAGCGATAAGATCTCTTAATTCATTTTTTTTTTCATGCTCCTCTGCAGCCTTCAAGCTCAACCAGACATAGGCTTTTTTTAGATCCTGTGCAACGCCTTTGCCTTGGCTATGCATCATTCCAAGGTTATATTGAGCCGCGGCATCTCCCTGTTCCGCCGCTTTTTCAAACCAATATATGGCTTTTTTATAATCCTGCGGAACCCCCTGATTGTCGACATACATGGCGCCAAGATTAACTTGAGCCTTATCCAATCCCTGTTCAGCCGCTTTTTCATACCAAAACGCAGCCTGCTTATAATCCTGTGGAACTCCCTTGCCCTGATCATACATTAATCCAAGATTATATTGAGCCTCGACCTTTCCTTGTGCGGCTGCTTTTTCAAACCAGTATATGGCCTGCTTATAATCCTGCTCACCGTCCGAGCCGATGGAATACATTGTGCCAAGATTATATTGGGCCATGACATCTCCCTGCTCAGCCTCTTTTAAAGTGTCTTCAAACTCACCGCAAAAAACAACAGTGGTGTTGAACAGGATGATCATCAGGGTCAGTAAAATTTTTTTCATCAAACTCTCGATTTATTAATTCTTAATCATCGATATCCAAAAAGCCTGCTCTTCAGAATCGATTCTCCCGGTTCCGGCCCTTACTATCCGTAGCTGCCGCTTGACAATATCTCCTTTTTCATTTTTTTCCAATAAAAAAATTTTCAGCGGTTCGTTAAAACAGGGAATAAACGGATTTATAAAAATTGCCGTTTTTCATGACACAGGCAATGGCGGTTTCATAGTTCTGAAGAAGGGTAATATCTTCAAGCGGATTGCCGTTTATGACGATCATGTCGGCAAGTTTGCCTGGGGTAAGAGAGCCGATTTCAGCTTCCATGCCTATAAGTTGGGCATTGGCGATGGTTGCGGATTTAATGGCATTGTAAGCGCCCATCACGCCGGCTTTTAATTCCAGTTCCAAGGCTTTTTTTGTGTTCTGGTCAGGCCCCAGGATATCGCTTCCGGACCCGATTCGGCATCCTTCCTTAAAAGCGATCGATAATCCCTCCAGGGACTTTTCCTTTGCCTTCTGTATTTTTTGGATGATGCCATCTGAAAGACCTCTTTCCCGGCCGTTTTCCGATGCAATATGATAGGCGGACAAGGTTGGGACAAGATATGCACCGGCTTTTTTTAATACCCGGGCTGACTCTTGCGACATCAGATTCCCGTGTTCAATGGTCCGGATCCCAGAATTTACGGCGTTTATCACCGACAGATCCGAATAGCAGTGGGCCGACACATAGGTTCCAGAGGACCTTGCCTCCCATACAATGGCTGATAGTTCTTCAGGAGAATACTGGGCGCTTTCGATCCGGTCCGAAGGAGAGAGGCATCCGCCGCCGGCCATTACCTTTAAAAAATCAATCCCCTGCCTCAACTGGTTCCGCGAAGCTTTCCGGCATTCATCCACGCCATCAGCAACAATGCCGTGAAAAGTGGCAGGCGAATGAATCGGATCGTAAATTTCCGCTGGCCACCGCCCGTCTCCATGGCCGCCGGTCATGGACAAATGCCTGCCCGACACCTTAATCCTTGGGCCGGGGACAATATTGTTTTCCACGGCGATCCTGAACCCGGCATCGGCCCCGCCGCAGTCCCGCAGGGTTGTGAATCCCTGATCAAGAGAGGCTTTCAAAACTTCGAGGGCCTTTATGGTCATCAGGCTGACCGGGTCCTTTTTCATCTGAAGACCGGTATCCGGATCAGTGCAGATGATATGCACGTGGGCATCGATCAATCCGGGCAAGATGAATTTACCGCCCAGATCAAAGACCTGGGCTTTTTTTGGCGAAACCCGTTCCTGATAATCCAGGACTTCCCTGATCCGGTCGCCTTCAACAACGATGCATCCCGGATATGGCTCGTTCGTAACACAATCAAGGATATTTGCGTTTTTAAATACTTTAATGGCGGGTTTTATTTGGCTCATTTTCTTGCCCTCTGCCATGATCAGCGATTCATGGCCTTTTGGATGATCTCTCGGACCTGAGCTTTATAATCTTCCGGAATGGGAAGATCATTCAGACCCTTGAGGATGGGTCTCACATAGGCTTCGGTGGGAGACAGATCATCACCCGGGGTGGGGATGACATAGGTCTGTGCAGGAATTTTTTCTCCTTTTTCATTGATCAAATGAATTTTCATGCCGGTCCAAAGCCCGTCACCATGACCGGACAGCCGGTCCAAATCTTTGAGTTCTTCTTCCGGCAGTTCGTATAAAACGCCATACATGGTGTTGCCTGGACAGGATTCAAGATGACACCCGCCCTGGTCTGAATTTTTCTTGCAATAGGCGAATTTCAGCCTATAATCCTGCAGTTTCATGATGCCCAGGGATTTTGCCGTCGGGCAGAACCGGGCCATTTCATCTTTGTCCAGAAGGGTTCCATATGCAAAATATACGGTTTTATGATTTGTATCCATTTTTTTCACCTTATGATTTTTGATTGATTCCATTGATCCAGATATCTGCCTTGGCAGATAATTTTCGTAATTCCTGAACCTCGCCGCTCCGGTGACACGCAGCCCAGTGATCTTTGAGAACCTCACGGAGCAGGGGTTCCTCGTCAAAGCAGATCTGCTGTCTGAACGGACACCGCTCGCTAAACCGGCATCCTTTCAGGTTTCCTTTTAATTCCGGAGGCGAGCCGGGGATTGAAATCAGATCTGCGGTTAAATCATTGATATTGGGGAAAGAGTGTTTCAGCCCCATGGTATAGGGGTGAAAGCTCTCTTTAACCACCTGCTGTGTATTGCCGATTTCCATCATCTGGCCGCCATACATGACCCCGATCCTGTCGCAGTTTTCAACCACCAGGGCAATATCATGGGTCACCAGCAGCATTGAGAAACCAAGCAGTTTCTGGAGTTCCCGGATATTTTTAAATATCTGATCCTGCACAATCACATCAAGGGAGGTGGTGGGTTCATCGGCGATGACCAGATCCGGTTCAAGGATCAGGCTCATGGCGATAATGGCCCGCTGGCGCATCCCGCCGCTGAACTGATGGGGAAATTCATTATACCGTTTTGTACTGACACCCACCAGGGAAAACATTTTATTGATCTTTTCAAGGAATTCTTTATGGGAAATATTCTGATGAACCCTTACAGTTTCATAGATCTGATCCCCTACCTTATATACCGGGTCCAGAGCATTCATGGCGCTCTGGGTAATCATGGAAATCCTTTTCCACCGGATTTTTCTAATCTCGTCTTCCGGCAAGCCCAGAAGGTTGATGCCGTCAAACCAGACCTCGCCTTGTGTGATTTTTGCATTTTCCGGGATGACATTGATGATGGTTTTTAAAAGCGTGGATTTGCCGCATCCGGATTCACCCACCAGCCCGAAATTCTCCCCTTTGGCAATGCTCAGGCACACATGGGAAAGCGCCAGGACACTGCCGGTTTCGGTTTTGTAAATGGCGCTCAAATCCTTTATTTCGAGTAGTTTTGGTTTCATCTGATTCATTTTCCCCGGCACTCTACCATTTTTTTAATCTTGGATTTACCATTTCCTCGTAAGCTCTGCCGATGAAATAGACAGAGGTGACAAGGATCATGATGGCGGCGCCCGGAGGAAGAACCCACCACCAGGCCCTATATGACATTTCCGAGGCAAAGGCGCTGTAGATGATGGTTCCCCAGGAAAGAACCTCAGGGTCGCCAAACCCTAAGAATCCGATACTGGCTTCGGTAATGATGGCCCAGGCCAGGGCAAAGGCCACATTTACGAGCGCCACAGGCAGGATATTGGGTGCAATCTCAAATAAAATTATGGTGAAATCCGAAGCCCCGGTGATTCTTGCCGCATCGACAAAAGGCCTTTCCTTTAGCGTCAGAACCTGGGACCGGATCACCCGAGCTGTGGATCGCCACAGGATGATGGCCATGGACAGGATAGTCGTTATCATGCTTCTGCCCCAGAGGGAAAGGACAACAATAATAAAGGGAAGAAGCGGAACTCCCATGAAAATATCCGTGATTCTCATGAGAAGATTGTCCACCCAGCCCCCGTAATACCCGGAGATCAGCCCGATACTCACCCCGATAAAAATCACTGCCAGCGAGGTTGCAATCCCGATAATCAGGGCTGGCCGGCCGCCCCAGATGATCTGGCTGAAAACATCTTTTCCCAGAAGGGTTGTTCCAAGCAGATGGTCTTTAGACGGCGGTATGAGCTTTAAAAGGGTATTGTCGGCACTGTAATGCTTTTCCTGGGGAGGATAAGGGGCAATGAAGGGAGCGAAGACAGCCGTGATCACGCATAAAAAAAACATGATAAAGCCGGTCATGCCCAATTTTGATTTTAAAATAAATTTTATAAACCGCTTGATCAAACCCTTCTCCTGTCATTAAATTTTTATGCTATTCATATACGATTCTCGGATCCAGGATACCGTATAGCAGGTCGGCAATAAAATTTCCCACTATGGTCAGCACGGCAATCAGAAGAAAACAAGCCTGGACCACGGGGTAATCATTTCGTGTGACCGCCTCCACCATGAGAAGCCCAAGACCCGGCCAGGAAAAAACCGTTTCAATCACTACCGATCCGGCAATGGACCATCCCAGGATCAGCGGCAGGGTCGTGGCAATGGGAAGCAGGGAATTTCGCATGGCGTGTTTGAAAATTATTCTTTTTTCGGAAAATCCCCTCATCCGGCAAAGCTCGATAAAATCTTCACCAAAAGTTTCCAGCATGCTGCTGCGCATCAGCAAAAGCGGAAAACAAAGATTGTATAAGGTGATGACGATAAACGGCAGGGCCAGATGGTGTAAAAAATCCAGGCTCAGATATTTTTGAAGATCGGTTTCTCCCGGATGCATGCCTGGTGTCAGGATATGCCCCAGGGGAAATAAATCCAAATGGACGCTGAAGACAAAAATCGACAGCATGCCAAGCCAGAAGACCGGTGCAGACTGGATGGCGGTTGTGAAAATTACCGTCCCGATCTCCAGTTTGCCGCCGCGCTTCCAGGCAATAAAGGCCCCGGCAAGCGTCCCGAAAAAATAGGCGGCCAGCATGGAAGGCAGGATGAGCAGCAAGGTATTCAGAAGCCTGCCCTTGATCATGTCGCTGACCGTCCGTGAATGCTGGAATGAAAACCCGAAATCCAGAAGAAGGGTATTTTTCAGATAGGCCAGGTACTGAACGGCAAGAGGCTTATCCAGGCCATATTGTTTTTTCATGGCTTCCTGGGCCTTGGGGTACATGGCTGAGCTGATCACCGTCAGGGTTGGATCGCCGGGCAGCATCCTGAACATGAAAAACATGAGCGATGCAAGGATAAAAAGGGTCAAAACCATAAATAACAATCGTTTCACAATATATGAGATCATGGTCTGTTCAATTTTTCCGTAAAATGGCAGGCGCACCAGTGCCCGTTTTTCTCTGTAAGTTCCGGTTCGACCGTGAAACAGATCTGCTCCGCCACCGGGCACCGGGGGGAAAACCTGCAGCCGTCGGGTATGTGAACGGCATTGGGGATGGCCCCCTTTATATTGACCTCAGACCGTTTCACATTCGGGTCAGGAACGGGAATGGCCGAGACAAGGGCTTTGGTATAGGGGTGTAAGCTTTTTTTGATCACATCTTCCACCAGCCCTGTTTCCACTATCCTTCCGAGATACATAATGGCAATCCGCTGACAGATATGGCTCACCGTTGCCAGATCATGGGTGATATACAAGAGCGACAGTTTTTTGATTTTCACCAGATCCCGCAGCAACACCAGGATTCCGGATTTTATGGACACATCCAGCATGGAGATGGGTTCATCTGCCACAAGAAATTCCGGCTCCACAATAATGGCCCGGCCGATACAGAGCCTTTGGCGCTGGCCCCCGCTAAGCTGGTGGGGATGCTTTTCCAGATATTCCAAAGCCGGTGTCAGTCCGACGAGTTCAAGGGTTTCTATGGTTTTTTTCCGGATTTCCTCTTTTTTTCTCAGCCCCTGGTAGAGCAAGGGCATGGCAATGATTTTGCTGATGGAATGCTGGGGATTGATGGAACCGTAGGGGTCTTGAAATATCATCTGGATTTTCCGATAAAAGGCTTTTCTGTCTTTTTTCTTCAAATCCAGATGATTGAGATTATTAAAAAAGATCTCTCCATCGGTTTGGGCTTCAAGCCCCACCAGCACCCGGCCAATGGTTGATTTCCCGCATCCGCTTTCTCCTGCTAGGCCGAGGACCTCTCCTTCTTTCAATTCAAAGGAGACCTGGTCCACGGCTTTGATGGTTTTCCCTCTTGATCCGGAAAAGATGGATCGGATCCCGGATACAACAGGGAAATGCTTTTTTATATTAACAACGCGTATCATTTTTCTTTCGGATAACAGAGCCTTCCATCTTTGTCCCACTGAAAACCGGCATCTTTCAATATTTTGCGGGCCTTTTCAAGATTGTATTCCGGCGCTTCAAGATCTTTGTTATGCCAGAATGCATTCACCGGGGTGATGGAGGATGAACTCAAGCCTGCATATCCTTCATAAATCTCGTCCACAATTTTCTTATAGGGAACGGCGAGAGAACAGGCCTGACGGATGGCGGTATGCATGAATACAGGTTTGGCTGTATTATACCGCACCGCAGAATACCCATTGGTTCTGACTTCAAAGAGCTTAACATTTTTCTCGCCTTTGAATTCCTTGACTGCTGCCGGCGGAAGAGACTGGATATTGACATCAATGGAGCCTTTTTTCAATGCTGCATTTACAAGCTCGCGGGTTCCGAAGACAACAAAGAGGAGATCGGATTTAGGCGCCATGAAATGCTTTTTGTTGGCCCTGAGCATAAACTCTTCCGCTTCTTTCCAGTATTCCATGATAAAGGGGCCGCTGCCGATCACAGGTGTGTTTGCAAAATCCTGGGGCTTTGCCAGACCTTTTTCCGTCACCACATTTTCCCATATGTGCTTCGGGATGATGAATATCTGACCCAGCGTATTCATGATAAAGGGTGCAAAGGGTTTTTGAAGATTAAACCTGAGTTTATACTTTCCTGAAATTTCAATATCCTTGATGGGTGCAAGATATTTTAAGAAAAAGGCAGCTTCCCATTTTTTCATGAAATCATAGGAAAACTTGACATCTTCGGCCGTTAACGGCTTTCCATCGGAGAACATCAGGCCTTCTTTTAATTCCACATCAATGGCCAGCTGATCAACGGAGGTCACACTTTTGGCCGCCCACATCTGGATATCGCCCTTGGGCCCGACCTGGACCAGACGGTCGTATACCATCCTGAGCATTTCAAAATCGTCGGACTGGATGGCGGAAAGAGGGTTCCAGGTGGCCTGATCGGAAATACGGCCGACTTTCAGAAATTTCACATCTTTTTTGGGTGTGAACCTTACCTGATTCCATATGGATCTCAATCCGTCCGAGGCATCCACATAATCAAGTTCCATATTGGTGGTGTTGATCCCCATGTTTTCAATGGGATAATTAATAATGGTTTCAGGGCGCTCCTGCTTCAGCATGGCCTGGAGATTGTAGATCAGTTCCCTTCTTTTTTCCGGCTCATAAATTTCAAGCTGTTTTTCGCCTATCTTGTCAAAGGCTTCGTTTTTCCATTCCCCCACATTCCAGTTGCCCGGGGCTGTATGTTTTGAATTAAACTGGGAATTGGTGAAAAAATCAGGTTCCATTCTGTCAGGACTGCCGGACAGAACCGAAAGCACACAATCAAAGGTGTGCTCTTTAAACCATTCTGTCAAAAGCGGGTTCGGAAAATTGGTCGGTCGCAATTTCACTTTCAGACCGAGCTTTTCCCATTCCTGGGCAATATAATTGCTGGCTTCATAATAGGCCATGAATTTGGCCGGCACCCAGGTTAAAAAATCGATTTCAGGAACCGGCTTCAGATCCTCGGCCTTTGCTGGAACCGGGAAAAAAGCCAATGAAAAACAAATCCATCCCATCATCATGAATATCATGATTTTTGTTTTTTTTACCATGACACACTCCTGTTTTCTTTGGTTAATCATAGTTTTTAAGAGCCCCACATCTCTTTAATCCTTGAACCCTCAATCAAGCTTTAAAACAATGATTGTGCCTTGTCAACATAAAAATTTTATTTTATTTTATTTTAAATTTAAATCGGCTTAAACTTTTTTTTAAGCGAAAGACAGAAAATCAGGATGTGATCACTGATCGCTGATAAGGCCTTTAAGATAAGAGATCAGGTTGCCCCTGTCTTTATATTCTTCGATAACGGTCCTTGAAATAGATTCAATTTCTTCTCTGTAGTTTTGTATCACCACATCATTGTCCGTGGCAAAACCGCTGAGCCGGCCTGAACGCCTTCCGCTGTCCAGATGCCTGGGCCAGAAAACAATGAAAAGCCGGTCCGTATCATTGTTTTCAGCGGATTTGACGGTCTGCTTCAATGTAAAAGAGATGGCAGGGCACTGATTAAGAACATAAAATTCAAAATTTTCATATGTTTGGAGTGCTTCTATGATCAATCTGATATGATCAATGCGATACCCTTTTTCTTTTGGGTCTTTGCTGTTTTTTGCATAGCTTTCAAGGCAGTCTTTGCAGATATACTGGACAAAGGAATTTTCAGGCTTTTTTTCCAGGTTTTGATGAAACACCCGATTCCGCTCGCTGTTGATTGCCTCTACGATTTCACTGTAAAGCGGATGGTTGGCTGCATTCAGGCGCTCGGAATATTGCCGGAACCGTTCCGGATAAAGACAGAATGTCGGTTCCGGGCCCAAGACAAATTGTTTGCCGTCCAGGCGTTCGGCCCCTAAAATAAACAATTCCAACGGGAATCCGTCTTTAAGCGGGAGCAAAGCCGTTGACTTTATCTGGCATTTTGACATTTCCAGAAAAGTTTCAATGTCTTCAACCGTCAAAGGTGTCCGGTCAAAAAAATTCAATAATTCATCGATCTCATTCAGATTAAGGCTTAACGCGACACCCAGGGAGATTAGCTTTTCGCGCCGGACATTTATAAAATTGCCCTTTTCCAGCTGGGTGATATAGGTATTGGACAGACCGGATATGGCTGCAATCTGGTTTCTTGGTTTTGCACTTTTGGCAAGCAGGTCTGTAATATATCCGGCAATATCGTCTTTTCTGTTTTTCATCACGCTCTGGTCCTTTTAGCGGGTTTTATCCTTCAATATAGTGAAATCAGAACTAATAGAAAACCAACAGCTTGTCAACTATAATTGTTTAAATGCAATGAAACAATTATTTGACTCAAAATAGTTTCATCTTTGCCTTGTAATTTAGTATCATATCCTCTAATTATTATTTTTTTTTATTTCTTACCAAAAAGGACTCCAATGACCTATATCGGTGAACTGATTGCCATCTCAACCGTTTTGTGCTGGACCATGAGCGCCCAGTTTTTTGAAGCCGCCTCGAAAAGGGTGGGAGCAACCCCGGTGAATATCATCAGGATTACTTTTGCCCTGAGCCTCTTTAGCGTTCTTCTCCTGATCCGAAACGGATTTCCGATCCCGCTTCATTTTTCAGCCCATGCCTGGATTTATCTGAGCCTTTCCGGGATCATCGGGTTTTTTCTTGGGGATATTTTTCTTTTCAAAGCCCTGGTGGAAATCGGGGCGCGGGTGGCCATGCTGATTTTCAGCCTGTCGGCCCCCACCACTGCCGTCATTGGCTGGCTTTTCCTTGATGAAGTCTATGCCCTCCATCAATGGATCGGCATCTTTGTCACAATTTTCGGGGTTGGTATGGTCATCCTTGTAAAAAATCCCAAATCGACCTCATCTTCCTCCCGCACTGTCAGGACCGTCTCATTTAAAGGAATCCTTCTCGGTATCGGTGGAATGCTCGGCCAGGCCATAGGATTTATTCTCAGCAAAGCAGGCATGAAGGAAGGCGGCGAATACCTGGATGCCTTTTCCGCCACCCAGATCCGGGTTATTGCAGCCTTTGTATGTTTTATTCTTTTTCTTACGGTTACAAAAAAATGGCAGCCTGTAACCGCCGCCCTGAAAGATAAAAAAGCCCTTTTGTTCACCGCCTCAGGAGCGGTCATCGGACCCTTTCTCGGTGTTTCACTTTCTCTTCTCACCCTGCATTACCTGACGACCGGTGTAGCCTCCACGTTTTTATCCCTGGTTCCTGTATTCATCATCCCGTTTTCCATCTTTCTTCACAAGGAACATGTGCCGGTCCAGGCCATGGCCGGGGCGGTTGTTGCCGTCGCAGGAATCTATCTTCTCATGGCGCATTGATTATTTAAATAATAGGCTTCACCATGTTTCTTCCCACAACCCGAAAAGAAATAAAGGCGCTCAACTGGAAATCACTGGACATCATTCTGGTAACAGGGGATGCCTATATTGATTCCCCTTTCATGGGCGTTAGCGTCATCGGAAAAATTTTGGTTGATCAGGGATATCGCGTGGGAATCATTGCCCAGCCGGATTTGACATCGGATAAAGATATCACAAGGCTGGGGGAGCCTGATCTTTTCTGGGGCATTACCGGCGGATGCGTGGATTCCATGGTGGCCAATTATACAGCCCTGAAAAAGAAAAGAAGATCTGATGATTACACCCCCGGCGGGATAAACAACCAACGTCCGGACAGGGCCGTCATTGCCTATACCAATCTGGTGAGGCAATATTTCAAACAGACCCGGCCCATTGTCCTGGGCGGCATCGAGGCAAGCCTTCGACGGATCGCCCATTATGATTTCTGGTCGGACAGCATCCGCCGGTCCATCCTTTTTGATGCCAAGGCCGATTACCTTCTTTATGGGATGGCCCACGGCACCATCCTGAAATTTGCATCGGCCCTGAAAGAAAAAAGGCCGTCTGTTGGTCTCAAGGGTTTGGCTTATATATCAAAGGAAAAAACCGGTTTGGAGCTGCCTTCCTATGAAGCGGTTAAAGAAAACAAAGATGACTATATCAAGGCCTTTCGGATTTTTTATGAAAACAATGATGCTTTAACCGCCGAAACCCTTTGCCAGAAGCACCAGGACCGGTATCTGGTCATCAACCCGTCGGAACCGTGCTGCACGACCGAAGAACTGGATCACCTCCATTCCCTTGAATTTGAACGGGATCTTCACCCTTTTCACAAACCCGCCGGAACCGTCAGAGCCCTTGATACCATCCGCTTTTCCATTCCCACCCATTACGGATGCTACGGCGAATGCCATTTTTGCGCCATCACGGTTCACCAGGGCAGAACCGTCTGCTTCCGGAGCGAAGCCTCCATCATTGAAGAAGCCAAAACTATTTCCAAACTTCCGGATTTTAAGGGCTATATCCTGGATCTGGGCGGCCCCACCGCCAATATGTACGGGTTTGAATGCAATAAGAAACTTGAAAAAGGCGCATGCAAAGACAAGCGCTGTCTTTTCCCCTCACCCTGCAAAAGCCTTGCCCCGGACCATTCAAGACATATGCGCCTGATACAAAAAATTGAAAGACTGCCCGGCGTTAAAAAAGTCTTTATCAGCTCCGGCATCCGCTATGATTTGATATTCAACGATACAAAAAACGGTGAGGCATATCTTGAAAAAATAGTCACAGACAATGTGTCCGGGCAGATGAAAATCGCGCCGGAACACACGGCACCGCAGATATTGACCCTGATGGGAAAGCAATCGGTGGAGCATCTTAAAAAATTCAAGCACCAGTTTGATGCTCTGTCAAAAAAAGCCGGGAAGCCCCAGTTTTTAACCTATTATCTCATAGCCGCACACCCCGGATGCAGCATGAAAGACATGCAGGATTTAAAAAAATTCTGCATTGAGAACCTTAAAACCATACCGGAACAGGTACAGATTTTTACTCCCGCCCCCTCCACCTGGTCCACGCTTATGTATTATACAGGAATAGACCCGTTTACCATGAAACCCATATTTGTAGAAAAAGATCCAAAAGAAAAGGAAAAGCAAAAAATGACCGTCACAAAAAAAAGGGCGGGGAAAAACAAGAGATGATGGTTATTCAGTGAACCCGTATTTTTTTATCAGATATTGCACGATATCCGCACTGGGCTGCTCCAGCTTAATATACTTGAATCCAATCAGGAAAAACTCAGGATTGACATCTTTTTCACACCAGAGGCTTTTTACGTCAACTACAAAATTGTCCTCCAGACCGAATTCCTTATTAAGATTAATTCTGAGTTTAAAGCCCTTGTTAAGGTCAATACTTTCTTTGGAAAAAAGCATGAGCCCTTCCATTGAAATATCTCCCAGATAGCCGGCAAGAGCATCTGTCTCATGGTGATTGACCTTTAAATAATAATACAGTTGTTTCCTGTCAAACCTGCGCTTTTCTGAATTTTTAAAAAGACGTTTGTCCATGTTGTTTCCCTGTTTAAAAGGATTGATCCAGGATGATAAAAAAAGAATAAAAGATTCACAAAAGAGAGTCAATATTCAGGGCAAGTTAAAAATTCAATTGACAAAATCCTGCTAATGGTTTAACCATTTGTAAGAAATTGAATATGATCCAACCCTTTCTTTTTATATGTCGGGAGAAATGATGACGGACAACAGAATCAAGGCTCACCCGGTTCTGGATGTTCCAAAAAAAGAGAAGGCCTCTTTTTTCTGGAACAATACAAAACTTGAAGCAACAAAAGACGAGATGATCTCATCTGCGCTCTTTGCAAATCATATCAAAATATTTGGACACCACCACAAAGACGGATCAGCCCAGGGGATTTTCTGCGCCAACGGCCAATGCGCCAAATGCACTGTCATTGCCGACGGTGTGCCGGTAAAAGCCTGTATGACAGGGGTCAGGGACGGCATGAGGGTCGAAAGCGTGGAAGGCCTGCCAAAGCTTCCCGATATAAAGACCCCTCCAAAGATCAGCAATGTTGAACAGGTTCACACCGATGTGCTCATCATCGGCGGCGGACCGGCAGGGCTGTCTGCCGCCATCCAGCTGGAAGAAAACCGGATTCACGCTATCCTGGTGGACGACAAGGAAGAATTGGGCGGCAAACTCGTGCTCCAGACCCATAAATTTTTCGGTTCAGTGGAAGATTCCCACGCAGGAATGCGCGGCATGGATATCGGACGCCTTCTGGCCAAAAAGGCAGAGACCAGCGCCTATATCGAGGTCTGGAAAAAAAGCACCGCCCTTTATGTGTTTGATGATAAAAAGGTCGGCGTCCTGAAAGACGGGATATATAAAATTGTCACCCCCAAAGTCATTCTCAATGCAGCGGGCGCCAGGGAAAAATTTTTACGGTTCAAGGGCAATTCACTTTCCGGAGTATACGGGGCCGGGGCCTTTCAGACCCTGGTGAACCGGGATCTTGTCAAACCCACGGAAAAACTCTTTATTGTTGGCGGCGGTAATGTGGGCATTATTGCCGGTTACCATGCACTCCAGGCCGGGATCAAAGTGGTTGGGCTCTGCGAAGCCATGACAACATGCGGGGGATACAAGGTCCACGAGGACAAACTCCGGCGTCTCGGGGTTCCCATTTACACCTCCCATTCCATTGTCTCGGCCAATGGAAAAGAATCGGTTTCATCCATTACCATTGCAGAAATCGACAAAAATTTTGAAGTGATTGAAGGCTCGCAAAAAACCTTTGAATGCGACACCATATTAATTGCCGTGGGGCTTGAGTCTGTATCCGAATTCACACAAGAAGCAAAATCCGCCGG
>CAZWMY010000104.1:0-14930 GCA_964635025.1 uncultured Desulfobacula sp. | reverse complement strand
GCCTACAGTTCCCGGCAGGTATCTGCTATTTTTGCCCCGACCAACCAGTATCAGGTCATTCTTGAGCTGGACCCCAAATATCAGGGTGATCCGGCCACTCTCGGGATGCTTTATATCCGGGGAAAATCCAACCAGCTGATTCCGCTGGACACCATTGCAACCCTCACCAAAACCATTGGTCCTTTGACGGTTAACCATCTGGGTCAGCTCCCGTCAGTGACGATTTCGTTTAACCTTCGGCCGGGTGTGGCCCTGGGGGATGCCATGGCTCTTGTTCAATCTTTAGCGGCCAAGCTGTTGCCGCCCACGGTGAGCACAAGCTTTCAGGGCACGGCCCAGGCATTTAAGTCTTCCTTTGCAGGATCTCAGATCCTCTTAATCATGGCCATCTTTGTCATCTATATTGTGCTCGGGGTGCTGTATGAAAGCTATATCCATCCCATCACCATTCTTTCCGGACTTCCGGCTGCCGGTTTCGGCGCCCTGATCACCTTGATGATCTTTAACTGTGACCTCAACCTTTATGGGTTTGTCGGTATCATCATGCTCATCGGTATTGTTAAAAAGAACGCCATCATGATGATCGATTTTGCGCTTGAGGCCGAACGAAATGAAGGCAAAGCACCCATTGACGCCATCTTTGAGGGAGCCGTCGTGCGATTCAGGCCCATTATGATGACGACCATGGCTGCACTTACAGGAACCCTTCCCATTGCCTTGGGGCTTGGGGCCGGGGGAGAATCACGGCAGCCGCTGGGGCTTGCAGTCGTCGGCGGGCTATTGACCTCCCAGCTCTTGACTCTATATATCACACCCGTGGTTTATTATTATATGGATGTCCTTTTAACCAAGGTAAGGCCAAGGAAAAAGGTTACCCTTAGATAGCTTTACGGATTTACTCAAGCCTAGGCATATTTTTTCCGTAATATTTCAGCAGCCTTTACAATGGAGCAGAGTTTTTCATAGGCGATTTTTTCCACATTCACCGACCGGCTTGAAAAGCAGGCAAATCCGCAGTCGGTATTGAGAAAGAGCTGGTCCGGCCGATAGAATTCCAAGGCTTTTTCAGCTTTTGTCACAATGGCTTCCACGGCTTCCACCTCATCGGTTCGGGGGTTTACCACGCCAAGGCCCAGCTCCCGGTCGGAAAGGTGTTTGCCCACAACCTCAATATCACCGGCCCTGGGGGTTGCATATTCAAGGACAAACTGGGTAATGTTCATTCTTTTGAGGGCAGGCAGAAGCTTTTCATAATCACCGGACAAAAGCACGTCTTCCTGCTTGCTCCAGTTTCCGCGGCAGATGTGCACGCCGATCCTGATGCCGTCGATGCCCTTTGTAATCCGGTTAATGAGGTCGGCTGCAAATTTAAGTTCCTTACCCGCATCCCGGCGGGTGGCAAGGGTGGCTCACATGAAGGTGCGGCGTTCGCATTCCTCGGACATGACCACTTCGGTCAGCACAGGTTCATCAAACTGGACAAATTCACAGCCTGCGGCTCTCAGCTCCAGAAGTTCATCCCGCAGGATGTTTACAATATCGTCTGCCATTTTCTTGTGATTGCGGTAGGCTTTTTTTGTCAGAGCCCCCACCCACATGGACCGGGTGAGAAGATAGGGGCCCGGAAGGGTTATCTTGACCGGTTTGTCCGTCAGGGTTCGCAGAAACTGTAAATCCTCTCCGGCCAGGGACTCCCGACGGGAAAGTTTTCCGATGCAGGTTGGATTTTTTATGGCAGATGCCGGCATGTCCATGGTTCTGAGCATTTCTTCAAATTCGGCCTTGTCTTCGACATGGTCCAGCATATCGGCCAGTGACATGAGTTTTGTTCCTTCCACTTTTTCCGTGATAAAGGCGTAAAAGCTTTCTCTTCGGTGTTCTCCATCCACCAGGATATCAAGCCCGGCCTTTTCCTGAAGGGCCACGGTACGGCGAATTTCATCCTCTGCCACCAGAGTGAAATCCTGTCTGCTGATCAGGCCTTTTTGATAATCCCGAAGGGTTTTCAGCATTTTCCGGGATCTTGGCCAAGAACCGACTTGGGTGGTTTGGAATAATTTTTTATTCATCATGTCCATCATATAAAATTATACAAAATTAAGTTTGAATTCAAGTTCTGCCGCCTTTTTCAGGGTGGCTGCAATGGGTGACCGGTCTATGGCCCGCTGCCAGGCAGCCCTGACTTTTTTTTCATCATCAAAAGTGGATGCAAAACATTTTACTTCAATTTTCTGAACGGACGGATCTCCTTCTTCAAGACCCAGGTGGCTGAGGATATTGTGAAGAGTTCCGGTCAGGGACAGTTCAATATCATCCACTTCAAGGTTTCCCCTTGCACATTCCGTGGCAAACCCTGTGCATAAGGAACCGGCCATGGCGCCAAACAGATATTCAATGGCACATGGGCGGGCATCCTTTTCTTCAAAGCTGGCGGCTTGACCCATGTCAAAGGAAAAATTCCGGGTATAGACAGTGGATTTCAGATGCCCGGTAGATCTTGTCCGAAGCCGCCATTGATAATTTTTAGCAGCTTCTTTGTCTTTTTTCAGGGCATCGTCCTCCTTTACAGAAATTTCTCCTTTTTCGACAAAATACCGGTTATACCCGTCTGCAGCAAGACTGCCAAGAAAGATATGGCCCGACATCCGGCACCAGGGCGGCAGGTCATCGGCCACCGTCCGCTCCCGGCTTCTCATTTCAAGAATACCGTTGACCGGAACCTTGAGCATATTTTCCCGGATTAAAAGGATGAGACCTGAACCGCAATCCATATCTCCTCCGTCAAAAACAGCATCCGGTGTGATGGTGTTTAAATCAATTTCCATGAATCAGAAACCCTTTTTATCATTTAATACGCCACACAGGGAGACCCGTTGGACAGCCACTCCACCAGGGCTGCGCCGCCGGCAGGGGTTGCGCCTTCAATGAGGCCGGTTTCGCTGACTCCTCTTTTTTTCATGCAGGGGGTGCACACGTAAATTTTTCCACCGGCTGTAACGAATTTATCAATGAGATCTTTCAGCGGGGCAAATGGCGCCCCTTCATCCACTTTGGCAATCTCTTCTGGCACGGCACAGTAAACGCCGTCAGAGCTCAGAAAGACAAGGGTTTGTTTTTCACTGCCCTGAGCAGCATTGGCCACAACAAATCCGAGAGTGGCTTTGTCAGGATCGGTTTTGCAATGGGTAATGGTCACACAAAAAGTATCCATGGTTTCCTCCGTATGTGTTCGGGTTTTAAGGTGATCAAATAATAAGGATGCCGCATCTGTGTCAAATCGTTCTTTGTCATTCTGCACCAGGCCGGAAGCTCAACCGGTGCGCCCGGGTCCCTTGAAATTACAAGGATTTTTCTTCCCGGCGCCTGATCCCGGATATACAGGTGGAGATTGATGATCACCCGGCCGCAGGTTTCCTCACCGCCGTCAAATTCATCATCAAACCCCCAGTCCGGCACATCATTCGGCATGGTTCCGACCTCTCTTTATCACCAGTTCATATTCAGGCCTGAAATCCTAACCCATTGGTAAAAATAGAACAAATTGTTATTTCGGATTAGAATCCGGATATGTATAGAAAAATCATATCGGGCATCATTTTTCATGTATCCTTTTTCATTCCGGTTACGTCTATAAAGAAAAATAAAGTGAAAGAAAGGATTCCCATGAATATGTTATTGTCGGGTTATACCAAAGAGATTTTTCGCTCCAAATGTATGCCGGGCGCAGTTTCGCTTCACTGCTATGCTCATCTCAATGAAGATGTGGGCCCGGCGCTTCCCTATCTGAATGCCGTCCTTGGCGGAAATTCCTTTACAAAAGAGCCTTTGAGCATGACTTTGAAGAATCAGGGCAAACTGATTACAGTTCATCCCCGGATGATCGCTGTCAATGCCCTGAAAGATGAGGATGAGGCAGAAAAGATTCTTCAATGGCTGAAAAATGAAATCAATTCGGCATGGAAGGATCATGAAACCATTACGCCCTGTTTTAAGGGTGCTCCAAAGCCGGTTCTGACAAAAATCATTCAGTTTCTGCCGAAAACCAATTGCAAGGCCTGCCATGAGCCGACCTGCATGGTATTTGCCATCCGGGTGATGGAAGGGGTTAAGGATCAGGAAGATTGCCCTGGCTTGTCAGAAGAACAAAAAAAACAGCTTCAGCAGTATCTGTCTCAGTTTTGTTTTGAAGAATAGTTGAAGCGGAGAAGAAGAAAAAAACCTGTGGTTCGGCGGAAGAGCGCTGAACCACAGGTAAATAAAAGGTTATTTCAATTTTTTCTGACCATCCCAGACCTGCTCTGCTACAGGCAGAACCGGGATGTATTTGAACCATTTATGGGTTTTCATGTGTTCCGGATCCTGCTGGAGTTTCCGGCTGTGTTTTAAAATGGGCGGAACGATCTGTTTGATATCGCCGGCCAGATCTTTGGATATACCGAATTTTGTGGCCTCAGATGCCAGATCAACAGCCTTCTGGCTGTATTGCTGAGACGATGCCAGGGTATCCAGGGCTTTGGCCGGGTTATGGAATCCCACTGAGTTTTCAGCAGATACATAATCCCAGAAGAATTGGCCTTTCCGGACCATCTGCTGGGCCTGGATCACGAGATCTTCATAATTGGACGCCTTTTCCCCTGTGTATTCCAGGGCCAGACGGACTGCCTCGTGGGCTTTGACCGATATTTCCTGTGCAATCAGCAGCTGGTCAAAGGTCTTTTTCTGGGTGAAAATCACGCGGTTGTGGAGAAATTCCGGGGTTTTATCGGAATGACACTGACGGCACGCTTTGGCTTCCGGATCTTTCAAAGGAGATGTCCACCAGTGTGAAGATATTTTTTTCTTGTCATCGGTTCTAACATAGGACATATGACAGTCGGCGCAGGTAACCCCTGCTGCCCCGTGGGTTCCGTTGCTCCACATCTCATATTCAGGATGCTGGGCTTTGAGCATGGGGGTTTTGGAAACCGGGTGGGTCCAGTCAGCGAAATTGCCTTCAAACCCTTTGGCCTTGACTTCTCCCTGGTTTTGATAATAGGTGAACATATCATCCGGGTTAAGCCCGTTGTCCCATGGGAATTTGGGTTTTTTATAAGGACCGAAGGATTTATCCAGAAAATAATATTCCACATGGCATTGGCCGCAAACCAGGGCCCGTTTTTCATTTCTGGGCAATTGTTTGAAATCTTTTCCTTGAGTTTTCAGATAATCCTGGAGGGGCACACTGTAAAGGCGAAGTTCCATGGTCGCAGGATCATGGCAGTTGGCACAACCGATGGTATGGTCTTTGACATCAAGTTTATCGCGCATTTCATTGACATCGGTTGCCCAGAAATCATCGCCTTTATCCTTAACCCATTCCAGCATCTTGGGCCCTTTGCAGTTCCAGCAGGTGCCGGGGAGCCCGCCTTTTTCATCATACCGGTTGATGCGGTCGATTTTTAAAAAATCTTCCACAGCATAGGTATGACCCCTTGCGGCCCGGTATTCATAGCTGAACGGATACCCGAGCCATAAATTTTTAAGATAGGGCTGGGCATGCTTGTAACCTTCGGGCAGGGGATCGACGTTGTTATTTTTATTATATTGAACCGATCCGTTATATTCGGTCATGACCTGGCTTTCATTATTTTTTTCATAATAGCTGTACTGAAGGGGAAATTCAGCTTTAAAAGCGCTGTTGCGGATTTCCTCAGCTGCCAGCTTGGTTTTATAAACCGGTGGTTTGAGTTCTTCCACATCTGAACATCCGGAAAATAACATGCTTATGCCCAATAAGCTTCCCAGGATTAAACCATAAATTGAAACAGATTTTTTAGACATCGCCCACACTCCTTGTACTGACAGGTTTCATTCTCATATGCTGGACATTTCGATGGCAGTCGGTGCATAAGCCTTTCACATCCATGCTGGCTACATTTTTATTGCTCACATGATGACAGGCTTTGCAATTGGCATTGACCACCTGTCGGGTGCTTTTACCGGCCTTCAGCGGCATCTCAATTTTCCCCAGGGTATTCATATACACATCCCGGGTGCCGGAAACAGCCTTGAAGGGCAGCTTTTCCAATAGATTGTGGGGGGCGTGGCATTCATTGCAGGTAAGGTCGGCATGCCCTGATATCTTGTGGGTGACGGCAGCCTCATTCATGATATGACAGCTTGCACAGAACGGCCTTTTGTCGGTGATCTGCATCCCCACGCCTGCCCCGACCGTGATGATGCTCCCGATGATGAGCCCTGAAACCCATAACCATAGTTTCGGGGAACCTTTTTGGGGCTTTCCCAGATTTATCGTCATAAATTCCTCCTCATACTTCCCTCCTTATTTTGGTCCGGTTGACAATGTGATTCATTACAAATTGATAATGTTTTGGATAATAATACTTTGTGGTACTTAGAATCAAGGTTTTTTTTAAAAAAAATGTCGGTGTTCCAACATCTTTTTCCGCTGTTATTGCTCCTGTTGACAAAAAAAGTGTGCAAAGCTTATAATCCTATCTGCTATTAAAGATTGTGGGGAAAACCAAGATAAGAAAAAACCAATGAAAAAAACCATATCCCTTGTTCTTGGAAGCGGCGGGGCCAGAGGCCTTGCCCATATCGGCATTATCCGGTGGCTTGAGGATAATCATTTCGATATCCGGTCTATCTGTGGGTGTTCCATGGGGGCTCTTATCGGCGGCATTTACGCGGCTGGAAAACTGGATGATTATCAGCAGTGGGTTTCGGCTCTCCGGAAAATCGATATTGTGACCCTGCTGGATTTTTCATGGAAAAAAAGCGGGTTTGTCAAAGGGGACAAGATCATCAATACTCTTATCGAACTCGTCGGTGATCAAAAGATAGAGGATTTGCCTCTTTCATTTACTGCTGTTGCCACCGACATGGCAAATGAAAGAGAGGTCTGGCTGAAATCCGGAAGACTGTTTGATGCCATCCGGGCATCCATCTCCCTGCCTTTTTTCTTTACTCCTTTTTTCCATAAGGGGATCCATCTAATAGACGGCGGGGTGCTCAACCCGGTTCCCATAGCCCCCACCTTCGGGGATGCAACCGATATGACCATTGCCGTCAACCTGGGCGGCCCAGCAGCCCCGGTTCAAAACCCAGAGAAAAAGCCAATACAAAAAAAAGACCCGTCAGCCCTCCAGCTTAAGGTTCAAAAATATATCAGCCGATTCAAAATACCGAAAAAGACAGCCGCTGAAACAGACCGGGGGATGTACGAGATTGCAAGCCAGGCCTTTGACGCTATGCAGAATACCATTGCACGGCAGAAACTGGCAGCATACCCGCCGGACCTGATCATTGAAATCCCGAGAAACGCCTGTGGCACCCTGGAGTTTTTCCGGGCATCCGAGATGATCGATCTGGGGTATCAAACCGCCATGAAAAAGCTCGGGCACCTCATTTAAACCCCCGTGCCCGGAGCAAAGGAGTTCAGATGAAATACGGTGCAATGAATTTTCCTGTCAAGCCGGTCTTGGAAGAGATTCAAAAAATTTCGGATCTGGGGTTTGACTATGTTGAACTGGCCCTTGATCCGCCCTGCGCCCACTGGGAGACCATCCGCAGCATGGAAAAAGAATTGACGGCAATCCTTGCCCGGCTTGGGCTGGATATCGTCTGCCATCTGCCTACTTTTCTCTATACCGCAGACCTGTGCCCGGCCATCAGGACCGTCTCTCTGAATGAAATGTTCCATTCCCTTGACATTGCAGCCCGGATCGGCACAAAAAAAGCCGTTCTTCACCCAAGCATGATCAGCGGTCTGGGGCCTTTTGTCATGGAGACGGCCAGGACCCTTGCCCTTGAAAGCCTTTGCCTAATCTCAGAAAAAGCCGTTTCCCTGGGTATCCTCCTTTGCCTTGAAAACATGTATCCCAGATATCTTTCCTGTTTTGAGGCAAAGCATTTCAAAGATATTTTCAAGGAAATCCCTTCTTTAAAAATGTGTCTTGACACCGGGCATGCCAATATGGATGACCCGGCCCAGAAAAGGCTGTTCGAGTTTTTACGGAAATTTCCGGAAAAAATCAGCCATATCCACATGAGTGACAATCACGGGAAAAAGGACAATCACCTTGGCGTCGGACAAGGCGCTATTGATTTTAAACGGCTGGTCAGGCAGATGGCAGATGCCGGTTTTGATGGAACCATCACCCTGGAAGTATTTTCCGAGAATCCAAAAGATCTCGTCGAAAGCCGGGACAGAATCATATCGCTGTTAAGCTCGGCAGCCCGCTAAAAGAAACATCCAAGGCGGTCATTCCGTAACGCCATGATTTCAGCGAAAGATATCCTCTAAGGCATCCACCACCATATTGGTGCCGACCGCAACCATCAGGATATCTCCGGCAACCCGGACATACCGGTGGTTGGGCGGCGGTATTGGCAGACGAATCACCAGCTCATCCGGCAGGTCATAATATTTGTCCTTGAGGGGATAGCCTTTTTTCCATTTTTTTGCCTGGCCCGGAGGCTGACAGCCATTCCCTTTTTTGGCCAGACCCGGCGGGCAGTCACCTTTGCGCGCCTTCTCACCGAAATACTCGGCGACAACGTTGCGGTCATCATCACGGAAGCCGAAGGTCACCGAAGCATCCTGCCGGTTTTTTTCATGGTCCTTGCCGCTGCTTTCTTTCTCGATCTGGTTGCCCTTTCCTGCCTTGTTTTTGCTTTTTCCTGGCGAGTCCGGCTTTTCAGCCCATGCACCCCCGGCCGTCAGGACCAGAAAAATGCCGATCACGACCAACCCTGTCAATGATTTTATATTGATTTTTATCATGATGATTCCTCCTCGTTCTGATCATGCCCGGATTAATGATTTATCCGTGACATCTTTTTATACTTCATTATTTCGGATACAAGATTGCTTCTGTCAAAATAAACTTCATTGCGCTTGATTTTCTCCTGTCCGTCAAACTGCACAATGCATACGTCCGTGCGCTCGATTATATTATCGCCAACTGGAATTTTTGCCAACCATTTATTTAACCCCCCCTTCCATCAGGATGCCCGGATCAAGGTAAAAACAATCATCAGAATAAAACCCGGCTAATTTCACAGGATCATTTCCAGTCCATGCGGATAACCATTTCAAGGCAAATTCTTTTGCTTTTTCTTTTGTCATCATGGGTGTTTTCCTGTCAGTCTAAGATACAACGCATTGCGTATCCCGGTATCCCAGAAATAAACCTTTTGGCTTTTTGAGATTTCCTTTCTCGGATTGGTGCTGAAAGCAGGAAGCCGGAAGATGACAAAGGTCTGTTCCAGCAGCGCCAGATAACGTTCCACCGTGGGCCGGGCCATCTGCAATTGGGTGGCCAGTTCATGGATGGAGACCTCGTTTCCGGCCTGGTGGGCCAGAAGCTTGAGAAGACGGCGGATCAGGTCCGGTTCCAGCCCAATCCTGGCTGTTCAAGTCTTCAGAAAAGGTCAAGCGCTGCCTTAAGATCATTTTCATCTGTTCTTTTGATATACATGGTATACAAAATAACAGATCAAATTGTATAGTTCAAAAAATATTTCCTGCCGGTTTTTTGGCATCAAAGAAACGGCTTTTTTATGTGAGCGGTGCGATGTTTAGAAGATCTTGCTGACTATGGGCTCTTTTCCAATCTTCCATTTACTCCTGCTGGTGAATCGATGCCCATTCAATAACAAATCCCTTTACACGAGGTGGCAGATTACCGGAAAATACCGACAAGTTCCGGATATCGATCAGTGCTACCTCGCCATTATACTCTGCATGGAAGTGGGGAGGGTTGTGATCATCAAAAAACATTTTGATGATGATTCCGAAAAATCTGCTGATTTCAGGCATAAACCGACTCGCGGCAGAGACCAGGGAAAATTTCTTCCGGTTTTTTCCCTGTTAGTCTTAGATACAACGCGTCTGGGCAGAGATCGATTTTATCAAGCCACATGAGTTCGCCAATCGAACCGATTTTAACCTGTTCAAAAACATGCGGATCGCTCCACAAATTAAAAATCCCTTTGCCGGCCAGATCAGAGAGATCCACCACTCCGCACATGCCGTCATCAAATGCCAATTCCAGGCAATAGTTCTTTAAAGCAGATACTTTTGTTATTTTAACCATTTTTATTACCCTCCTCATAGACTTTATAACATGTAAGATTTTGTAATAAAAGAACAAATAAGATATTGCGGTTTCAGTCAGTTTCCGGTTCATTTTCCTCTTTCGTTGTCTCGATTTCATACCAGTCGATCTTCCGGGTAATGTACATCACTGTGGCAAGGATCATGAAGAGACCGATGCTGCCCATGATAAGGGCATAATCCTCGAGCTGCAGGACGATGAAGAGATAACCGTAAAGGATAGCCAGAATGCCCAGGATGGTCAGCGCGAACTATGAATGGGATGAACTCTTTTTTTGTTGATGATTTCGGAAAAGAAAAAAGCTGCAGATGTGAAAATCAGGATCATGACCGAGTATTTTGCAAGCCGCATGGATTTCTGGTAAATATCTGCCGTCAGGATCAGCTTCACCCCAAAAGCAGATGAATCAACCTTGTATTGGGCGCCTTCCCAGAATTGAGGGTAGTTTCTGTTCAAGTGCAATATCTTCCAGTTTGCGGAAAAGCCGTCGTTTTTCACCTCACGGGCAGCAGGCAAAAAAGCCCCGTTAAAGCTGGGTGACGGCCAGATCAATCGATTTTAATCCCGGCTCGGCATTGTAGGCCGACCCGTTGAAATGAATAATAATTTTGTCCTGTATGCCGCGCATATCGGTAATGCCGAGTGATAGATATGCCTTGTCCCAAAGGATATTGTTGGGATCGATGTTGAGCTGGGTCATTGACGGCAGTTTGAAATTCCCGCTGAATTTGAGCCTGATATTATACAGAACCGCTTCGAAAAGACTCCGATACCGGACCTCTGGTTTTATCTCGCCCGTTACATCCAGGGTTTCAGGCAGGATTTGCAGATAACTGAGTTTATACTGTGTCTTGCCGTCTGTGTCTTTGAAAAATGTCTTAAAGGGAACGCTGAGAAACGGACCCGTTATTGTCTGAAAACTGCCCCATTTCTGGCTGATCTCCTGCACTGCAGAATTACGCCGCATCTGTCTTTCTCTGATCAGGTTTTGTATCATCCCGGCCGGGATGAGCATCAGCAGGATCAGGATGCCGATGGAAACAATTTTCAGGGTAACGGATTTCTTGACGTAATTTGAGGCTTTTTTTGCGACATCCTGATGGTTTAGCATTTTGCTCCTATTAAGCCAATCACTTGCTCATCAGGAAGAGCAACTCTTTGGCCCGAATATAATGCAGTAAAAGCAGATCTTTTCTCACTCTTCAATCCTAAAAAGTTTATCATCCTGTGATAATTTTAGAATCACATACTCATCTTTATTTAGTTCACCTGGTAGTTTATCTTTTAAAATTGAAGCGACAAATTGTATCCCCCTTACATTTACAAGGTTAGCGATTTTCAAGAGTTGATTGCCATGCATTAACTCTTTTTTATCGTTGAGGAGAAAATGCATACAAGGGATATTCTCCTCATCAGCAAAGAGCGTGTATGCGATGTCAAAACAAGATATTTCACCTTGCTTTTTTCCTGAACTGAAATTGAGATTAAATGCTGTGAATTCATAAAGACGGCGTCCTTTTACCGTTTTTGTATCGGGCTTCAACGCGTACTTTTCACCATACAATTCATTTGATACAGATGAAAATTGTCTATTAAATTTGTTTATTTGGTCTTTGACCTTTAAAGCGAATTCATCTGAAAATAGCTCATTGTCGATGGCAATAAGATCTTTATTAAGTCCCACTAGTTTTGATTCTACAGAGTTCAATTGCCGTAAGGTATTTTCATAGTTACCCTTTTTTTGGTATTTGGCATTAAGCTCTACAATCAATTGCTCAAGGACATTAAAAGAATCACTTTGAATGATAACTGCACTTAATTCAGTTTCCTCGGCCAAAAGACGGTTCAAATATTCACGTTGTGCGGATAGTTTCTCGTCAATTTCAGGCAAATCCTGTAAAATGAATTTTATCTTTGCTTCCACCATTTGATTATGAAAATTATAAAGATCTTGAAAAGTCTTTTGAATTCCGCTCACCAAAGATGTGGCCTGCTGATAAACCTGCTGCAACTGCTGTAGGTCTATATTGGATTTGCTCGATTGTATTTCCTCTTGTGCTTCTGAAATCAGTTCTTTACGCAGTTCAAGCCTGCCGATATCAGATGACGTAAGGTTTATTTGATATTTAATTTTGTTCAGTTTATCCAAATCCGATTCAAAATTTGGATTAAGATTGAGTGATGCCTTTTGACGCTCAAGGTCATCTATGTCGGCTTGAATAAGGTTTAAAGCGGCTTCATATGCGGATTTTGTCTGTTCAGACTCAAGACGTTTCCGAAATTTCTCCTCGATATCGATATGAGCGCGCAGCTCCTGTTTGGTATCTCCTTGTTCAAAGTCACAGCCGAAAAGGAAAAGATAGAGTGTCTCATATTCATCATCTCGAGTATAACGGTTCAGATTTTTTAGGGTGTTGTTTAGGCTTAAATCTTCATAGCGGATATTATGAGCAATAATTTGGCGAAATGTTGGTTTCTTACCGTAGTGCCCAGGGAAAAGAAGACCTGTCAGGGCCTCTTCAAACTCATCATCCGTTTTGTCCTTACCGTCTATACGTTGGATTTTGTTTTTGCGGCTCAAAAAGTTACGCTCAATGAATACCTCACGAGATTCTTCTTGCAAAAGATCATCTTTGAGCACCAGTGCAATACACACTTTGTTTTCTACAAGGAAATCCTTGACAAGTTTATATTCGTTCCGTTTGTTTTCTTGATCGGAGTATATCCCCTTCGCATTGGCACCAAGGCAGAAATCAACCAGCTTCAAAACAGTTGTCTTCCCAACGTTATTTCCAGTTTCTTTGCCGCTTCCAGCAGGTGTTTCATCAACAATGAGATTAAGACCGGAGTGGAAATGGATGTCTCGGATTATGGCGCCATCCCCATGGGTAATTGTTAGTGACTTCAGGTACATAATAGTTCCACCTTGCCATGATCATTCAATGTAACGAGATTTAGGAGAAAAAGCCAGTCGAGACACAGCACAAAAACTGGCATGCTCATTTCTCGTACAGATGTTGTCTGTATGTATAAATCGAGCATATCCATCACACGATATTTTTGAATCATTTTCAACACAAAAGCGCCATTGAAGTAAATGGTCTGCTCGGGATGAATGTTGTCAGGCAAGAGCATCAATACCTCCGGACGGGTTTTTGAAAATTTTGCATCGTATAAAAGCGTCAACAACAAGGATTTGGACACACAGTGCGAGTTCCTCATCGGGGGTAGGTATATAATTTGCGCTCGCTCGAATTTTCTGTATAACTTTCTCAATAATTGAAAAAAAACATTGGTCGGGAGAGATATCTTTGCCAAGTAAAAGATACTCCGAGCGGATGCCATTTAAAATAGAAATACTTTTGTTCACTCCTTGTTTGTTAAAATCTGAATAGATCTTATCAATACGAGGATAGTGAATTTTATAATCGTCTATAAGAATTTTGGCAGCGTTTAATTGGTTGTAGGAAATCTTTACCTCAAGGTCGTACGGTATTATTTCAAAGCCTGTTGCCCCCTGACTCCAATCTTCCTTGGAAAGAATTTTGATGATTGTCGTTAAATTGGATTCAATTTTTTCAGGATCAGGTTCACTCTTGAGCTCCTTCTTCAGAAATTCATAGATTTCTCTCTGTTGGTTAATATTCATATCACCAATAATTCTCAAGAGAGAAGGAATATCAAAAATATCTTTTGCAGGCAAAAAGTTCAGATGATGGGGATTAGAAAAGATTTGGGCCTTTAATCTCGATGCATCTTTGGAGATAGAGATAAATATAAAAGTATATCCCTTGTAGTGTAAAAGATTTTTGGCAAGAGATGACTCAATCTTTTGTTTAGTTGCTGTGGCAGAAACTTGGGCAATAATTCTATTGGTGGTATCAACCAGATCAACACCTGCCGTATTTTTCTTTTCAGTATTAAGGTTTTGAAGCTTCCAGCCGAAGATCAAATTAAATAAATGCAGATAAAAGTTCTCCGAATGCAGATTTAGGTCCAGAATATTCAGTCCCCCTCGTATCTCAATGCGAACAGCTAGCAGGCTTAGTTTTTCTTCAATGAAATTGAGGTATGCCTGTCGATTCATAATTGTTCTTTATGTCTTTTAGTTGTTTTTGACCCAACCTAATCAGGTCAATTTTCCTTGATAACCTTAAGATCACACGTAAGCCGAAAAAAATTCTATTACCAGATACTTTTTTTATCCAATCCCTTCAGACTGAAATCTGTAAAAAAGACCTATCAGTATTCAAATTGATTGTAAAGATGTTTTCAAGGGAAAAAGAGAGCGCCCAATGTCGGTAAAAATTTTCCGACATTGGGCTGGAGAGGCTTGTTATTTATATTTGTCCTTGATAAAGGCAAAAGATTCGTCAATGGCTTTCAGGGTGAGGTCCAGGTCTTTCTGGGTGTGGCGATAGCTGATATAGCCGTGGTGGAAGGGCGTGAAGAAAAAGCCCTTGCGGATCAGCTCGGTGTAGAAATCCGTGCGTTTGGCTTTGTAGGCGCCGGTGTCATCGCTCTTAAAGGTGATGTAGAACATGGGCGGGATGCCGGTAAGTTCGGCGCCCACATCGTGTTTGTCGATGAGGGTCTGGATAGCGTCCATGAAGGTTTTTCCCTTTTCCCAGATGTTTTCCAGGACCTTGTCCCGCTCCAGGATTTCAATGGTTTTGAGGGCTGCGACAAAGGACTCGCTGTTGGGGAAAAATGTGGAGGAGATGAAAAGCTTGCTGGCTGAAGCCATCATGATCTCTTTTTTACCGGTGACGACCGATAGGGGGTAGCCGTTGGCAATGGCTTTGC
>CAZWMY010000103.1:0-14993 GCA_964635025.1 uncultured Desulfobacula sp. | reverse complement strand
GATTTCATCAAAAAGAAGGATGACCGGGGTCCGGTAGGTCTCTGCCAGGTTAAAGGCCTGGACCGTGATATTGAATACATCCTGGTGATTGGAAGCGGTCAGGGCAATGATGGCGTGGTCTCCATGGGTTCCCCACCGGGCCTGGTTGACATCGCCCTGGCTCACATGGGTGGGATTGCCTGTGGAGGGACCGCCGCGCTGCACATTGGCAATGACGCAGGGAATTTCCGCCATGCAGGCGTACCCGAGGGCTTCCTGTTTCAGTGAAAAGCCGGGGCCGGAAGTTGCGGTCATGACCTTGCTGCCGGTGAGAGATGCACCGATAATGGCACCCATGGAGGCGATTTCATCTTCCATCTGGATGAATTTTCCGCCTTTCTGGGGAAGCCGGGATGCGAGATGTTCTGCTATTTCCGTGGACGGGGTGATCGGATATCCTGCAAAAAAATTCAACCCGGCATAAATGGCACCTTCCACGCAGGCCTCATTTCCCTGGATAAATTTAATATTGTTTGTATTATTCATTTTCCCCATCCTGTTCTATGATTTGTATTGCCAGGTCAGGACACCTGAGTTCGCACAGCCTGCATGCAATGCAATCTTCAGGTCTCACTGCATCGGCTTTGCCCTGATCGTCGAATTCCAGGACCTTTTTCGGGCAGAAGTGGATGCAGATGCCGCACCCTTTGCACCATTCTTTGTCTATGACATGTGTGACGGTTTTGCCTTTTTCCATAATATCCTCTTGGTTAGATAAACACTATCTGATGATTTAAGGCCTTTCATTAAGGGGTTTTTCATCGGTTGTCAAGAATAACCATAATTCAAAAGAAGCAGATTCATTGTTTTTTATTTCATAAAAAAAAGCAAGCAAAAAAAGTAAGTTACGGAAAAGTAGAATGGTTGGGCCTTTTCGGGTTCCGGCATTTCAAAAAAACATTTTCGACCCTTAAAAAAAAATTAAAAAAAAATTACGGCTTTCTCTTGATTGATTTTCCAGGTTTTATTTTTTATAGAGGGTGCAGAAGGTATTTTTGTTTTAACCAGAACTTATGGCAGGATTTATAAAGATAATAACAATGAATCTATTATTTGATCTTGACGGCACACTGACTAATCCTTTCCAGGGCATTACAAAATGCATTTCATATGCATTGGAGAGAATGGGAAGACCCTCACCACCCGGAGAAGACTTGATCTGGTGTATCGGCCCCCCTTTGAAGGGCAGCTTTGCAAAGCTCCTGGATTCCGATGATGCGGCTCTTGCCGAAAAAGCACTGGCGTTTTACCGGGAGCGATTCGGTATGGTGGGCCTGTTCGAGAATGAAGTCTACAAAGGAATTCCAGAGGCTTTGGAAGCCTTGCAGGCAACAGGTCACAGGCTTTTTCTGGCCACATCGAAACCAAGGGTGTATGCCGAACGGATAATGGATCATTTTGGGTTGACCCAATATTTTAAGGAAATCTACGGGGCTGAACTGGACGGTACAAGAAACGATAAGACGAGTTTGATTTCCCATATTCTTAAACAAGAATCGATTGCCCCTCATGAGGCAGTGATGATCGGGGACCGCAAATATGACATGATTGGTGCCAAAGAAAATGGGGTTTGCGGGTTTGGCGTTCTATGGGGGTATGGCACAAGGGAAGAATTAGAGGCCTCCGGTGCGTCTGGTTTTATCAAAACCCCAGGCAACCTGGTCACGGCATTGAAAATAAAGGAAGGATAATGATGAATCAACCCGATCAAATTCAAATAAAAGAATTTAGTATAGAATACCAGGAAGACATCCTTGATTTGATAGTCAATATCCAGCAAAAAGAATTCAAGATCGCCATTACGGCTGAAGACCAGCCGGATCTTTGCAATATCAAAGACTTCTACCAAAAGGGCAAAGGTAATTTCTGGGTTGCTGTTTTCAAAGAAAAGGTTGTCGGCACCATCAGCCTGCGGGATATTGGAAATGGCCAGGTCGCCTTGAGAAAGATGTTTGTCAATAAAGAATTCAGAGGGGCAGGGTATCAAATTGCCCTGAAATTGTTGGACACACTTTTAAAATGGGCAAGATCAAAGAGGGTCAAAGAAATTTATTTGGGCACAACTTCAAAATTCCTGGCTGCCCACAGATTTTATGAAAAGAACGGGTTTTGTGAAATTGCAGCCGCATCTTTGCCCAATGCTTTTCCAATAATGAAGGTAGACACCAAGTTTTATAAATTCGAGCCATGATTCATGGATTTTTAAAAAAGAGGAGTGAAGAATGCCGAACAAAGATATCCGCCTGATGGAGGAAATCGCGCTGAATGCATGGCCTGCACTTCAAACCATGCTTATGGACGGCTGGGTGGTGCGGTTTGCAAACGGCTATACCAAGCGGGCCAATTGCGTCAATCCCCTGTATGTGTCCGCAGAACCCCTGAAACGAAAAATTGAAGCTTGCGAGCGGCTTTATTTTGCAAGGGGATTGAAAAGCGTATTTAAGATCACACCGGCAAGTTTGCCGGCTGAACTGGATGCGGTTCTGGCCGGGGATGGGTATGGCAGGGAGGCCCGGACCGGCGTGCAGATCTTAAACCTGGATCAGTGGGCCATAGACCGGGACAAGGGTGTGGAACTGTACAGTGATTTTGCCGCAGACTGGCATGGGGCCTATTGCATGATGAACGGCATTGCACCGGAACATCACGAGACCGTCGGCCGGTTGCTGGAATTGCAGTTTCAGGACAAGCGTCTGGCTGTTCTTCGCCGTGAGGGAAAAGTGGCGGCTTGCGGCCTTGGCGTGAAACAGGACCGGTTTTTGGGGATATTTGATATTGTGGTAAACCCGAAGATGCGGCGGCAGGGATTTGGAAAAGCCGTTGTCGAAGGGCTTCTGACCTGGGGGAAACAGGAAGGCGCAAGAACGGCATATCTTCAGGTCACGGTTGAGAATGAGCCTGCCCGCCAATTATATGAGAAAATGGGATTTTACGAAGAATATCAGTATTGGTATCGGGTCAAGCAGGTGAGGTAATGGATGGAATTCCCTTGCTGGTCAGTGTGATCCTGCCCACCTATAACCGGGCCTGGGCCTTGAAGGATGCCATAGATTCGGTCCTATCCCAGGATTATCCCCAAATTGAACTCATTGTCATTGATGACGGCTCCACAGACGATACACAGAACTTGCTGGTGCCTTACAGGGATAGGCTGACCTTGCTGACCCAGGAAAATAAAGGCGTCAGTGCGGCCCGGAACGCGGGCATCAAAGAAAGCAGGGGATCTTTGATCGCGCTTCTGGATTCCGATGATGCCTGGGATAAAAGAAAGATATCCTGCCAGGTGGATTTTTTTAATGAACATCCCGAGGCCCTGATCTGCCAGACCGAAGAAATCTGGATCAGGGGCGGCAAAAGGGTCAACCCGAAAAAAAGACATAAAAAACCTTCAGGCATGATATTTGAGGCCTCGCTTCATTTGTGCCTTGTGAGTCCGTCTGCCGTGATGATGAAAAAAGAACTCTTTGACCTGAAAGGCTATTTTAATGAAGAGTTGACGGTATGTGAGGATTATGACCTGTGGCTCCGGGTCAGCGCCACCCTGCCGGTTTTTTTGATTGATAAACCCTATACCATCAAAAGGGGAGGGCATCCGGACCAGCTTTCCGGGCTTCATTCCCAGGACAGGTTCAGAATCAAATCTTTGTGCAATCTCCTTGAAGCCGGGACCCTGACCAAAGACCAGGAAAAAGAAGTTAAAAAAGTGTTGAAAGACAAATGCAGGGTTTACGGCAACGGATGTAAAAAAAGGGGGAGGCTGGATGAGGGGGATTATTATCTGAACTTTGCCGCAGCAATCCAGTAAGGCCATGTTTTTATTGTTGTTGCCTTTCTTTTCGGTCACAAGTTTTAATGGAAAATAGATTACAGCAAGTCTTCAACATATTATGGTTTCATGGGATCTTGACTGATTTGGATTTTTTATATCTTTATTGACAGAGAGCAGCTTGCCATATTAAATTACGAAAACATTGAATGTAAAGTTTTGTAAAAATTCCAAAGCATTATTTTAACAGCCTTTCAGATGAAAAAGGAACTCTCTTTCAAAATGAAGGCTATTGTGTATCACCTCTGGTATTAATTTTATTGAGATTATTATAGAGTCTGGGATGGCCTGTACCTATTGGCTACCGGCAATTACCGACTTTCAAGGGCTGAAACATAATGAACCTTTTAATTCTTAATAAATTCAGGCCGATCCACATCATTGCAATGATTCTTCTTTGCCTGTGGCAATTGACGGTTGACACTGTTTTCGCCGGGCAGACACCCAAACGGGTTTTTGTTCTCAACTCGTTCAACCGGGGATACGCCTGGACAGATAACATGCTGAAAGGAATTGACGATACTTTCGAACGTTCAGGCATCAAAGTTGAGCAGTATGTCAAGTTCATGGACATGAAGCGGATAGCGCCCACCCCGGAATACTTTTCCTTGTTAAAAGAAACGATTCAACTGGGATACAAAGGCGTACACTTCGATGCGGTTCTGGCCTGTGACAATGACGCGTTGGAGTTCATGAGAAAATATCGTGATGTTCTTTTTCCAGGCGTGCCGGTTGTTTTTTCCTCCATCAATGATTTTGACGAACAGATGCTGGACAAAAGAAACGATATCACAGGGACAAGCGAAAATACCGATTATACCGGCACCATCGAAGTTGCAATTAAATTGCGCCCTTCAACAAAGAACATCATCGTTGTCGTAGACAACACAACCACTGGAAAAGCCCACAGATCCGCTGTGGAAAAAATCCAATCCAATTTTCCAAAAAACATTATTTTTACCTATCTCTCCCTTGGTGACCTGAGCCTGGATGAACTCATGGAAAATCTGTCAAAACTTCAAAACGACAGTATTGTATTGCTTCTCCAGCATTTTGTTGACAAGAACAGGACCACTTATACTGTCCAGGACAGCACACCGATGATTACCCGAAATTGCTCTGTTCAGGTTTTTGTGCTGACGGATATCCGGATGGGACTAGGTGCTTTGGGAGGACTTGTGGTCAGCGGTTACCACCATGGCCAGGCTTCTGCTCAAATGGTTGTCGATATCCTCAAGGGCAGGGATGTCAGGTTGATCCCCGTACTTTTGGACAGCCCGAATCAGTATATGTTTGATTACGGTGTGATGCAGCGCTTTAAAATTTCTGAAAAAGCCCTGCCCAAAGATAGCATCCTGATCAATAAACCTGTTTCGCTCCTGGAAAATTATAAAAAAGAGATATGGTTAATACTGATCCTTTTTAGCGTCCTGACTGCAATGCTTTTTTATTTGCTGTTTGAAATAAACCGGCGCAGGAAGATCGAGACGGGGCTGAGAGAGAGTAATGAAAAGCATAGGATTTTATTTGATGGGGCCGGAGATGCCATCTACATTCATGATGCTGACGCACAGATCCTATCCATCAATCAGAAGGCCTGTGCTCTTCTCGGTTATACCCATGCGGACTTGATGTCCATGACGATCGATCAGGTGAACACACCAAAAGAAGCCCAGTATGTGAAAGATCGAATAGTACAATTGATGGTAAAAGGTCATCTGACATTTGAAACCATGCATCAATGCAAGGATGGCTCATCTATCCCGGTTGAAGTAAGTTCTCAAATTATAAAATGGGAAGGTCAGACGGCAATCATGAGTATTTGCCGGAACATCACCGAACGAAAGCAGGCTGAAGCAGCAATGAATGAAATTGCGCAGCGGCTGAAGCTTGCCACATCTTCTGCCGGCTTGGGGATTTGGGACTGGGAGCTTACCTGTAATAAAATGGTCTGGGATGACCAGATGCTTGAACTTTATGGTCTCACCAAGGAAATTTTTCCGGGAGGAATCGAGGCTTGGCAAAATGGCCTGCATCCTGAAGACCGCGACAAAACCATTGAAGAATGCCAGGCTGCGTTAAGAGGTGAAAAAGAATGGGATACGGATTTCAGGGTATTGCATCCAGATGGCACGACAAAATATATAAAGGCCAAGGGTATGGTCATTCGGGATTCTGCGGGAACTCCTGTCCGAATGCTTGGTATAAACTTTGATATCACTGAGCGCAAACTGGCGGAAAACAAACTAGCAAAAGCGGTTGAAGATGCTTTGATTTTGAAGACCGCTATTACACAAATGCCAATTGGTGTGGCACTCGCTGATCAAAATTTAAATTTATATTTCTGCAACCCTGCCGGGTTAGGGTTGCGTGGTGGTGAAACAATCGACCTGGTTGATATTCCAAAAGAAGCCTATCAAAATTGGCAAGTACTAAAATTAGATGGACAACCCTATGAAATAAAAGACTTACCCCTTATTCGGACAATCACCGAAGGAAAGATTATAAGAGAAGATTTCATAGTCAGGCATGCAGATGGTTCAGATCATATATGTGATGCGACGGCCGCACCTGTTTTTGACAGAGATCATAAATTGATCGGCGGTTTAGTAATCTTTCCGGAGATAACCGAACGAAAACAGATTGAAGACGCTTTGCGGAAAAGTGAGGAGCGGCATCGTTCGATCCTTCAGACGGCTATGGATGGTATCTGGCTGACGGACTTTGAAGGACATATTATTGAGGTGAATGAAACCTATTGTCAAATGAGCGGTTATGGCATGCAGGAGCTGCTGTCAATGAACGTTCGAGATATAGAAGACATAGAATCACAAGAAGATACGGCTGCCCATATTCAAAAAATATTGAATCACGGCAAAGACCGTTTCGAATCCCGTCATCGCCGCAAAGATGGAACGGTTTTTGATGTTGAAGTAAGCGTCCAGTATCGGCCTGAAGGTAGACAATTTTTGGCTTTCATTCAGGATATTTCTGAACACAAAAACGCTGAAAAAGAAAAAATCAAACTTGAATCCCAGCTCCTGCAGGCACAGAAGATGGAATCCATAGGCCGTCTGGCCGGTGGCGTGGCCCACGATTTCAACAACATGCTCACCTTGATTCTCGGCTATACACAGGTGTCCATGGATGAGATTGATCCATCCGAACCGCTTCATCACAATCTTCAAGAAATCCTTTGCGCTGCTCAACGCTCAGCCGATTTGACAAGGCAATTGCTGACATTTGCAAGAAAACAAATCATAGAACCCAAAGTGATCAATTTGAACCAGGCCATCAAACAAATGATGGCCATGCTGCAGCGGCTCATCGGAGAAAACATCGATCTGATCTGGAAACCGGCCGAGAGCCTGTGGCCCTTAAAAATGGACCCATCCCAGATTGATCAGATCCTGGCCAACCTATGCATCAATGCAAAAGATGCCATTACAGATGTGGGTAAGCTGACTATCGAAACAGGAATGGTCAGTTTTGATTCAGCTTATTGTGAGAATCATGTGGGTTTTGTGCAAGGCGACTTTGTCCTGCTGTCGGTGAGTGACGACGGTTGCGGCATGGATAAAGAAACTTTGAATAACCTGTTCGAGCCTTTTTTCACCACCAAGGAAATGGGTAAAGGCACGGGTCTTGGTCTTGCAACAGTATATGGCATTGTCAAACAAAACAATGGGTTCATTGATGTATACAGTGAATCAGGTGAGGGAACCAGCTTCAAAATTTATCTTCCCCGGCACAGTGCCACCCAGGAAATATCCAAAATTAATCTTTCTGAAGAATCCGTCCCAGGGGGCAATGAAACCATCTTGCTGGTGGAGGATGAGCCATCTATCCTGAGATTGACCCAGATTATGCTCGAACGGCTTGGCTACTCCGTCATTGCTGCCGCATTCCCAAGAGACGCCATACGGCTGGCTCGTGAGCATTCAGGAACGATCAACCTGCTCATGACCGATGTGATCATGCCCGAAATGAACGGCCAAGAACTGGCAGGCCAAATGGCGGAGCTTTATCCGGATATCAAGATTTTGTTCATGTCCGGCTATACCGCCGATATTATTGACCAGAAGGGGGTATTGAGTGAAAGCATCACATTTATACAAAAGCCCTTTTCAAGATCCAATCTTGCCGCTAAGGTACGAAGAATTTTGAATAAAGCGGATGATGAAAATCCGCATTGATTCAGGAGTTTGACCCCATCTCTGGCATATTTATGTTTCTACTCCATATCAAAGGAGATCCAAATGGCCTTGTACAAACCAATGTCCTGCAAAAAACAGCCACCCGGAAGCAATGAATTTTTTATAGAATTTTTCCGGGCAGCTTTAATCGCATTTGTCTATTTCATTGCTGTTCGAATTGGAATCCTGTTTGCAGTAAAGCCGGAAGGCATCGCCTCCATATGGTTTCCAAGCGGGGTTGCACTGGCAGCCCTGCTTTTGACTGAAAAGCGGAAATGGGCTGTGACGCTTCTGGTTATTTTTTCAACGAATGCAGCGGGCAATATGGCTGGCGGAAACACCCTGCCCGTAAGTTTGTGTTTTGCTTTGGCCAACAGCATTGAACCTGCTCTGGGTGCATGGATATTTTCATATTTTTTTAAATCAAAGATAACATTTACAAATATCAAAGAGGTTCTTGTTCTCTGTGGCATTGCGGTCTTGAGCAATGGTATCACTGCCTCACTGGGAGCGGCTGTACCGTTTTTTTTCTTTGAAGCCCCTTTCTTTGACACATGGGTTGTCTGGTGGGTGGCCGACGGGTTGGGGATTATAATGATAACACCGGTCATTATTGCTTGGACGGCCGTCCCTTTTCCCCTGAAATCGATATTTCCATATCGAGTTTTCGAAATAGGTGTTCTTTTTGCCGGCATAGTGGTTTTTATGTTGTACCCGTTGCCTTTCTATCCATCAGAAGCTCATCAGTACCTTCACTTTTACTCTATTTTCCCACTTCTGATCTGGGCGGCGCTCCGTTTTGGTCCAAGAGGGACCATAACCACCATATTTGCTTTCTCAATCATTCTGCTGTGGGACACCATCCATGGCTTCGGCGGATCAGGATTGATTATTGGTGACTTAAAAAGAAGCCTATTAATCATTCAAACCCTTATCATCATTATAACGCCTGCAGGGTTGATTCTTGCTGCTGCTATCTCCGAAAGTAAAAATCTGGCAGCCAGATTGCTGGAAAGCGAGGAAGGGTATCGTGTATTGGTTGAGGGGACAGAGGACCTTGTTAGCAGGGTTGACCATGAAGGAAAATTTATTTTTATCAATCAAGCTTCTGAAAAAATTTTCGGGCTAAAGCCGGAAGAATGTATTGGTTTGTCGGCATTTGACTTTATCCATCCAGATGATCGTGAAATGACCAAGCAAATTTTCGATGGCTGGATTCAAAACAAAATAAAATCCAGTTCAATTGAAAATCGTCAGGTAAGCAGGACAGGTGAAATTTTCAATATGTTATGGGCATCCACGCCTTTGTATGACAAATCAGGCCATATGATTGGGGTCAATGGCATTGCACGAGACATCACCAAACGAAAGCAGACGGAAGAGGTGTTGAAACGCATAAAGGATATGCTCAACGAAACAGAAAAAATTGGGAAAGTGGGCGGTTGGGAATTCAATATTGATACCGGAAAACAGACTTGGACAGAAGAGACCTATCGAATCCATGAAGTGGATTCCACGTTCGGCCCGACAGTGGAAAAAGGAGTCAGTTTCTATACCCCCCATTCCCGGCCCATTATTGAGCGAGCGGTGAAACAGGCTATCGAACATGGAGAGCCGTTTGATCTGGAGCTGGAAATCATAACAGCCAAAGATAACCTTCGAAGTGTTCATGTCATAGGACAGGCGGACAAAGAAAATCGTAGGATCTATGGTTTTTTCCAGGACATCACCTTACGTAAGCAGGTGGAAAAAAAACAAGAGAATTTGCAGAAAGAACTCTATAAGGCTCACAAACTTGAATCCGTTGGAACCCTTGCTGGTGGAATTGCCCATGATTTTAACAATCTTCTGTATGTGGTGATGGGAAATATTTCTCTGGCTCTGGATGATTTGAAACCTGATACCGAAATATCTGAATATCTCAAGGAAGCCGAAAAGGCATGTATCAAGGCAAAGGAATTGTCCGCACAGCTGATTACCTTTTCAAAAGGGGGTGATCCGGTTAAAAAAAGAATGCCCATCAATGGTTTGCTAAAAGATACGGTTTTTTCAACATTGGGAGGGTCCAATATTATACCGGAAATTTCCATACCTGATGATATCAGACAGGTATATATTGATGAAGGCCAGATCAAACAGGTGGTCCGTAATATAGTCGTTAACGCGAAAGAAGCAATGAACAATAATGGACAGCTCACGGTATCATGCGAAAATGTTGATATCCCCGAAAAATGGCACCTGAAATTAAATCAGGGTGAATATATTAGAATATCTTTCAAAGATCAGGGATGCGGAATATTAAAAGAAAACCTGGACAAAATATTTGATCCCTATTTTTCAACTAAAGATATGGGAACGGGTAAGGGACAGGGGCTCGGGCTCACGGTCTGTTATTCCATCGTTCAAAAACACGATGGATTAATCCATGTTGACTCTGAACCACAGATAGGATCGACCTTCTCGGTTTATTTGCCGGCCTTCTCTTTCAAAAATCATGAGTTCCAAAACCTAAAGAAAAAACAGACAGAACACGAGCTTGCTAGAAAACCAGCTGCCGGAACAAAAAAAATTCTTTTAATGGATGATGAAGAAGCAATCAGGGCTTTTATTGGTCAGATCATTAATAGATTAGGGTATGCTGTTGAAACCTGCGCCGAGGGGAAAGAGGCCCTCGAAATTTATACAAAGGCCATGGAATCAAAAGAACCCTTTGATTTGGTAATCTTAGACCTAACCAATAAAATCGGAATGGGGGGTCAAGAAACCATGAAAAAACTTCTTGAGCTTGATCCCGATGTTAAGGGGATAATTATCACCGGTTATTCCGATGATCCGGTAGTTACCAATTTCAGGGACTATGGTTTTTCCGGCTTTATTAAAAAACCTGCAACCAGGGATGAGCTGAGTAAGGTTATAAATGAGGCTATTTCATAGGGCCCTCAGATTTTGGGGCTACGAAATATGGATTATCGATGGGTCTTTTAGTCTGCCTGTTAGATTCAACTATATGAACTAAAACCAGCATCAATAGCAATTGTTTCAGAGAGTTTTTTTTAATATATTGAGTTGATTTTTAAATTTCGAACTCCTGGCATTTAAGCCGGTATCTACGGATCTGAAATAATCATTTCATGGTAGTTCATATTATTTTCATTGACCGTGATCTCATGGATTTTGCACCTGGCCCGGTCTTCTTTCAACACAATGGAGGAGTGGGGCCCTTTTACAATCGTATCCACCGTGATGGTTTTACCGACCTTGAGAACCGCTTCAGGAATGTCTTTGTTTGAAAAATCAGCCAGGGCCTGTTTTTCGAGTGTAAGGGCCTTGGCTTTCCCTTCAATGCGGGCCATGTCGGTTTTGAGCTTTTCAATTTGAGCGGCAAGCTTGTCCTGGGTTTCAAAAATTGCGTTCAATGCCTTTTCGGCCAGCTTGGCCCGGTCAAGAAGTTTTCGGATCAAATCGGCCGTCTCCTGAAGTTTTTTAAGGTCGCCTGATTTTTCAAGATCCGGCAGACCCTTTTTCAATTCTTTGATTTCCAGCTGAGTCCTGTCCTGGACATGGGCCTTTTCAGATATTTCCCGGTAAAGGGTCTGATCCTGGTCTTCAAGCTTTTTGATTTCCATCTTCAGGAGTTGTGATTTTTCGGCCAAAGCCTCAAGCGCCTCATCCATTTCAGTTTTCAATACTTCAGTATGGGTGCTGACCCCGACTTTCAGTTTGCAGGGTTTTGAAACCGGGCTCCCGATTTTACCGGCCTCAATGCCCAGCTTGGCAGAGATCTGTGAGGAGATAATATGGCCGGACGGGTTCTGGCAGTTTCCGCTCAGAAGAATATCCGAGCCAAAGATTTCCCTTTGTATGACAAGGTTTCCAAAGCCTTTGACAATGGAATAATTCAGATATTTTGCATACATATTGCCGTGAAAGGAAATTTTGGAAGACCTGACCCCGTCGGAAACATTCAAATCACCGGACAGGTCGATGGTGGCTCCCTGGATCTCGTTTGCCGTCAGATTGATACCCCTGACAATGAATCCTTCCCGCACTGCTCCCTTGACGATGATGTTTCCTTTGAAATCAATATTTCCGGTGCTGAAATCAACATCGCCGGGGATAATCAGATCAGAGTTTACGGTTATGGTGCCAAGGGCGTCTCGATGGGGCTGGCCGTCGATGACGGCACGGACACCAAGCCTATCTTCTGTCAATTCAGTTCCCGGACCGGCAAGAAATACAGGATCAGCTGCTTTTTCCACGGGAATGGGACTGCCTGTGACGCTGACTCCGGGCTGGCTTTCTTTTGGGGGGGTCTTTTCTGCAAGAAGATCGCCTTTATGGACATAGGGGATATTGCCCCTGTCTCTGAAATCAATGGTACCGTCTTCATTGATTTTTCCAGGATTTGTAAAATCGGTTTGAAAATAGTAGTCTATTTTTCCGTCCTGCCCGTAAACCGGCTTCTCTCCCCGGGCAATAACGATTTTTTCGGCAAAAGAATCTGATATCCAGGTTCCAATGGCTGAATTATCAAGCAGGCCGTATAAAACCTGCTTTTGCATGAGAAATTCCAGAAGATCCTGCACTGCCGGGGGTGGGCAATTGTCGTCAAATTCTTTGATTTTTTTGATATACGCTTTTGTCCGGCTGTCTGAAACCGTTATTTCAAAATAGGTGTCAAGGGGATGATCAACCTTTTCCGTGTTGGTGCTGTCCGATTCGGCAAGGCTCTCCTGCAGGCGGTCTGCCGGAACTGCCGAATCCGGGACCACGGTTTTTAGAATTGCTTCCATAAGACCGTCAGAAACCGGTTCAATTCCCCCAATTGTTTTTCCCTCTTCTTTTTCCTGAATCATGATATCCTTCAGGTTCAGCGGTATTGTCTCTGACTGATGATGAAGGATTGCTTTATCAAAGAGTTTTTTAACGGAGTCAAAAATCGAGAGAAATTCATTGTAATAATCATCCGGCGTGGTGTTGATATCCTTTTTCACCAGTACATCTGAAAGACAGGCACTTAAACCGGGAGCCTGCCGCCGTTTTTCTTTTTCAAGTTTTGATATCAACATCAGCTTCTTTGTTTTTTTTCCGTCAATCAGCTCTTTATAGGCGTCATCCTTCTTTTTTAGCTTTTGAGCAATTTTAAGCATCTGCTTATTCTGGTGAGCGGTAACGCGTTTTAGGCGTTGCCGTTTCAAAACTGCCTTGAATTGTTTAAAACAGTTCCCGGCCTGGGCGATGAGGTCTTCATCTTTGAACGGGAAGGTGATGCAGGCGTGGATTTCTGCTTTGTTCACCGCACTGATCAGGATGTCGGTCCGGTCAAATGGGACAATCAGCATTCTTCTTGTCACAGGAGAAATGGATTTTACTTTTTCCAATATGTCATCGCCTTCCATTTCCGGCAGTTTGCAATTGCTGATGAACAATGCAAATAAATATTCTTTGGACTGCTCAAGCATATTCAAGGCATTATGTGGCGTTTCTTCACAAAATACATCCCAACCGGCTTTTGTTAAGATTTCTTTTGCGTGATCACGAACCGTCTGATGACTGTCAAGAAGGATCAGTTTAGGCTTGAATTTTCCCATCAGGGGGTTCCCCCTTTTATTGGCGGCATCTCAAATCCTTTTTCACGGGCAAGGGTGTTGAACCCATGATAAAGGTTTTTTATGATGCAGGAAAAAAGCGCTTGCACTTTTTGGGGATCAATTCCCTGGTCATTTTTAATCCCTGATTCAATCGTGTCCAGAATAAATCTTTGACCGGAAGGTTTCGGGGCCAAAAGAGCCTGGATTTTTTTTTCAAGGATGTCGATTTCCCCATCCAGTTCATGGTTCTTTTTTGTATGGATAGTGGCATCTTCCATGAACTTGCAGCTTAGCTCATACAACTGGCTGTTCTGCTTTTTGGCAAGATTCAGCAATTTTTCGTTTTCAAAAAAAGATTCAAAAAATTTAATGCCGAACCGGACGGCATTTAAAAAATTTTCATCCTTCAGCGGCTTGACGATATATCGTTGAACCAGATCCTTGTTAACGGCATCAATCAGGGTTGAAAATTCAGAATAGGTTCCCATGAGAAACCGGCTGCTTTCAGGAGAATGATGCTTTACATACTCAAGAAGTGTCACCCCTTTAATCCCGATTAGGCCTTGATTTGCAATAATGATGGAGAATGGCGTTTTCCGGTTTTTGATTTCTTCCAGGGCCGAGTCTCCATTGTCTGAAAACACAAAGACGATGTCTTCATTCAAAAGCACACGGGCAATGGCCTTGCCGACCATGTCATCGTCATCGGCAATAAGCACTTTATGTTGAGTGGCGGGCTCCATCTATTGACCTCTATTTTCTTTTCGGCATAAGGGTCCAAAATGATTACAATATTTCATCTTAGCGGCTATTTTTATCAAAATCAACACCAAAAGCCTTTTCAACAGGTTATCAAGAGAATGAAACCGACTGATTTTACACATCAGCCGCCGGCAAGAAAAGTGATGACCTGGAGTTCATCCCCGTCTTTTAGCTGCTTTTCAAGTTCTCCCGGATAGGTGCTGACATTATTCAGATAAATTTCAATATAGTGAAGCAGTTTTCCATTTTTATCAAACAGCTCTTTTTTCATTCCCGGATATTGCGCCACGAAATTTTCGAGCGCTTTTCTCACTGTATCTCCTTCAACCTCAATAGTTTTCTCGCTATTGGTATGACAGCGGTGGGTGACGTGGATATGTATTTTGATACTCATTTATTTTCCCTTAAGTATTTCAGTATATATTTTAATTTAGCATATAAAGGATATGACAAATTTTCTATGGCACAAAATAAAGCATTTTTCCCATGAAGACAATATTTTTCAAGCCAATATAGCTATATTGTCAGGGTAATCGCAAGTAACTTTGCCATAGGAAGCTCTGGCTTGAGCGAATATTA
>CAZWMY010000102.1:0-15293 GCA_964635025.1 uncultured Desulfobacula sp. | reverse complement strand
AAATCAGTTTTGTCTTGACGCGTCCCGGGGTTTCATTACCAAGGGACAGCCGGGTGATTCCCAAAAGCAGGACATCTTTTAAATCCCCTTTCAGTATGCCGCCCTGGATGGCAGCGCCCATGGCTACCACTTCATCCGGGTTAACGCCTTTATCCGGCTCCTGCCCAAAGATTTTTTCCACCAGATCCTGGACCGCCGGCATTCTTGTCATGCCGCCCACCAGGAGAACCCGCGCAATATCGGAAAATTTCATCCCGGCATCTTTCACCGCCGTAACGCAGGGTTTTTCAAGCCTTGCCATGAGGTCCGAAACCAGGGACTCCAGTTTCGCCCGGGTCAGTTTGATGTTCAGATGTTTGGGCCCACTTGCATCCGCCGTGATAAAGGGCAGGTTGATATCGGTTTCCATGGAAGAAGACAATTCCTGCTTTGCCTTTTCCGCAGCTTCTTTCAGACGCTGCAGGGCCATGGTATCATTTCTTAAGTCAATGCCCTGGTCTTTTTTAAATTCAGCCGCCAAAAAATCCATAATGCGCAGATCAAAGTCTTCTCCGCCCAGATGGGTGTCTCCGTTGGTGGATTTGACTTCAAACACCCCGTCCCCGATTTCGAGAATGGAGATATCAAACGTTCCGCCGCCAAGGTCAAACACGGCTATCTTTTCTTCCTTTTTTTTGTCCAGCCCATAAGCAAGAGCTGCAGCCGTGGGCTCATTGATGATCCTTAGGACATTGAGCCCTGCAATCCTGCCTGCATCCTTGGTGGCCTGGCGCTGGCTGTCGTCAAAATAGGCCGGAACTGTGATGACGGCATCCGTGACTGTTTCGCCCAGGAAATCCTCGGCTGTTTTTTTCAGATGAGCCAGGATAAAGGATGATATCTCGGCCGGGGTGTGGAAATTATTTTGCAGCCTGATCTTTACGCCGTTGTTGGATGCCTTTTCAATCTTATACGGCAGATTGGCAATGTCCTTTTGCACTTCAGGAGAGTCAAATGGCCGCCCGATGAGGCGCTTGACCCCGAAGATGGTATTTTCCGCATTGGTGATGGCCTGGCGTTTGGCAATCTGCCCGATGAGGCGTTCTTCGTTTTTTGTTGCGGCCACGATGGAGGGCGTGGTCCGCCCGCCTTCTGCATTGGTGATCACGACGGGTTTGTCGTTTTCAAGTATGGATACACAGGAATTTGTGGTCCCAAGATCAATCCCGATAATTTTACTCATGGTAATCCTCCGTCATATAATGGTGAGCATTTGTTTATATTATCTCTGACACGCTCAAGGTATGACGGGAAAATTACATGTCAATAAAACTATATGATTATTTTAATAATAATTCAAAAAGTAATGAAAATCTTAGAAAACTATTTTGATGGTCTATTAATGCCCTGTAAAATTCGGTTTACGTTTTTCTTTCATTGCCCGGACCCCTTCAAAATGGTCTTCTGTCCGCTGGGTGATGCCCTGAAAAGCAGCCAGTAAATCCAAGTGACCGCTGATTTCTGCCGTGCGGGCCTGGCGAAGGGCCTTCTTGATCATGGACACGGCAATGGGGCTGTTGGTTGCGATGGTATTGGCCATGGCTTTTGTTTTTTCTTTTAGCTCACCCTCTTCCACCAGGTGATTTAGAATGCCCAGGGCAAGGGCTTCTTCAGCCGTTATGATTCGGCCTGTGAGTGAGAGCTCCATGGCTTTTGCAAACCCCACAACCCTTTGCAGAAAAAAGGTGCCGCCATCGCCGGGCACCAGGGCCAGTTTGGCAAAGGTTTCCCCAAACCGGGAATGGGTGCATCCCATTCTGATATCACACATGCAGGCCAGGTCGCAACCGGCTCCGATGGCAGCCCCATTGACCATGGCGATTAATGGAGTATGAATGGACTCAATGGTAAGGGGAATCTGCTGGATGCCCTTTGTATAGCGCCGCCTGAGTTCTTCCGGATCACCGGCAAACATGCCGGTTTTTTCTTCCATGGCGTTGACGTCACCACCTGCGCAAAATGCCTTGCCTGCTCCTGTCAGGATGATCACGCGGATGTCTTCATCCCAGTCTGCCTCCCTGAGAAGGTGACAAAGCCCTGTAATCATCTCATCTGAGAAGGCATTGGAATGCTGAGGACGGTTGAGGGTCACCCAGAGCAGCGCCTCCTCCTGCTTCACCAGAAGATCGGTATAGGTTTCATATAAATAATCTTTCATTTGTATTTCTCCTCATGGTTTCTTTCCTTTGAGCGTGTCGGCCTTGTATCCCCATCCTTTGCAGGACGGCACATCGATCAGGATAAATTCTGACGGCTCTTTTGCCTTCAGGATCAGCGGCACGTCAATGTCGATTCTGGCCTGGTCTTTTTCAAAGAGGGTATTGTTGTCATTGGCAAGAACACACCCCTTTGTTATATAGATAAAAATACGTCTTCCTGTGGTATGCTCAAAGATTACATCCTTTTGTGCGTCAAGATCACAGCGATAGATGGTGGCATCGGTATGAAATGTGACGGCCCCGGGTTTCCCCTGACCTGAAGCCACAGGGAAAATATAGTTTTTCCAGTTCGCCGGGCTGTAATTTTTCTGATCATACGTCGGCGTCAGCCCGGATTCGTCCGGGAATATCCATATCTGATAAAAATGCACTGGCATGGCGGCAAGATTGAACTCGGAATGGGTCAGCCCTGTTCCGGCAGACATGCGCTGCACATCACCGGCTCTTATAACGGTTTTATTGCCCATGCTGTCCTTGTGGGTCATCTCTCCCTCAAGGACAAGGGTGACGATTTCCATTTCTTCGTGCGGATGCGTGGGAAAACCCATTCCCGGTTCAACGATATCGTCGTTGAATACCCGTAACGCGCCGAACTGGATATTATGCGGATCATAATAATTGGAAAATGAAAACAGCCAATAGGTCTTGAGCCACCCGAAATCGGAAAAATGACGACGGTCTGCTCTGATGATCTCTATCATGTTTGCCTCCCTTTCTTTTGATCCCGGCCGATTTATCTTTCATCAGTTACCCACTATTGTTACAGCACATCCATGATTTCTGCAATATCGTTTTCAAAGGCAATGGTTTTTTGGCGATTCCTTTTTTCGGCTTCGGGATAATCCTTGTTGATCCGGATCAGAGTTCCATTGGTGGTTTGGGCGGTGATCTCTTCAAAGGGAAACCGGATAATGGCCGGTGTATTGTAGCCCACGCCCAGTTCCAGAAGAACGAGCTTTCTGTTTCCAATGCGGGAAAGAAACTCTGTATAGCGCATACTGGATTGATACCATTCCTCATCCTGGATAAACGCATAATCCTTGCGAAGATTCAAATCCATTAACCCGCCACACTCCGGGCAGTGGGGAATAAGGCGGGAAGGAATTTTGCAGCCTTTTTGTTCCGACACCATCTGCCGGATAAGATCTTCATTGTCATAGCGTTTTTGATGACAGCTTTTGGCGCATTGCAGTTTGCCGTAATCCCCCTGAACACAGAAGACCTTTTCCGGATCAAAACCTGATTTGTAGAACTGGGCATCCACATTGGTGGTGATCACAAAATAATCTTTAGCTTTGACGAGTGCAAACAATTTGAGATAGACCACTCCGGCCTCAGGATCAAACCGGTTCAACTTAATATGCCGTGACCAGTATGCCCATTTTTCTTCCTGGGTCCTGAAAGGATAAAAACCTGCCGAATACATGTCCATCATGCCGTAATGATCGATAAATTCTTTGAAATTGGCATAAAACCGTTCGCCGCCGTATACCAGGCCTGCAGCTGCGGAAAGCCCGGCACCGCCTCCGATCAAAATCGCATCCGCCTCTTTGACGGCTTTTCTTGCCCATATCAGTTTATCTTGATAATTCGTGTTCATAATGATGCTTATCTTCATCCAGGAAAACATTAAAAATAATATTCAAATCACGGTTCCTGTCCTGCCATTCTCTGACCGCATCCACCGCAGCCTTTGCCGCAAGATGCTTGGGATAGCCGTATACGCCGGTGGACAGGCAGCAAAAGGCAATGGTCTTGAGATTCATTTCCCCGGCCTTATCCAGACAGGAAAGATAACATTTTTTTAAGTCAGCTTCATTTTCTTTGGAAGGCTTCCCGTCTTGCACAACAGGCCCGACCGTATGAAAAATATACTGGCTGGGCAAATTATACGCAGGTGTCACCACCACCTCACCGTTTGGCAGATACGATCCTTGCATGATCCTGTCACAGTCCAGCCTGACCTGGACTCCGGCCCTTGAATGGATGATGTTGTCAATGCAGTTGTGGAGCGGATGAAAACACCCGAGCAGAGCTGAATTGCACGCATTGACAATGGCATCGCTGTTGAGCCGGGTGATATCCCCCTGCCACAGGGCAACGGCATCCTGGTACACAAAATCTGTGGCATCAACAATTCCGCGTTTTAAAGATTCCGCCTTCAGGTATTGATCCTGCAATTCAAGAAATTCTGCACTGACCGGTTGCGGGGGCCGGACATTGCACAAGCTTCTGAAATACTCGGCCTTTTCCTTTTCAGTTCCGAATTGAGGTTTCTTTTCCCCTTTCTCTGCGGAAAGTATATCTATCAGTTTATCCAGCATTCAATCATTTTTTCATTTTGCTTTTTTTGAGGCCCATCTGAAGCCTAAGATGGCTTTTCAAGTTCATAGTAAAAATCAATAATATCAAATTTGCCTTTCATTTTATGGTCTAAAACAATTTCTTCCGCCTTACTGCTCAGATCCCTGACGTCTTTCACATCCGGATTCCCCTCCGGATCATCTCCCAGTAATCTTGCCAAAAAATACATTGTATTTTCTATGAGCTTATAAATAAACGCCTGGGTTTCAACGTCGTAAATATCATCAATAAGCAGTATATCTAATGGAGATTTTATTTTAATTTTTTCAAATTGGCCTTTTAACAGCACGGACAATTGCTCATTAACATTTAACCGGTTTATTAAAATATCGGCTTTTTCCCCTTTCAGAGGATTTTTCTCAATGATCCAAAAATGATAAAAATTCTCTCCGAATTTCAATGTTTGTTCCATATTGAAATGTGCTGCGTCAGGCATGGATTTGGGCAACATGCAACTGATGTTATGTTTAATCCCTTCCATTACCACTTGCTCCATATGTCTGAAACAAGCCATGGTCATTTTTGAATTTGACCCTTGGTAAATTTTTAAATTCATTCCATTAATATAGGCTGACAAATATATTTTTTTGGCAAGCTCCCATGCGATATTGTTTGGATTTTTTAATGATAATGTTTCATCATATTTTAAAATGGCTTTTATAAATTTTTCTTTGATCTTAAAAGAGGAATGCCTGTCTATAATTGCCATGGGCAATGAAAAAACAGGCGTATTAAAACTTGAGAGTCTTCCGGCAATACCCAAAGGGAAATCAACGGCAATCCCCTTGTACTGCTTTGCAAGTTCAACCAGCCGCCCTCCATTTGCCACTCCGATCAGATTTATATGGCCAAAACATTGGGCAATAAATTCACAGGTTTTAACTGTTTCATAGGTTTTTCCGCTTCTGGACAAGGCAATGACAACAAGATTCTCAGGCTTTAATTCCTTTTTTTCATTAAAAAATGATTTAATCTTTTTGTCGATCTCTTCAGCCCATTTAGAGGGAAATGTTAACAAATGAACCCTTATTTTTGAATTATATAACCCGGCATAGGTCTGTATAAGATGGGCGACCATTTCATTTCCGCCTATCCCGGTTATAATCACATCTGAAAGACCATCCCAATTTTTCCCAAATTTTTTTGTCAAATATTCATCCACACGGGGCATGGTAAAGCCGTTAAATGCCCGGTTGAACTGCTCAACCGTGTTTTCAAAACAATTTCCTTTTTTTATTTCTGAAGCCATCACACATTTGAAATAATGCTCAAGATGCTTTTTTTCCTCCATGCTGAAGAGATACCCAAAATTTGTTTGAGGATCAGGGCTTGTTGAAACCAAGGTTACGCCTTGAGGCAGGGTTGATACCCGGTTGTTTTGAATTCCTAAAGACGTATTCCAATATAAATCGCCTAATATGGGGTAATTTTTGCCTTTTCGATAGGTTTGAAAAGATGCGCTGGCTCTCTTGTCACAATAAAGTTTTGTCAGATCCCTTGATGCCAGTGAAAACGAATTTTTTTCCAGGATTGAGATCAGTTGAGAACGAGCAGAAATATCATCTGCCTGTTTATCAACCAATTTAATTAATCTGCTTGAAAAAAGGTTGTTTTTCTCATTTAAATCGAAAAAGACAGAATCCAGAAAAGCATATCCTATTCTTCTTTGTCTTAATTGATCATCAGTTGATAAGGTAATTTTTTTTACGAATGCAGAAAAATTATTTCTTTTTAACCCGGAAAAATTTTTATGAGTAATTTTTTCTTTTCTTTTAATTTTCTGGACCAATTCATTTTTTTTAAAGGCGGAAAGCCTGTCGTCAAAAAACAGGTCTTGGGTGATGTCTAAGGCTTCAACATTGGTAACCTCTAAAATTTCAGCGATTCTGAAAATGAATTGAGAATAATCAATGCTTTTAAATAATTGTTCCTGAATCAGACCGGCAGATATATTCAGGTCCTTGGCTATATTATCAATTTCGTCCCCTGAAAAGAATCTTTCTGGGGTATAATGATATTGATCGGATTTGAGATTCTTTGTCTTTTTAGTCATTTGCTCAGCCTTTAAATAAAATGGATTTTTAAGACCTGACTGTTCCAAACCGTTTTAATCAACCATTGGTTCAATGATGTTATCATAACAAGAAATAATTGGAAGTGTAATTCATCGGTTGAGATTAATTTGCAGCCATCGGGCATACGGATTCAACCAATGTTGATTGATGGAAAAGTTTCCTGATCAGAAAATAGATCCTGAGATCGCAAAACCTGTTAATAGCCAATCATTGCGGCATATTTTGATATTTTTTTATGAATATAATTTTTAATCTGAATAAAAAAGTTGACAACCAGTAAACAAATATTTTATTGAGGTCTTATCCTGATTTTCGATCTCATTATGGGATTTCATCACCTGCTGCTGAATTTGTGTGTTTGACTGTTTTTGGTTTTTATTCCTGATAAAGGAGGGTTATGCTGAACACCGAGGTCAAAAACGAATTAATCCGGATTGTCAGTAAAGCCGGGTATCTGGACCGACCCGAAGAACTGGCCTGTTATTCCTATGATGCCTTTGTGGAAGAATCCCTTCCCGATGCCGTGATATTTCCAAAAACAACGGCCGAGGTGTCTGAAATATTAAAAATTGCGTCCCGATACAAAATCCCTGTCACGGGCCGGGGTGCCGGAACCAGTGTCTGCGGGGCGCCTATTCCGCTCAGACACGGCATTGTACTTTGTTTTTCAAAAATGGACGCCATTGTTGAGGTCAATACCCGGGACCGGTACATCATTGTGCAACCGGGAGTAATCAATGCCGATGTTCAGAAAGCGCTTTCTCCTTTCTCCTTTTTTTATCCGCCTGATCCGGGTTCCATGAATTCTTCCACCATCGGCGGCAATATCGCCCAAAATGCAGGCGGTCCGAGGTGCCTGAAATATGGCGTCACGGTTGATTATGTCCTGGGTCTTGAAGTGGTTCTGGCCTCGGGTGACATCATCCGGTTCGGCAGCCGGAATGTAAAGGATGTCACCGGGTATAAACTGTCTTCGCTTTTCTGCGGGTCGGAAGGGACTCTCGGGATTATCACGGAAGCCATTTTAAAGGTTCTGCCAAAACCTGAAGCCGTCAAAACCCTGATGGTGACCTTTGACAACCTTGACGATACGGCCAAAGCCGTCACAGACATCATCGGGTCCGGCATCCTGCCTGCTGCCATGGAACTCATGGACAAACTGACCCTGAATGCCATCGAAGACACGGCAAATTTAGGCCTTGACAGAAAAGCAGAAGGCACTCTTCTCATCGAGATCGACGGGGTCAAAGAAGCCTGTGACAAAGAAATGAAAAAAATCATTGAAAAAGTCAGGGAAAACAATGCCCTTACCATCCAGGAAGCTGCTTCCGAAATTGAACGGGAAAAGCTATGGACGGCAAGACGCTCTGCCTACGGCGTGTTTGCCAAACTCGCCCCGGATATTATTTCCGAAGATGTGACCGTGCCGGTCAGCAAAGTGCCGGAGATGACCCGGAGAATCATTGAGATCACAAACCGGTATGGACTTCGGGTAGGCGTCCTGGCCCATGCCGGAGACGGCAATATGCACCCCATGGTTCCGGCCGACAAATCCAATAAAGAAGAATGGCAACGGGTGGAAAAGGCCTTTGCAGAAATTTTCAAGGCTGCAGCTGATCTTAACGGCACCTTGTCCGGCGAGCATGGGATCGGGCTTGCCAAGGCTGCCTATCTTCCCCTTGTGATGAATCAGCACACCAATGATTTCATGAAAAAAATCAAACAGGCCATTGATCCGGACGGCATTCTCAACCCTGGAAAATTTGTATGAAAGAAAAAGCCCTCCAGAATTGCGGAAAATGCGGACTCTGCCTGAATGCCTGCCCGGTCTATAAAATTCTGAAAGAAGAACAGGTCTCGCCCAGGGCCAAGCTGCATCTGATAAAAGCCCATGATCATGAAACCCTTGCATCATCCCCTTTTTTAAAGGAAATCATATCCAAATGCCTCATGTGCGGGTCATGCACCGCCAACTGCCCGTCCGGCATTGATCATTATTCAAAATTCATGGAAATGAGAAAAAAAATGGTGGAAGCCCATGGCGAGGCCCCGGCCATTAAAAGCCTGATTTATCTTCTGGCCAGGGAATACAGAACCGGGTTCGGGGCAGGGATTGCCAGGGCTGGTCAAAAAATCATTCCGGAAGCTCTTGCCAAAAAATTCAAACTCGGCAATATTCCCATACAAAATTTTCCCGGACTAAATGCTGCACCGTTCCGAAAAACCCATGATGAAATTGTTCTTCCCAAAGGCAAATCTGCCGGAAGGGTGATCTATTTTACCGGCTGTGCCACCAATTATCTTTATGAGGATACAGGATCGGCAACCATCGGGGTTTTAAAACACATGGGGTATGAGATTATCATTCCCAAGGACCAAACCTGCTGTTCCATTCCGCTGTTATTCCATGGCGCAAAAGATCAGGCCTTGGAAAATATCAAGACCAATATCAAGGCCTTGGAAAAACTTGAGGCAGAGGCAATCCTTGTGGACTGCTCCACCTGTGGGGAAGCACTTAAAAATGAATACTCACGCATTTTTGAGCCCCAGGATGAATTTCTGGCCGGTGCACAAAAAATTGCTCCCAAGGTAATGGATATCCTTTCTTTTATAAACCTGCATGTCGATCGTCTTCGGTTCAGAACAAATATCAAAGAAAAATTATCCGTTGCCTATCACGCCCCCTGCCATACCAAAAATACATTTCAGTCCCACGGCATTGCCGAAAAACTCCTTCAGGGCCTGCCTACAGTAACCTATAAGCAAACACCGGATTTTGACCAGTGCTGCGGTGGGGGCGGAACCTTTTTTTATGAATACCCGGAAGTTTCAAAAAAAATGGTTGACAAAAAAATCGAATCTGTAAAAGCTTTACAGGTTACCCATTGGCTCACGGATTGCCCGGTCTGCAGGATGAACCTTGCCGGCAATCTGGATAAATCAGACGGTCTCACGGTTCTGCACCCTGTGGCCCTTATTTATGCGGCTTTGAAACAGACATGAAAATCAAACTGGAAAAGGGCCGGACAACCCTGGATATAAATCTTTCCGATGAAAAGGTATGCGATATCATTATCGGAAGAAAAGTACCGGCCATCAGCCATGATAAGATCAGGGAAATAATTTCGACCGGCATCCGGACCCATAGCCCTGAAGGCATAAAGGATAAGCAGATTGCCGTCATCATCCCGGATAATACAAGACTCTGGGCAAGGGGAGATGTCTTTGTTTCTGAAATAATCAAAACCCTTTTTGACATGGGAATCTCAAAGGAAAATATCCGCATCATCATTGCCACAGGCACCCATGAGGATATGACAAAAGATCAGTTTTCCTCGCTTGCCGGAACCTTTTCTGCCCAACACGTCGAGATTCTCAACTCAGCCAACAAAAATGAGGACCGTCTTGTTTATTTCGGTGAAACCCATAAAAAAACCCCGATCTTTATCACAAAGGAAGGGGCGGAAGCAGACCATATTATCATCTTTGGCGGGATTCTCCATCATATGGTGGCCGGATTCGGCGGCGGCAGAAAATATATAGTGCCGGGGATTGCCGGATATGACACCATTCAAAAAAATCACTCCCTGGCCATTAAAAAAGACGGCACGCCACACCCCATGGCCCGTCAGGCAAAACTCTGGGGCAACCCGGTCAATGAGGACGTTACCGAAGCCGCCAATTTGTTTCTTGAAAACAAAACCTGCACCTATGTGGCGGTTGCCGCAAGCGGAACCGGCGATATTTTTTATGCGGATACAGGGCCCTTGCATGAAACTTTTATAAAAGGCTGTAAAAAACTCGATGAGGTCTGCTGCATCCCAGTTCCCAAGAAAGGGGATTTTGCCGTCATTTCAGCCGGCGGCCACAGAGCGGACGGCCAGCTCTACCAATCTACCAAGGCCTTGTTCAATGCCGTCAATATTGTAAAAGAAGGCGGGGAGATTCTTTTTGTTGCAGAATGTTGTGAAGGCGCCGGAAATGAGACGTTCTCCAAAGCCCTGATAGACTTCAGGGAACACCCCCAAGCACTTGGGAGGGCGCTTGTTGAAAAATTTGACATGCCCTCCTATGTGGCGTTCAGAACCATTGATATTCTCAAACGGTTTAAAGTCACCCTTTTTTCTGATTTTTCAAAATCCGATACCGAATCCATGGGATTTTTATATACCGACAACTTGGACCAATATGATGAAAACCTTAAAGGAAAAGGCTATGTCATTCCATTTGCCGAAAATATTCTGCCGGTTACACAAGGATAGAAAATGTTTTTGACGAATGGGCTAATAATATAACAAGGAAGGAAGGCTTCATTTTATTCATCATTTCTTAAAAGGAGGAACCAATGCAGGACAAGACCATGAAACAAAAGAGTATTGACCGAAGAACTTTTTTAAAGCTCTCCGGAGCTGCGGGAATTGGGATTGCAGCATCGACCTTTGGTGTTCCAAGCTTTCTTCACGCAGCACCGGAAACCATTAAAATAGGCTCCATCCAGCCGGTGACCGGGCCTTTGGCCGTTATCGGACAGGGAACCCGTCTGGGTAACCAGCTTGCGGTTGAGTATATCAATGCCAATGGCGGGATCAAATCCATGGGCGGCGCTAAACTTGAACTCCTGCTTGGAGACAGCGAAAGCAAGGCAGAAGTGGGCCGGCAGGAAGCCGACCGTCTTATCAAAGACGGGGCATCCATTCTTTTGGGGCCTTTCCAGAGCGATGTGGCCATGGCCATTGCCACATTGGCAGAACAGCGCCAGGTACCCTTTGTGATCGATGTTGCCTCCCTTGATGACATCACCCAGAAAGGCTACGAGCATGTATTTCGGATTTTTATTACAAATGTTGGTCTGGTCGGCGGTGCTCTCAAATACTATAAAACCCTGATCGAGACCTCCGGTGTCACCCCGGTCACCGCAGTGGTCGCCAATGTCGGCGATGCGTTCGGCAAAGGAATGTCGGATGGGTTCTTAAAAATGCTTGAGACCTCAGGCCTTCCGTTAAAAGTAGTCGAAAGAATCCAATACCCCTTGGGAATCCAGGATTTGTCCGCAGAAGTGGCAAAAATAAAAGCAGCCAAACCTGATATTCTTTTCCCGATTTCCCGTCCCGGAGACAGTGTTATCCTTTTAAGGGAACTCTATAAACAGAAAGTCCCCCTCATGGGCATATACGGTCCTGGAAGCCCGGGCTGGTATGAACCGGATTTTGTCAAAGATATGGACAAGCTGGCCTATTTCAACATGGTCAACGTCCCCTGGATCAATCCTTCCAGCCCTGTTTATCAAAGGGGCAATGCCGCTTTCCAGAAAGCGGTGGGCAAAAACCTGGACACCAATTCCGCCTATGCCTATACAGGACCGCTGGTCATTGCCGATGCTTTGGAACGGGCCGGATCAACCAAAAGAGAAGCCATTCTGAAAGCCTTGAAAGAAACCAATTTTAAAGACCATCCGCTTGTCGGCGGCCCGGTCAAATTTAATGAAAAAGGTGATAATACAGGAGCTTTAACAGCATTGATCCAGGTTCAACCAGACCCGGATCTGCAAAAACGGGTCAAGATTGTCCTGCCCAAAGAATTTGCCCAGTCCGATAAAATCGTCTTCCCCGCACCCCAGCTCTGGGAAAGGTAAACGGATATGGACTCTGCCCTTGCGCTTCAACTGTTGATCCAGGGAATCCTCCTGGGGGGAGTGTATGGCCTGATTGCCCTTGGCCTTTCCCTGATTTTCGGTGTCATGGGGGTCATTAATTTTGCCCATGGTCAGATCATGGTCATGGGTATGTACGCCTCATACTGGATATTTGTCCTTCTGGGGATTGATCCCTATGTCTCTCTTGTGGCAGTGGCAGGCATTATTTTTGTTCTTGGGTATGGAATCCAGTATCTGGTGGTCAACCGGATACTGGATTACCCCGAGGCCATGCAGGTTCTGCCGCTTGTTTCTACAGGACTGATTCTTGAAAATATTGCCCTTCTTTTATGGGGGCCGGACCACAGAAGCCCTCAAACGGCTCTCGGTCTTGACAGCATATGGCTGGGGCCTGTGATGGTGGATACTTCCCGGATCATTGCCTTTACCCTGGCCATTTTCATCACCGGCCTGATTTTTTTGTTTCTGAAAAAAACCACCATGGGAAAGCGGATCAGAGCTGCATCGGACAACCGGACCGGCGCCATCCTCGTGGGCATCAATGTGGATCGGATCTATAATGTCTCCTTTGGTCTCGGAGCGGCGGCCACGGCTGCAGCCGGATGCCTTCTGGTGCCAATTATGCCCATCTCTCCCTACATCGCCCATGATTTTACCACTGCCGCATTTATCGTGGTGATTCTCGGCGGTATGGGAAATCTACCGGGCGCCATGGCAGGAGGGCTTGTTCTGGGGGTTGCAGAATCCCTTTCCACGCTGGTATTGCCGGCCACATTAAAACAGGTGGTCAGTTTCACCCTTCTGATCATTATTATCCTGTTTCGGCCCCAGGGGCTGTTTGGGGGGAAAAAATGAACCGAACCTATATTTTCTTAGGGCTTATCCTGGCCGTGCTTTTAGTGCTTCCCCTGATGCTCAGTAAATATATGCTGGGTATTTTCATCATGATGTATTATTACGCCTATCTGGGCCAGTCATGGAATGTCCTTACCGGGTATACCGGGCATATTTCCCTGGGTCATGCCCTTTATGTCGGAATCGGCGCCTATACTTCCGTATTTTTAGCCCAGAGATACGGTCTGAGTCCCTGGATCGGGATGCTTGCCGGAGGAGTCCTCGCCTCTTTAACCGGTTTATTCTTAGGATTTCTCGGTTTCAGATTCGGTCTTCGCGGGGTTTATTTTGTCATTTTGACAATTTCTTTTGCCGAAATCACCCGTCTTATCGTATCCCATATCGATGCCCTGGGGTCATTTTCCGGGATCTTTATAGATTTTAACCCCTCTTTTAAAAATTTCCAATTCAAGGGGAATATCCCTTATTATTATATCTCCCTTGGGTTTATGGTGATGTCTCTCATTGTCGTCCGTATCCTTGAAACATCAAAGGCAGGAAGGTTTATGACAGCCATCAGGGAAGATGAAGAGGCGGCAAAGGCTCTCGGCGTAAACACCTTTAAATACAATATGTTCGCCATTGCCCTCAGCGCTTTTATGACTTCGCTTGGGGGTTGCTTTTATGCCAATTACATTTATTATCTTCATCCCAACACCATGTTCGGCATGGCCCTGAACATCGAATTGATCCTGAGGCCCATTGTGGGGGGACTTGGAACCCTTTTCGGCCCGGTTCTGGGATCTTTTATCCTGACCCCCTTATCCGAAGTTTCCAGGGCGTATTTTGCCAAAGGCGGCATGGAAGGGCTTCATCTCATCATCTACGGTATTATTACCATTCTGGTGGTCTTGTTTATGCCCAAAGGTATTATCGTATATGTTAAAAAATGGCTGAAACCGCTTCTCTCAAAAGATTAAGGAATAACGCACATGGCAATTCTTTGCATTCAACACCTGACCAAAAAATTCGGCGGCCTTGTTGCCGTCAATAATCTTTCTTTTGAAGTGGAAACCGGTGAAATCTTAGGGCTTATCGGACCCAACGGAGCCGGAAAAACAACTGTTTTCAGCTGTATCAGCGGCTTTGAAACTCCTGAATCCGGTAAAATCGATTTTAAGGGGCAATCCATTGTAAAAAAACTGCCCTTTGAAATCTGCCGCCTCGGGATGGTACGGACCTTCCAGATCGTAAGGCCTTTTCCTGCCATCTCTGTTCTGGACAATGTAATGGTGGGCGCTCTTCTTCGGGAAGATTCCGTTGTCAAGGCACAAAAAGAGGCGCACAGGATTATTGATTTTGTGGGCCTGGAAAAAATGAAAAACACGGAGGCCAAGGGGCTTCCCCTGCCCTTGCGAAAACGGCTGGAACTGGCCCGGGCGCTTGCCACAAAGCCGGGATTGCTTTTGCTGGATGAAGTCATGGCAGGGCTCAATCCCACAGAAGTGGATGAATTGATCAAACTGATTCAGGAGATCAACAGCCAGGGGGTTTCCATTTTAATGATCGAACATGTCATGCGGGGCGTCATGGCGCTGTCCCACCGGGTCATCGTCATCAATTACGGACAAAAAATTGCCGAGGGCAAACCCGATGTGGTGGTTCAAAATGAGGCCGTGATCGAAGCCTATCTCGGAAAGGAGTTTATCAATGCTAAAAGTGCATGATATTGATGTGTATTATGGGGATATGCAGGCCTTGAGGAATGCCGCCCTTGATGTAAAAAAGGGTGAAATCACCACTGTCATCGGCTCCAACGGTTCCGGGAAATCCACACTGGTGAGAGCTATTTCAGGCATCCTGCGGCCCAAGACCGGCAGCATCCTGTTTGACGGCAAGGACATTACCAGAACCCCTTCATCCGGTATTGTAGAGGGTGGGATAAGCCATGTGCCCGAGGGCCGGCAGCTTTTCCCCAATATGACCGTCCTTGAAAATCTTGAAATGGGCGCCCAGTTTTCAGCCATGCAGAAATCGGCAAAAAAAACCATGGAAGAGGTCTTTACCTTTTTCCCCCGCCTTAAGGAGCGCCTCTCTCAAAAAGCAGGA
>CAZWMY010000101.1:0-15346 GCA_964635025.1 uncultured Desulfobacula sp. | reverse complement strand
TTTGGCTTCAGCTTGCCATGCAAAAGTCCTATCTTCAAATCCGGGAAAATCTTCCGGATATCCGGAAGCTGGTTGTTCAACCAGGTATATAGCTTGATGGTCAGGTGATGCTCCATGATGATTTTGTATTTTTCGGCCGCAATCCAGTCATACATGGCATTAAACGATGAAACGCCTTGCTGGATGAGTGAAAACAAGAGAAATACCAGTGGAATGACAACCACAATGGTAAGCAAAATGCAGGATACAAAGGCGGACAGGTTTTTGCGATTATTGAAACGGGTTTCGATCCGCCGGTGAATGGGGCTCACCACAAAGGACAGAATCGTGGCCAGAAGTATGGTATGGACATAAGGCCTAATTATGGAAAAACATCCCAGAAAAACCACCGCCATGATAAAAAAAAGAAAATAATGGGTGTTCAGTTGGAAAGGCTTATTTTCTGGGGTTGCTGATCGGTCGGATGGGAGGGTGGATATCTCAGCCTTTTTTCCTGAATTTTTAATATGATGTTTTTTGGTTTGCACCATGAGTTTTCTGATCCGTTAAAGAGGGTCCATGCCTGTTTGGTTTTTTTGTTTTCATATTAATATCAGGATTAGAATAGGAGCTTTCATTTTGTCAACCAAAATAAAAAATACCGTATCCTATGCTGTTAAAGGTTTTCTTATCTTGTTTTCTTATTATTGACTTTATTCGGATTTGATCGGATACTTAACCCTAATTATGATTGTATCCGGAATCTTCAAGACGAGTGCCGGACCATCAGGATTGAGCTTTAAAGGAAAATTCAGTTCATGACAATTCGGAAAAAAATACTGAGTGTGATTTTTTCACTCTTTTTATTCATGGGGATCGTTATATATTTAGTCACCCGATTTGTATTGATTAGAGGATATATTGAACTAGAAACAGAAGATATGATCAAAACAACGGACCAGGTTTCAAAACAGATGGAAGATGATTTATCCAGATTGAAGAGCACTGTTGGTGACTGGGCCCCCTGGAATGATACCTATCAATTTATCCAGGAGCTGAATGAGTCCTATATTCAAAATAATCTGATGTATACTACCATAGCCAATCTGAATATCAATTTCCTGCTTTTTACCGGGAATGACGGAAAATTAAAATATATCAGGGTTATCGATCCGGAGAATGAAACAGCCATAGAAGTGAAAGATAAAGCCTATGACCGACTCCTGGAAGAAAACCCTATGCTGATGCGAAGCGAGATAAACAAAGAGATTGTTTCAGGTTATGCCCTGTTCAATGATAAAATAGTTCGCCTGGCTTCAGCCCCCATTATGACCAGCCAATTTCAAGGCCCGGTCATGGGAACCCTGGTGATGGGCAATTATATCAACAGCCTTGAGATTGAACACATTGAGGAAAAATTAAAGATTCCCCTGAATATCACGAAGATTGATCCTGAAAAAACCAGTAAAGATTTTTTACAAAATCAGACCCTGTCCCAAGGCAATCGATTTCTGATCAATAGAAAAGACGATTTAACCATTACCTCATTCATCTTATTTGAAAGCTTGCTGAAAAAACCGCTTTTTACTCTGGAAATGAAAAAAAGACGAGATATCTATCTTCAGGGCTTGCATACGCTGAATTATCTTCTGCTGGCCTTGGGGGTCATCAGTCTTTTTTTTATGGCGGCAATGATGCTTTTTATTGAAAAGACGGTTCTTTACCGATTGTTCAGATTGAGCGGGGATGTAAAGAGAATCACCCGGAAAGGTCACGGAGAGGAAAGGGTTATCTTGAGCGGTCAAGATGAGATATCTTCCTTATCCCTTGATATCAACCGGATGCTGGATAAATTGCGGGAAAATGAAAAAAGATACCAAACCCTGTTTGAATCTGCCAGTGATGCTATTTTATTGTTAAAAGAAGAAACTATTGTTGACTGCAATTTTAAAGCGCTTGATCTTTTTGATTGTAATAAAAACCGGATAATCGGGAAAAGCCCGTGGTTCTTCTCTCCTGAAAGACAACCGGATGGGCGGTTGTCCACAGAGAAATTCAGAAATATTATTGAGACGGCCTTTGCAAAAGATTCCATTCTCTTTGAATGGATTTATTTAAAGAAAGATAAACCTATTCTGGAAACAGAAATGAATCTCACCCACATTGATCTGCCGTCAGGGAGGCATATTCAGGCAATCATCAGAGATATAACCGAACGGAATCAGTCCCAAAGGATAATGATCCAGGCAGAAAAAATGCTCTCATTGGGCGGACTGGCTGCGGGAATGGCCCATGAAATAAACAACCCCTTGGCCGGGATGATGCAGAATGCACAATTGATTGAGAACCGGCTTTCAAGAAACCTGCCGGTCAATGAAAAAGCAGCAGAAGAAGCGGGCACAACGCTCTCTTCAATCAATGCCTATATGGAAAGCAGAAATATTTTAAAATTTCTGAAAGCAATCACCAGTTCCGGAATTCAGGCTGCAAAAATTGTGGAAAACATGCTGCGATTTGCCCGTAAAGATCATTCTGAAAAATCGTCCGAAAATATTGTAACCCTTTTGGATCATACCATTGAACTGGCTCAAAGTGATTATAATCTGAAATCAAGCTATGATTTTAAACATATTCAGATTATAAAAGAATATGAATCCGACGTGGTGCTTGTCTCATGTCACGGCAGCAGTCTGCAGCAGGTATTTTTCAATATCATAAAAAATGCAGCAGAGGCTTTGTCCCATTCCCCGGCGAAAAACACGGCGTCTGAGTTGATTTTCAGGATAATGACAAAGAATGGAAACGCCCGGCTTGAAATCGAAGACAATGGCCCCGGGGTTGAAGAAAACATGAAAAAAAACATATTTGAGCCTTTTTTTACAACAAAGAGGCCAAAAGAAGGTACCGGGCTAGGCCTTTCAGTTTCCTATTTTATCATTGTCAAGGATCACGGCGGAGAGATAAGCGTAGAGTCGGAAATGGGAAAGGGTACAAAATTTATTATCGAACTTCCGCTTGCTTCAGGTTAGCGGTCTTATCTTTTTATCCATTTGTGAAACATAGTCAGGATTAGATAAACAGCCCCGCCTAATATAATAATGGTGGGACCGCTGGAGAGGCTATAGGCATAGCTGATGAACAGGCCCGCAGCCGTAAAAACAAAACAGAGCAGGATGGAAAAAACAATCATCTGCCAGAGCCTTTTGGCATAAAAAGAAGCAATGGCCGGAGGGATGGTGAGAAGAGCGATGACCAGCACAATCCCCACGATTCTGACCAGAAGGACCACGGTCAGCGAGGTTAAAATAAGGAGAAGAAGATAAAAAAAGGTTGTATTGATCCCCCTCAAACCCATGAATTCGCTGTCAAAACAGACGCTGAAAAACCGGTTGAAAAAGAGGATACTGATGCCGAGAACCAAAGCGTCCAGGCAACCCACATAGATCAGGTCTTTTTTTGAAATCAAAAGGATGTCACCGAAAAGATAGGAGGAAAGGTTGAAATAACCGGAAGTCCTGTCGATGAAAAGGATACCGGCGGCCATTCCAACAGCCCAGAGGGTTCCGATGATGGTATCTTCCCTTTCCTTGGCATGAAGGCTGACAAGCCCTATGATGATCGCAGAGATCACGGCTGCAAGGGTTGCGCCAAGGATGGGGTCAAACCAGGCAAGCCCCATGTTGACCTGAAGAAAAATGGCAAGACCGATGCCGCCGAACACGGAATGGGAAATGGCACCGGCAAGGTATCCGATTCTTTTAATGGTCACAAAGGTACCGATGATGCCAAAGGAGACCGACGCAAGGCCGCCCATAATAAGGGCATATCTTAAGAACAGGTTGTCCGGATCAAGAAGAATATGAATCGCATCAATCATGGCAGTGGCCTTCTTCACTGCATCGGTGATCATGGCGGACCATTTTCAGGTCGCCATGATAAATGTCTTTTATCAGCATCCCGTTCATGAGGGTGGTGGGGTGAATCACCACTTTACGGTTAACACAGATGACGCTTTTAACATATTTTGATACAAAGCCAAGGTCGTGGGAAACAACCAGGATGGTCATTTTTGAATTCAAGGTTTGAAGAATGGAAAAAAGATTGATTTCCGTCTCATGATCCACATTGGCCGTGGGTTCGTCCAAAAGAAGAATGGCCGGCCTGCTGCAAAGCGCCCTGGCAATCAGAATGCGCTGCTTCTGACCCCCGGAAAGTGTGTTGAAGCTTGTGCTCTCGAAACCGGACATTCCAACCTCATCAATAGCGGCCAAAGCCTCGCCCCGGTCTTTTTTTGTGAACCAGAGTGCGGTTCCGGTTAGTCTTCCCATGAGCACCACATCCATGACGGTTGCGGGAAAATCCATGTCCAGATGGGCATATTGGGGCATATAGCCAATGGATTGTCTTGCTTGTTCGGGAGGTTTCCCGAAAATGCTGACCCTCCCTTTATCCGGTTTCAGAAGGCCGAGGATGAGTTTTAAAAGAGTGGTTTTGCCGCCGCCGTTGGGACCGACAATGCTTGCAAATTCGCCTTTATGAATAAAAAGCGTCACATCATCCAGAATATGATTCTGTTTGTAGGCAAAAGATATGTTTTCGAGTATGATGTCGTGACCGGTTTCCATAAAGTTTTGAATTTATATCATTGCGTTATGATTTCAGCAACAATTTTCCCTATGCAGGCTATTTAAGCTTGACATATAAACCCTTACAAGAATAATGTTTCACATTAAGGATATTTGTATAAACCGGGCAGCCTCATTGCATTGGCAACTTAAGGCCAGACTATACAGGACGGTTGATTTGGAAGATAACAGCAAATACAAAATTCTGACCATTGATGATGAGTCTTATATCCGGCAGAGTATCCGGACTTATCTTGAAGACTATGATTTTACGGTTTTTGAAGCTGAAAATGGTAAAAAAGGGATTGAGGTATTTGACCGGGAGAGTCCGGACCTGGTTCTTCTGGATTTAAGAATGCCGGAGATGGATGGGCTCCAGGTTCTGGAAATACTAAGGGAAAAAGCCCCGGATGTTCCTTTGGTTGTGGCATCAGGAACAGGAAATATTTCGGCCGTGGTTGAGGCGCTCCACCTCGGCGCCTGGGATTATATCCTCAAACCCATAGAAGACCTGAATGTTTTATACCATTCCATTCAAAAATGTTTAAAAGAAAGCCAGCTCACAAAGGAAAACAAACAATATCAAGAACGGTTAGAAGAACTTGTGGCTGAAAGAACATTGGAACTTCAAAAGAGCGAAGAGCGCTATAAGGCCATTTTTGAATACACAGGGACTGCTGCTATTATCATTGAGCCGGACGACACCATTTCCATGGTGAATTCAAAATTTGCCGAGCTTGCCGGCATGGCCCGCCAGGATATTGTAGGCAAAAAAAAATGGTATGATTTTGTTGCCCCTGATGATATCGATGTCATGCGAAATTATTTTGAAGCGCGGGTGAATTTAAAAACAGAGAATTATGCACCCATGCAATATGAGATCAGATTCACCGGTAATAACGGGGAAGGAAAATATGTTTATGTCAGTCTCGGGGTGATCCCCGGAACCGATAAAGCCGTTATTTCCCTTTTGGATGTGACGGAAAAGAAAAAAGCCGAACAGCGGTGGCGAAGCCTTGAAAATCAGCTCAGAAAAGCTCAGAAGATGGAAGCCATCGGAACACTGGCCGGTGGAATTGCCCATGACCTGAACAATATCTTAAGTCCGGTTCTCGGATATGCTGATATGATCATGAGGTCTTCCGACCCCTCCACAAACGTATTTCAGCGCAGCGAAAAAATCCAGAAAGCCGCCCTGAGAGCAGCCGATCTTGTGAGCCAGGTATTGACCTTTAACCGCAGGAATGAAGAAGAAAAGCGTGTCATCCGGATTCATCCGGTAACCAAAGAAGTGATTAAACTGCTCAAAGGGTCTATCCCTTCAACCATCACCATTGCAGACGAAATAGACAGGAATTGCGGTTCAGTGGAAGCAGACCCGACGCAGATCCACCAGGTCATCATGAATCTTTGTACCAATGCCTACCATGCAATGGAGGAAACAGGCGGAACACTCACGGTACGGCTGAAAGAAGTGATGCTTACTTCTTCAGACATCATGGATTTTGCAAGCCCGGAATGCAGTGCAGGACCTTATCTTGCCTTAGAAGTATCGGATACAGGCTCTGGTATGTCCGAGGATGTTATGGAAAGGATGTTTGATCCATATTTCTCCACCAAAGAGGAAGGAAAAGGGACGGGTCTTGGTCTTGCAACGGTTTATGGCATTGTGAAATCCTATAAGGGAATTATCCGGGCAAAAAGTAAAATAAATGAGGGCAGCACTTTCACTGTTTTTCTGCCGGTCAGCAGTGTTAAAACCGCTGCCGACAACGGGGAAACAATGCGGCAGGCTCAGAATGTCGGTTCAGGAGAAAGACTTCTTGTGGTGGATGATGATAAAGATATCGCTCTCATGTGCAAAGAAGGGTTTGAAGCCCTTGGCTATAAAGTGGATCTGTTTTTTTCAAGCCTGGAAGCACTTGATTTCTTTAAAAAAGAATATCAGCAGATTGATCTTGTGGTGACGGACCAGACCATGCCGGGAAAAACGGGATTTGATCTTGCAAAAGAGATGTTGGCCATAAAAAAAGAAATCCCCATCATTCTCTGCTCCGGGTTTACGGGCAGCATCACCAAGACAAAGATTGAAGAAGTCGGGATTAAGAGCTTTGTTATGAAGCCGGTGACGGTTGAAGATCTTTCAAAGAAAATTCAGCAGCTGTTAACATAAAATCACCCTATTATGCTTTTCGATAAGGAAGAATAGAATGACGGCCAGAGCAAGACTTTTCTTAATCCTTGATGATGAAGAAAGCATACGGCAAAGCGTAGCTGCTTACATGGAAGATGAGGGATATGTGGTTTTTCAGGCAACAAGCGGTGAGCAGGCCCTTGAAATCATGGGAACCCATCCCATTGAAGAGGCGGTTGTGGACATCCGGCTTCCGGGTATGGACGGTAATACCTTCATGATTGAAGCAAAAAAAATTCTTCCTCACATCAAATTTGTTGTTCATACGGGGTCAGCCGATTATATTCCGCCCGATGCGGTAAAAGCCTTGGGAATAACCCCGCAACGGATTATGATCAAGCCGGCCAGTGATTTAAAGATCTTGAGAGATGCTTTAAAAGATCAATACGAATAAAGAATCGGGAAATCAGCCATGAAGGATCATAGTGCAAAAAAAATTCTGGTGATAGATGACGAGATCTATATCAGAGACAGCGTTATAGGCTTTCTTGAGGATTTCGGGTTTACAGTCATGGATGCGGAAAACGGCAGGGCAGGTCTTGAACTATTTGACAGGGAAAACCCGGATCTGGTCCTGTGTGATCTCCGTATGCCGGAAATGGACGGCCTTGAAGTTCTGGCCGGTGTAAGAAAAAAAAATTCAAAAATCCCCATCATCATCGTCTCCGGAGCCGGCAATATTGCAGACACGGTTGAAGCTCTTAGGCTGGGTGCCTGGGACTATATCATCAAACCCATCCAGGATATGAATGTTTTATATCATGCCGTGAACAAAGCCTTTGAGAGAGCTGCGCTGATCAAAGAAAAACATCAGTATGAAAAAGATCTTGAAAAAACCAATATGGAATTAAAGATATCTCTTGAGACCTTGGAAAAGACAAGGGATCAATTGGTTCAGTCCGAAAAAATGGCTGCTTTGGGTGAGCTTGTGGCAGGGGTTGCACATGAAATCAATACTCCGGTCGGGGTAGGGGTCACGGCAGCCTCATTTTTAGATGCCAAGACAACTGAAGTGAAAAAAAAATTTGCGTCCGGAGAATTGAAAAGAAGCGAACTTGAAACCTATCTTCATACTGTTGAGGAGGTGTCCAATTCCATTCTCATCAATATGGAAAGAGCGGCAGAGCTGATTTCGAGCTTTAAACAGGTAGCAGTGGACCAATCCAGTGAAAGCAGACGTAAATTCAATCTCAAAGAATATATCAATGAAATCCTTTTAAGCCTGAGACCCAGATATAAAAAAACAGGCCATTCCATTGATATCCGGTGTGAAGGCGATATTGAGCTCAATTCTTATCCAGGTGCGTTTTCCCAGATTCTCAACAACCTGATCATGAATTCCCTTGTCCATGGATTCCAGGGAATAGAGAAAGGTATCATAACCGCTGATATTTCACGTGAAGGCAAGAATATCCTGTTTGTCTATAAGGACAATGGAAGAGGAATGAACGAAGAGGAAAAAGAAAAAGTGTTTGATCCGTTTTTTACCACCAGGCGGGGGAAGGGCGGCACAGGGCTCGGCATGTCCATCGTCTTTAATCTTGTTACCCAGACCCTGAAGGGCAGCATTCAATGCGAAAGTTCACCGGGTAGCGGTGTTGTTTTTACCCTGAAATTTCCGGAACACTGGGAAAAAAGCTGAATATGCAGATTTTAAATCCATCCCGGTGGTATCTTCACCCTGTTTTTATTTTTGCCTGTTCCATTTTTGCCCTGGCCACCTTCCTTGTGATGACTGTGAGCTGGTATATGGAAATCACAAGGGCGCTTGAAGTGGTGATTTTAAAATTCAATATTGACCCCACATCCATTTTTCCTTCAAAAACCGGAATGACCATCCTCATTCTGAGTGCTCTGATCACTGTTGTTTTGGCTGGTATTCTTCTTGCTTTTATTTATTATCAGAAGACCGTGAATCTTTTCAGGCTTCAGCATAATTTTATCTATAATTTTACCCATGAATTGAAAACTCCGGTCACATCCTTAAGGATTTATCTGGAAACCTTTATCCGCCATTCCCTGGGTCAGGATGAAATAAAAAAATACAGTGAAAATATGCTTCAGGACATCAGCCGGCTGACGGAAAACATTAACAGCATCCTGAACCTTGCAAGGATTGAAAGCCAGAATTTCGGTTCAGAAGTGACAAGGGGAAGCCTTGTGGAACTTGTTGAAAATTTTTGTCAAAAAAATGCATCTCTTTTCCGGAACCTTGATATTAAAATTGAAAATCAGTCTGAAAATCCTCTGGTTTATCCGGTGAATCAGTTTTTGTTTGAAATGCTCCTTATGAATATCATTTCCAATGCCATAAAATACAATGAATCAGACACACCGAAACTGATTATCCGCTTTAAGAGCTTTATCCAGAAAATCACCATTGAATTTATTGATAACGGCATAGGTGTGGATAAAAAAGAGCAGAAACAGATTTTCAAGAAATTTTATCAATCCGACCGGGAACACAAGAAAGACGTCTCAGGATCAGGTCTGGGGCTTTATCTTGTTTCCAGCATCGCCATGATCCATGGATGGAGAACCTCGGTTGTCAGCGAGGGAAAATCAAAAGGGGCCACCTTTATCATTACCATTCCAACCACCGGCATTACCGATATCAGGGAGAAACAGTTATGGAAACGGCTCAAAAAAAGCGTATCCTGGTCATAGAAGACGAAGCAAATATTGCAGACGGGATACGTTTGAACCTTAATCTCCATGGATATGAGGTAAATGTATCTGCTGATGGTATTGATGGTCTCGCCCAATGGCGGTCCTGGAAACCGGATCTGATCATTCTTGACATCATGTTGCCCATGATTGACGGATTCTCCATTTTAAAAACCATTCGTGAGGAGGATGAAAAAATACCTATCTTTATTCTTTCTGCAAGAGGAGATACCAAAGATAAGGTCAAAGGGCTTAGATACGGTGTGGATGATTATTTATCAAAGCCCTTTGACCTGGAAGAGTTTCTTTTAAGAGTGGAGCGGCTTTTGACAAAAAAAGCCTGGTATGATGATGAAACAAAAGATCCCGTAAGTCTTTTTTTTGATGGGAATCAGTATGAATTCGGCAGGAATCATATTGATTTTACAACATTCAAAGCCCAATGCATGGCAGGTGATATTGTTTTGACCGAACAGGAGATTGTCCTTCTCAAGCTGTTTATCGCAAATGCAGGTAAACCTTTGTCCCGGGAGATACTGCTCAATTCAGGATGGGGATATTCAAAAGATACGACTACCCGAACCGTGGATAATTTTATTGTGCGGTTCAGAAAATATTTTGAAAAAAACCCTAAAAACCCGGAATATTTTATCAGCAGACGGTCTGTCGGTTATGTATTCGATCCCAACGGTCTAGAATCGATGGGTGACGAGGGAGAGGACATAAGCTGAATCGATCGTGCGGGAAAAGATATCCACATCGGCTTTGATATGATGATGATAGATTTCATCATGAATCACTTCAACCTTGTGAAGGCTTTCATTAAACCCTTTTTTTATATATTTGAGAAAGGCTTCCTTGATGGTCCAGTTTTTAAAAATCGAAGGTGCGTTTTTGTTGAGGTGTGACAGCTCTGCCTGTGTAAAAGCGGTGTTTAAAAAATGAATATCCGGCATGGGGCCGATTTTCTCAATATCCATGCCAATGGCATGGGTCGTCTCAACATTGCATGCAATGGCTGTATAATCATTGCTGTGGGACAAGGATACGGGTATCCTGGGCCGGCATGTGACATAAGGAGCCCCTTCATCCAGATAGGAAAGGGTGATCTGATCAAGAGAAATATCCTTTAAAAAAAAATGGGTCATCATCTGTTTTAAAAGGTACCGGCCACAGATCCATTCCACCTGCTTTTTCAATGCTTTGAAACCGTTGATGGTATGGAGTTCCGTTTCACTCAGAAAGGGTTCAATAAAATTATCTTTTTGAAATATTTCATTTACCATGGGCTTGAAATTATGATAGGTAGCTTTACATAAAATTAAATCAAGAATATCCGGTATTCGGGAGTACCAGATAAAGATTCCCGGTTTTGGAGTCAGGGTGTTAATGCAGAGTTTATTTTGGATTAAGGGTGACGACATTCCGGTATATATATATCAAACATCTTGGTTTTTCAATCTTTTAAGGGGGAGATATGGGCCTTTCCGATTATGTTGAAAGGAACAGTTGGGTTCAGTCGGCCGGTATGATTTCAATGGTTGTGCTGTGTATTCTTGTGACGGTGATCCTGATTCAATATTCTCATCAGAGAAACATAAATGAAAAAAATATGGAAAGCCGCTGTAATGAAATCTCAGCTTCCATTGTCGGCGGAATGACCAATGCACTGTCCATCGGAGATAATGACATCGTCCGAGAACAGTTCAAAAAACTCCATGAGATTTTACCGGAAATTGATGTTTTTGTTTATGATTACCAGGCAAAAATCAGTTTTTCAACAGAACCGGAATATATCGGAAAATCATTCAACGATTTTTTAGGGGATAAAGCCCATGTCGAGCAGAATCAGGCCATGCTGAAAACCGGAACCAGTGGCGGCCTGATCCAAAAAAGGGTCAGTGATAAATTGTATTACGGGTCCCTTATGCCGAGCAAAAATGAAAAGACCTGTCATCATTGCCACGGCAGTTCAAGGCAGATCATCGGCGGCATTGCCGTCCTGGTGGACAATTCCGATAGTTTGAAATCCATGGAAAAAGCCAGAAATCTGAGTGTTCTGGTCGGTGTCCTGGGTGTGGTGACCGTTGTTTTTCTCATATGGTTCATTTTTTCAAGAATGGCAGCAAAACTCAATGTGACCATGGACAAAATCAGAAATACAAGCGATTCCGTGGCTGCATTTTCCCAAGAAGCCCGGGAAATTTCAAACCGGATTGATATCAGTGCGGGCCTGGGAAGCAAAATGGCTGATGAAGCATCCTCTGCTGCAAAGGAAATTTCAAACCATATCAACAGCATTGCATCGGCCACAGAAGAAGTGAGTTTCCAGATTAACGACGTCAATAAAAATTCAGACACAGTGGCGGCAGAAATTAAAAATTCAAACCAAAATCTTTCCGAAGCATCCGCCAATATTGGTTCTGTTGCAGCTGCTGCAGAACAGATGTCTTACTCCGTCAATACTGTTGCAACGGCCATGGAACAGATGTATGCAAGCCAGAGCGAGATTACGAAAAGCTCTTCCCGGTGTGCTGCCATTACCAATAGTGCTTCCAAAGAAGCCACAAGGACTTTTGAGGTGGTGAAAAAACTTGGCGATGCCGCATCCCAAATCGGTGATATTATTGACCTTATTACCGGGATTGCCGGAAAAACCAATCTTTTGGCCCTTAATGCCGCCATAGAGGCCGCCGGGGCCGGGGACGCCGGTAAAGGATTTGCCGTGGTTGCCAATGAAGTCAAGGAGCTGGCCAAGCAGACCCCTGGAGCCACCCAGGATATTCGAAAAAAGAATGTAGGCCTGACGAAAAAGACAGAAGACACCATAGAGGGCATCCAGTACCTTACAAAGGTGATCACTGAAGTGGATACGATCATGGGGGCCATTGCTTCTTCGGTTGAAGAACAGACGGCCACCACCAATGAAGTGACGAGAAATATTGCAGAATCTGCGAGCTCAGCAGATTCTGTTGCAAAAAACATCAATCTTGCGGCAGATAAGACTGAAGAAGTGGCAGAGAGCATGAAACAGGTCCAGGGCCTTGAATCGACTGTTACTGAAAATCTTTTTCAGACTGCCATTGCCGTAGGGGAGATCGCAAAGGATGTGACCCTTTCTTCCCAGAGGGCAAAGATGGTTTCAGAACATTCGGCCCGGCTCTCCGGCATGGTGAATGAAATACTTGAAAGTTCAATGTCACAGAAGGAACAGACGGATCAGCTTGCAAAGATTGCAGTGGAATTGAAACAACTGACAACAACATTCAGGATATAGTGAGCAAGGTTAAACAAAAATAACCGGAATGAAACCGACCCAAAATCATAATTTCCAGTATATTACCTTCAGATTGGCCAGAAATCTTATGGGGGTGGATATCCTGGATATCCGGGAAATCGTTCACTTCACAAAGATTACAAAAGTCCATTGTGCTCCCCGCTTTGTGATGGGGCTTATGAATTTAAGAGGGCAGATTCTGACCATTCTGAATATCGGGGTTCTTCTTGGAATCGAAAAGCCGGGCCGGACTTTTGGCAGTCATATTATTGTGTTCAAACATATCAATGTCGGATTTGCCGTAGATCAGATCGGGGATATGTTCGACATCGACAGGGATAGCGTTGAACCAATCCCGGTTAATATGGATGATCGGATACAAAAATATACAGACACAATCATCAATCTTCCGGACAGCATAATGTTGATCCTGAATGCCGGAAAAATTTTATCCTGCATCCGAACCGAAATCCAAACTGACGAGGATGGCCTATGAGCATTGACGGGCATGATTCCTTGGATGCGATGTCATCGGAATTCATTGCAGAAATAAAAGATGATCTGGCAAGCCTTGAGCCCGCTCTTCTTGCCATGGAGAAAAAGGGCTCCAGCACTGATGATGACCTGATCAACCATGCCTTCCGTTCAATCCACAGCATAAAGGGTGGCGCCGGTTTCATCAATTTCAAAGAGCTTTCCAGCCTGAGTCATGCAATGGAAAATGTATTGATGAGAATCAGAGAAAAAACGCTTCTGATTAATTCCGACATTGCCGATGCACTCCTTGCAGGGTTTGACAAAATGAAGCTCATGGTGGATCAGATGGGCAAAAATGAAGCCTGTGACTATGAAAAGGAAAAAGCAGCCCTTCAAAAAATACTGAACCCGGAGAAAAAGCCTTCCGATCCAGAGAAAAGCGCTGATTCCATACCAACGGAAAAACAGGACGGCAAATCCATCGAACCCCTGCAGCAATCAAAACCCAGGCAGAAGAAAAAAAAGAAAGACATTTCAAAAGATTTATTGGCTGACGCATTTCAGATTATCAAACCACTTGGCACAAGCCCGGTTTTTAAAGACCGGGAATTCTTGGTGGATAAAAAAAGGCTTGACCATGCACTTTCCAGCCAAAAATTTATTTATGCTGTATATATTCGGTTTGAAACCGATCTCAAGGCCAAGAGCAAGGATGAAGAGGCTATTGTCGATGATATTAAAAGCATTGGAGATATTTTATTTTCAGATCTTGAACAGAGTCGGGGCGAAAACGGAAAAGACGGCTTTTTTTGTGTGATATCAACCATCCTGGACCTGCCCCTGCTGTCCCAGGTGCTTGAGATCGGTAAAACCCAGATGACCCTGGTAGACCGCCAGTTTACCGATTATGAAACGCTGATGAAAGGAATTTCATCACGGATTGCCAAGGACAAGCCGGAGTCAATGCCAAATGGTCCTGACCCAATGGAATTTGTTCCGGTCGTGCCTGATGACGTATCTGTTCCGGGAGCATCGGAATCCGTTATGTCCTTGTCCTCAACCACCCAGACCATTAGGATCAATGTGGATCTGATTTCAAGACTGATGAACCGGGCAGGCGAACTTGTCCTTGCCAGAAATCAGCTAAGACCCTTTTTAGCGGAAAATTCAAAGGGAAACAGTCTTGCCTCCAATATTATGCAGAATCTTGACATGGTGACAACCGATATCCAGGAAGCCATCATGCAGATGAGAATGCAGCCCATTATCGATCTCATGGGAAAATACAAACGGGTGGTGCGGGATATCGCCAGAAGAATCTCAAAGAAAGTCGATTTTATTCTTGATGGTGGGGATGTGGAGGTGGATCGGAGCGTTCTTGAAAAACTTGCCAATCCTGTAACCCATCTTATCCGGAACTGTATTGATCATGGAATTGAATCCCCGGAAGAACGCATTCGAAGATCCAAACCTGAAACCGGAACCATCCGGATCAAAGCATCCCACCAGGGCGGGCAGGTTCATATCATTATTTCAGATGACGGGGCAGGCATCGACCCCCAGCTTGTCCTGTCAAAAGCTTTTGAAAAAGGTCTTGTCACCGAAGATCAGCTTGACAAGATGACGGAAAAACAAAAGATCGACCTGATCTTTCTTCCGGGGTTCTCCACTTCTGAAGAGATCACGGATATTTCCGGCCGGGGGGTCGGTATGGATGTCGTCAAAACAAATATTGAAAGCTTAAGAGGCCATATTGAGATTGATACGGTAAAAGGAAAAGGAACACGGGTTCATCTCATCATCCCCTTAACGCTTGCCATTGTTCCATCCCTGATTGTCAGTACGGGTGAATTTAAATTTGCTATTCCCCAGGTGAGTATCAAGGAAGTGCTTTATCTTGAAAAGGGGACAGTACAAAACCAGGTGGAAAACATAGCCGGTTCCGAAATCTTAAGGCTAAGGCGGCGTATTTTCCCTATTATCCGGACTCCGACGCTTTTATGTATCAAAATCTTTATTGAAGAGACGCAAACAGGAGAAAAAGAAGAAGAGAAAAAATGTGCCATTGCCGACCGGAGAAAAAGATAGGTTAACATCGAAAACACAAAAAAAAGGACCCGGGATAAA
>CAZWMY010000100.1:0-15353 GCA_964635025.1 uncultured Desulfobacula sp. | reverse complement strand
TTTAATTTGAGGGCTTATGAAGCAATATTATAAATATTTATGTCCGAATGCTTACTTCTGCATCCGTAAGATCTTCTTTTTTCCACAGTATTCTAAAAAAAATAACATATTTTTGGTTTATGTTCTCAGCTTCCATATTAATATTCATAATTGGAACTATCGTTACGCTTATTGTTATCGCTCACTCAATTCCTCTATCATGGTCACAAAATTTAGGACTGGAAAAATTATTGCAAAAAATTGGAACAAAAACCGTTAAAATTGTTAATGTTCAACCATCTGAAGCCATACCGTTTCCTTCTGGAACAATCAACAGATTGACTTTACATACTTCTTTAATGGACGGGGCAACTTGGCACGTACCTGAAGCCCCAAGAGACAGGAATTTGAGTATTACTTTTCAAGTAGAAGCGGAAACCATCACAGAAGGGACTGCGATTGTAACAGTTCGCCTCCTTGACAACAAAAATATTACAATCTGCACTGTAACTGCAAGTGCGAGCCCTTCATCAAATAGTGCAAAACATTTTTCTGGTTTTTGCGACACGTATAGTTACTTTGTGCCTGCAAATACTGAACTGACATTGAGAGCGGAGGCAAAGACAGAAAATGCGAAACTCAGAAGAGTTGAACTCTCTGAAGTCAATGCTAAGCCAAGATAATGGTTAAAATCTTGAAAAACTGGTGTGGTTTGTCAGTCAATCTTTATTATCCAAACCCAAATACTCAACAATCGGGTCTTGTTAAAAATACAAATAATAATCTTAATTCAAAACGGTGGTTTAGGTTTGACAGCAATGGATCGTTCAAATATAGTATTTACGATACATTGATAACTGAAGGGTTTGATAACCAGATGAACAAGAATCTTTCCAAAAACGAAATCATCAATTTGATTAAAGCGGAAAAATCCTTTTTAAAGGAAAACTATGGTGTTCTTACTATAGGCCTTTTTGGTTCTTATGCCAAAGACCAACAAACTCCTGACAGCGATATTGATTTTCTGGTTGAATTTGCAGAACCAAGATTTGATTGGATAGCCGGTCTGAATATATATATGGAAAAAAAATTTGATCGGAAGATCGAAATTGTTAGAAGGCGTGCTCTGATTAAAAGCAGATTTTTTGAGCGGATAGAACAGGAAATCATTTATGTCTGATGGAGTTATTTCTGAAAACCTGTTGCTGATTTCCGAATCACTTGATTTGATCAACAAAAGATTTGCAAGCATAACTAAACCTGATGATCTTGTCCTGGATGACAGCGGAGTCATTATCCTTGATTCAATTGCCATGCGGCTGCAAGTTATTGGTGAACTGCTGAAAAAAATTGATAAAGAAAACAAGGCCTTTTTAAAAAACTACAGTGAAATTAACTGGGAAAATATTATGCGGTTGCGTGATATTGTCTCCCACCATTATGAAAAAGTTGATCACGAAATCATTTTTGATATTTGTAAAAACCACCTCCCACAATTAAGAAAAGCAATTCAAAAAATGCTCAAATAAATTTTGTTTGAAGCACTCAATGATAATTATCCTATCTGTGATTCAGCTTTAATACATACTATAATTTTGCTCCGAAATAATAAGTTGTACCTGATAACTATGATTTATGATCCATGAGGATTTTGCTGATAATAATGAAATTTCTGATCTTACGATCCCCTAAAATTTGCTTTACGGGGAGAGCTTGACGAGTTTCAAATCTCCCCACAACCCGATATTCTCTCCGATGATAATCACGATCCCCTGGACCCCGGGAACGGATTTTCCAGCCTCAATGGCGGCTTTGATATCCCGGCCCGTCTGAACCCTGTTGCCGACCATTGAAGCGACGGCATCGGCAAGGTAGCAGGAATCTGCCAGGATGGTGGTCGCATCTGTTTTGCCAAAGCTTATAGAATGTCCAAAGGTTCCGGACGAGGTGCAAAGCCCGTAGGGTTTGTCCCGCTTTGCGATCTGAATGCCCGTGGTCATGCTGAAAGGGGAATTTTTGGCATAAATGCTGAAAATGGTTTCAGAATCGGATTTGACAAAAATATCTCCCCCATTTTCCACAATGACTTCCCTTGTGTGTGAAAGAAGAGCCTTGCCCGTGAATTGTGCCACAGCGCCTGCCACGGCTGCCATTGGGCCCACCTGGGCCAGCTGCCCGGCCTCCAGCATATCTGTAATGATGGGCGGAACCGGGAAAAGATTTTTTACAGGGACAAAAGATGTTGCAAATTCAGGATGGAACCCGATATAGGTCTCAATCTGGTTTCTGAATTCTAACACATATTTCAAGGCCATATCCCTTAAGTCTGTTTCTGCCTGGATATTCAAATTGGTCTCTTTGACCGTGACATTAAAGGAGATGAGCCCTTTTTTCTGATGCAGGTTTCGATAGGTTCGGTTCTCAAACATATTCAATGCTTTTGGGTTTTAAATGGTCCGGGGCCTGGCGGATGAAATAAGAATCGGTCATGCCCGAGATATAATCCCGTACGATTTCAGCACGGGAATGGCGATCTGAATAATCAGATGACATGCCGGATAAAAAATCCTTAAACACGACAGATTCAAGGTTTTCTTTTTCAAGATCGGTCATATATGTTTCAAAGAGAAATGAGAAAATATCTCCGATGGAAGTCAGATGCTTTTTTATGACCGGGTTTTTGTAGATGTATTGATAGTTAAAGGTCTTGAGCGCTTTCAGCGCCTTTGAAACCTTATCTGAAAATCCGATAAAAGGCTGACCAAGACTGTTTTTGATGAGATCCGTCACAAGATTAAACACAATGGTGCCGTTGGTCCGGCCAAGAATCCGGGTGCAATCCTCAGGGATGTCTTCCCGTTTTACCAGTCTCAGCCGGATGGCATCCTCAAGATCCCGTCCGATATAGCTGATGGTGTCTGCCATACGGACCACGCAGCCTTCCAGGGTCATGGGGATTTCATCACAGATTTTTTTCTGTCTCAAGGTTTCGAGCCATAGGTCAAATTCAGGAAAAATCCGGTTTCCCTGAGGTGTAAGGCGAATGGAGTGTACTTCGCCATTGTGGCAGACAATGGCATCCATGGTCTGGAGGCTTAAATTCCAACCCTTGCCGTTTTTTTCGATCCGGTCCAGGAATTGGATGCTTTGAAGGCTGTGATGGAAATAACCCGCGCCGTGCTCATGGGTCAGTTTGGAGAGAAACTTCTCACCATCATGACCAAAAGGGGTGTGCCCGATATCATGACCCAGGCTGGCCGCTTCAATGAGGTCTTCGTTGAGACCCAGATACCGGCCAATGGTTCTGGCAACCCGTGAAACCAGCTGGACATGGATCACCCTGTGGGTGAGATGGTCATTGTTGATGAGGGAAAAAACCTGGGTTTTATCGATATACCGGGTATATGAAAGGGAGTTTAAAATCCGGTCTGCATCAGCGGAAAAAGGCTGGCGGTATTCATTTGCGGCAAATTCTTCGGTCCTGCGCCGGATGGCCGAATGGCTGAAACAAGCCAGGGGACTAAAATTTTCATTCTCCCTTGAATTCAGGAGCGCTTTTAATTCCCCGGCTTTTTCAAAATGATCATTCAATAGTATGTTTACAATTGTTTGATGATGTTTTCCACAACCTTATCAAAGGCTCTGGTAAATTCCGTGTTTTTCCCCTGAAGCATCATGGGGACACCGCCGTCTCCGGAAGCCACCACATCTGTGTCAAAGGGAATGGACCCTAAAAAGGTAAGGCCCTGTGATTTTGACGTTCTTTCGCCGCCGCCGGAACTAAAAAGATTGATGGGTTCATGGCAGTGGGGGCATTTGAAACCGGCCATATTTTCAACAATGCCAAGGGTTTTTAACCGGACTGTCTTGCAAAAGGAGATGGATTTCCGGATGTCTGCCAGGGCCACTTCCTGGGGAGTTGTTACAATAACTCCGAGGGCTTCGGGTATGGTCTGAACAACTGTAAGGGGCTCATCACCGGTTCCCGGAGGGGCATCAATGATCAGAAAATCAAGATCTCCCCATTCCACCGAACTGACAAACTGCCTGATCATACCTGTTTTTGCAGGGCCCCGCCAGATAATGGCCTGATCCTTGTCCTGCATCAAGGCCTGTACGGAAACCACTTTAAGATTTCCATTGACCTGCTTGGGGACAAGAAGATGATCTTCTGAAATATCCAGGATTTCCGTCAGCCCCAACATCTGGGCAATGGACGGGCCATGCACATCCACATCCATCAAACCGGTTTTATATCCTCTTTTTGAAAGACTAGCAGCCAGGTTTGCAGATACACTGCTTTTCCCGACTCCGCCTTTTCCGCTTAACACAAATATTTTATGCTTTATCCTTGAAAGAGAGGCCTTGATGGCATCTTCTTCTTTTTTCTGCCGTTCGGCCATATTGCCGCCGCCCTGGGAAGGGCAGCCGCCGCTTTTTTTGGCCTTATCAACACTTTCGTGAATCATTTTATCAAAACTCCTTTGAGAATTGGGTTATATAGTCAATTCAATAATTGTCACGATCTTTACTCTGTCAACCAAAACACCGAGTCTTTTATAACAGGGTTGGGCTCAATATCCGTAATGTCCAGAATCAATCGCCTGTTCTCGCTGTCTTTGATCTGAAGCTTTATAGGGATATCATTGGATTCAAGGCTTTTATATTCCAATACAAGGATTTCATACAAAAGCTTTCCAAAACTATCCAGGGTTTCAATTCGGTTTATCTTTCCATTGCCGTTGAAATTCAGATGCTGAAATCCGCCTTTTTCCTTTTGCCGGGTGACAATGGTGGCAAGGGACGGGTCTGAAGGTGAAAAATAGGCATCATCAAACTCTTTTAAAGGAATATGCCCGACCAGGATGGATATCAGTTCAGACATTTTCACCGGGACTTCAAGATAGTCTTTCATGTCCGGGTCTTTTGAGTCGGATGAATAAAGGTCATGCTTTCCGGTATGAGACAAAAAACTGATTTTTTCACCCGTGGAAATCACGGTTTCCACAGGGTTTCCGGACATAAGAAAGGTAACCCTTATTTTATCAGGATAGACCACAGCCCAAGCCATTCGGTACCGGTCGGTTTTGCCCGGTGTTTCAAGTCTGGCCCAGCCTTTCCCCCGGCTTGTCTCAATATGCCGGTTAAAGACCCTTGCCTCATGGGTCAGGGAAAAGGCCTTTTTATCCATCTGCGGATCGGTTGTGGGGCGAAGCGGCATGCATCCTGAAATGAAAAAGAGTAAGGCTGTGAGAACCAAGAGTGCGGAAAATGGCTGCCGGTTATTCATTTCAATTGTTTTTGTAAGGTTTCAATCTTTTTTTGAATCTGGGGGACTATGTCCTTATCCCCTTCCCCGGCATTGGATAAGGCTTTTTTGTAAGCATCAAGCGCATCTTTGAGTCTGCCGGCCTTCTGATAAGCGTCTCCCAGATGATCTGAAATAACGGCTTCATATGAAGAGAGTTCGGCTGCCTTTTTAAGGTATTCCACTGCCTTTTCATAGTCGCCTCTTTTGAAATAAACCCACCCGAGACTGTCAGTGATATATCCGTCGTTCGGTTTCAGGTCATAGGCCTTTTGAATCAGGTCTAAAGCCTCATCCAGGTTAACGCCTTTATCTGCATAGGAATACCCGAGATAATTCAATGCACCGGCATCCTTAGGGTCAAGCGCAATGATTTTTTTCATGATCAGCAGGCTTTCATCCTTAAGCCCTGCCTTGTCCTGGACCGCACCCAGCTTGAACAAAAGAGAGGTATTGTCCGGAGACAATAGAAGTCCCTTATTTAACACATTAAATGCTTTTTCAAATTGGCCTTCCTTTTCAAAAAATGATGCAAGATAGGTTATGATATCAATGTCTTTTGGATCAGCATGAATCTTTTCTTCAAGATATTCAACTGCAGTCTGATTTTCTCCAAGCTGTTTATAGAGAAAAGCAACCCGGAGAATTGATTTTTTATACTGGGGATGTCCCGGTTTTATTTTTTTAAAACGGCCAATGGCGGTTCTGAAATCATCATTTGCCTCATGTGCCATACCGGAAAAAAAATTCAGGGTCGAATTTTCAGGGTCAGCCTTCAGCATCTCGGAAAACACGATGACGGCGTCCTTGTATTTTTTTTTGGAAATATATTCTTCTGCCGCAACCATGGCGATTTTTGTGTTTTTATCAATTTCACGGCCGAGTCTTATGAAAATCTCTCTGGCTTCCGTCACCATTTTATTTTTGTAATAGTGCAGTGCCATGCCGATTTCTGCCTGCTCGTTTTCCGGATCAATGTCCAGAATTTCCTTAAAATAATCCAGTATGGCTTGGTTATTTTTTATCGGGCTTTCGATGTTTAAAATTTCGATAAGCTGAAATCTGGATTCCACAAGGTCCGGTTCAATTTCAATGCTGCGCAAAAATTGGGCTTTGGCCATTTCATACTCTTTTTGATTCAGATAGATTTCGCCCAGATAATAAATTGCCACATAATAATCGGGAAACTGTTCAGCCATCTTTTCAAATATGCTCCGGGCCTTCGGATAATTCTCTTTTTCAAGATAGAGCCTTCCCAGGCGAAGAAAGGCTTCCTTGTTTTCAGGGTCAAGGGAAAGAACTTTATTCAGCTTTTCAAGGAGGTCTTTTTCATCAAGGCTGTCTTTTTTCAGTTCGATCAGGAGCATGAGCCCATCCACACTTTCAGGGTTTAACCGGACGAGTTTCTCAGCTGCAGTCAATGCCTTTTCAGTCTCCTGGTGCCGAAGATAAAGACCGACGAGATCCCATGTGATAACATAGGATTCCGGGTCCAGGGCCAGGGCTTTTTCAAGGGAGACGACGGCTTTGTCAAAGTCATTGTTTTTAATATGAAGCCTTGATTCAAGATAATAATAATTTGCCGATAAATCCTTATCTTCCCCGGTTGCAAGACTCTTGCTCATCTGACGCGGTCCTTGCTGTGCCAGTTCAGGGTCTAACGGTGCACAGCCGGTCACACAGAAGATAAAAGTGAAAAGATAAATTATATATAAGAGGTTTTTTTTCATGATTTGCAGTCTCTGTTTAAAGAATAGCAGTGATGGTTACCGGCTGTGGTCATACATATCAAAATCAGGCATATCTTTTTTGAAAAAGGCTTTCATCTTTTTTAGAATATTGTTTTCAATCTGGCGGACCCGCTCACGTGATATGGTATATTCTTCCCCGATTTCCTGAAGCGTTTCAGGACTGTCGGAAAAAATACGACGCTCAAATATTTCCAGTTCCCTTTGGTTCAGACCTTTTTTAAACTCGTCAACCTTGGTATGAAGAATATCTTCGATTTCTTTTTTAGCCATGCGGTCTTCCGAAGAATCCGTCTCAAGGTTGATAAATTCAATCCGTTCCGTATTGGAGTCGTTTTTTAAGGGTTCGTCCAGACTCAAATCCCAGTTGTCCAGCCTTTGGTCCATATCCACCACTTCTTTTATGGATACCCCAAGTCTCTCTGATAATAATTTGGGTTTTGGATCAAATCCCTGCTCAATGAGCCGCCGTTTTTCTTTTTTCAGCCTGAAAAAAAGCTTGCGCTGCCCCTGGGTGGTTCCGATTTTTACCATGCGCCAGTTATCCATGATGAATTTGAGGATATAGGCTTTGATCCAGAAAGAAGCATAATAGGAAAATTTAACATTTTTATAGGGGTTGAATTTTTTAACAGCCTGGACAAGCCCGATATTGCCTTCCTGGATCAGATCCAGAAGGTTCTGCATCCAAATTCTCTGAAATTCCAGGGCAATTTTTACAACCAGACGTAAATTGGACGTCGTCATGATATAGGCGGCTTCCGGGTCGCCTTCCTCCTGGATGCGTTTTCCGAGTTCAAGTTCCTGATCCCTCGTCAGAAGCTTATATCTGCTGATTTCATTCAGATAGCTTTGGATGGGGTCTGATTTTACTAGTGCTTTTGAACTTGAAGTCTTGGCCTTATTTGCAGGGATGTGAAAATCCGCTTTGGTCAGTCGTGTGCTGTTCTGATGGTCCTGGTTGATGTCGTTCACCTTTAATAATACCTTCAATCATTTTGATAAACTGGGAGTATATCATTATCCTGATTGTGATAAAAGCAATATATTAAATACCTTTAAAAATTCCAACCTATTTTTTTTATGGACATCTTACCCTATATCTGGTAAAAGACTTTTTTGTTTGTATTTGCGCCCGTAGCTCAGCTGGATAGAGCAACGGACTTCTAATCCGTAGGTCGGGGGTTCGAATCTCTCCGGGCGCGCCATAAAAAAAGTGGCCTTAACGAAGCACTAAAGTGGTTCTTAGAGTTTCTTTAAGACCACTTTTATTTTCTCACAATATCCCATTAAAACTGAAAATTTTGTGACCGAGTTGACACTATGTTGACACCAATGGGAGATCAAGAAGCATGTCTATCAATCTATTCTGTCCTTTGTGTAAATCATTAATGAAATTGAGCGCCAATAAATGCACCAAATTCGGCACGCCAGGCCGGTTATCATGAATCTGAGTAGCGCCGGTCAAGGCGATGAGCGCCATGTGTGGCGAACAAAAAAAATCCCGATAAGGATTCTTATCGGGATAGAGTTTTTTTATTGGCTCCCCAGCACGGACTTGAACCGCGGACCCATTGGTTAACAGCCAATTGCTCTGCCAACTGAGCTACTGGGGAGCAGTGCCTTTTTAAAGACCAGGTGAGAGTATATCAGTCCCTTTTTTTTGTCAAGGAAAAAACAATATTAAAATTGACATCCTTTCATAACAGGTTTATTCTTTTGGAGTAAGAAAAAACTGCAATAAAACCAAGGGAGAACAATCATGGATATTAACAGTTTAAAAGGCGCTTCGGCCTATATGAATCCTTTGACCCCCACCGGGCCGGTTGATCAGACAATGCTTCAAAACCAAACCTCTGAAGCATCCAAAGCCGACCCGGCAAAAGAAAACGCCGGTGCTGCCCAAACGGCTTTTCAGGTCACCATTACCAATGAAGCCCGGGAAAGAATGACTTCAGAAGCAAAACCGGAAACATCTGAACGACAATCTACGCCGCCCCCGTCCAGCCAGGGGAGCCAGGGTGTTGCAAAAGCATATGAAACAAGCCAAATTGTAAATATTGTTGCCTGATAACCAATCTGTTTCATGATCACTGAAAATGGAATTGTAACCGAGGCAAACCCATTCTATGCCCGGATCAGAACCATCAGATCCGTTGATTGCGAATCTTGTTCCTCAAAAGAGAATTGCGGCACACCCCAAAGCAGCAGAAAAGAAATGATCGTAACAGTCAAAAACTCACTGGGTGTCCGGCCAGGCGATCACGTTGTCATCGGCATTAAAGCCGGGCCCCTGATGTTTGTCTCTTTTCTTTTGTATATATTCCCGGTACTTTTTCTGATCACAGGGGCCTTTATCGGTGACAGTGTTGCGCCTTCCATCCATGTGAACCCCACCCTTGCCGCCCTTGTCACTGGAACCCTCTTTTTTTGCGCAGCGTTTTTTATTATCCGAAAAAAAAGCCGGGCGCTTTCAATTCAAGACTCGTATAAACCTTTCCTTGTCAGAAAAAAAAAGCCGCCCTTTTCAGTCGTTTGTCCCATATCCTGAAAAAATAGCGTTTTCCCCTTGCCAACATGACTGCCATATAATACAACCGCACCATAGTTATGGTTTTTTTTAAAGTGAACACTGACCCTGATGAATATGAGAGAAACAGTATGACATCACAACAAGATTTGAAAACAGCAATCCTGATGATGCTCATTTTTCTGATGACGGGAATCTTCTGCTATGCCTCTTTTGATCCTCCTAAACCTGAAGAACCGGTCCGCCTGATGTTTCAAAACAAAGGCGGCAAAGTTTTATTCACTCATTCCGGGCATATCGGCAATTATTCCCTGGATTGCCTCACTTGCCATCATAATATCGAAAATGACTCAACCTACAACTGCAGCCAGTGTCATCAGGAAACAGGAGATGAGAGCCTGCCATCAAGGGCCGATGCATTTCATTCCCAGTGCAAGGGCTGCCATGAAGAGCGCGGTTCAGGACCGGTTGAATGTAATTCGTGCCATTCATTATAGCTGATATATTTTCTTTATTATCTATATGAAAATGAACAAAGCGGTTTTCAAAATAAGGATATATCATGATTAAGCAACCTTTTTTCGCATTTACCCGACCAAAGCTCACTTATGATATTGCCGAGCCTGATCCGAAAGAACCCAAACAGATCCCTCTTTTTTCCAATCTTATTCTGCTGATAAATGATTCCATTGATAATAGCAAAGAAGCCTTATTAAAGATTGGGGACAGGGTTGAAAAAGGAGAAAAGCTTTATCTTTATAAAGACAGTAAGAAATATGCCCTTTCTCCGGCACCGGGAACCATAAAAAAGATTGACTCTTATTCAGGTGATTTCGGCGGCACCGCCACATGTCTTGTCATCAGCACCGATCCGGGCCGGTCAAACGAACCGGATGCCGTGCGATATGATTTAAAGGACACGGTTATCTCGGCCGGTGAATATTTAAAAACACTGCCGGGTGCACCGCCCCTGGAAATCCTGGCCGACCCCGACCTTAAAATTGATGCCATCATCATATCCTGTGCAGACCCGGATCTTTTATCCACAACCCGTCAGTACATGGCCCTGAAATTTATGGATGACATAAAAGAAGGAATTCAGGTATTAAAAAGGATCAGCCATGTCCGCAAATTTTATATTACACTCCCGGAAAACCTGAACCTCAAAAAAGAAATCGATTTTGCTAAAATAATCCGAACCTCCAATATTTACCCTTCCAACATGGCGCCGATGATCCTGAAAGACCATTTGAATACGGTTTTACCGGCAAAAAAAAAGCCCGAAGATGTTGGATTCTGTTTTATGACGGCTGAAGCTGTGGTTTCACTTGCCCATGCCTATCAAACACAAACTGCCTGTCATGAGAAACTGGTGACCGTCATCGACAAACAAAGCATTCCGCATCGGGTGATGGCCACTATTGGAACACCGCTGCAAAGAATATTCAATACTGTCGGCATCCATATCCATGAACAGGACAGAATAATTATCGGCGGCCCCATGACGGGATTTGCAACCTATACTGCCTATCACCCGGTTCAGCCGGATATGGATACCGTTATTGTCCAGGACAGGGACAAGATTCCGGAATTGTCGGACAATCCCTGCGTAAACTGCGGCAAATGTATCCGCGTCTGTCCGGTTCATGTACCGGTCAATATCCTGGTGCGTTACCTGGAAGCCGGGCTTTATGAAGATGCAACAGACCGGTATGATTTATTCTCCTGTATTGACTGCGGTCTTTGCGCCTATGTCTGTACAGCAAGAATCCCCATTTACCAATATATCCGGCTTGGAAAATATGAAATGTCAAAACAAGATGCCTAAACTGGAGACTGCCCATGAAACCGCATAAACTCACCGTTTCCCACGCCCCCTTTTGGCATGATGGAGGCAGTCTTTTTAAGACTAATCTGAACATGATGATCGCCGCACTTCCAGCCGTGATCTTCGGCCTTGTTCAGTTTGGTGCGCCTGCCTTGGGTGTCCTTACCCTGTCTCTTTCGACTGCCATGGCCTGGGACTGCATTGTAACCCTTGCCTCCCGAAAAAAGGCCTCCATAGGAGATCTTGATTCCGCTATCATCGGTCTGTTTCTGGGGATGATGCTTCCGGCAACTGCCCCCTTTTGGATGGTCATTGTCGGAACATTTTTAGCCGTGATCATCGGGAAAATGATCTATGGTGGCATCGGTGGAAATCCGTTCAACCCTTCCCTTCTTGGAATCGCCATCTTAACGCTTTCATGGGCAAACCATCTTGATTTTGATGCTGCCTATGTCAACTATGATTTCAATTTTACCGCCCTTGCCCCCCTTGCAGCCCTCAAAACCAAAGGCGCCTCAGCAGTCGCTGATCTTTTCCCGTTCAGCGACCTGATCATGGGCAGACAGGTGGGCGCCATTGGCACTACCTTTGGCCTCGGCTTGATCCTGGGCGGCATCTATCTTATTTTACGGGGGTTTATCCGGTGGGAAATCCCTGTTTCATTCATTATCGGTATTGTTTTTACCTCCCTGTGCTTTAGCCTCACAACCCCGGATAAATATGCAGGCCCCATGATCCATCTTTTTTCAGGATATACGCTTTTCGGAGCCTTTTTTTTGTTGCCTGAAAATTCATCCTCTCCGGTCAACAAGATTCCCATGCTGATTTTCGGATTCGGAGCAGCAACAATGATCATCCTCATGAGAAATATCGGGGCTTACGATGACGGGACGGTTCTTGCCATCCTGCTATTCAATGTCATCAACCCGCTCATTGATAAGATCCGACCTAAAGCCCTGGGAAAGGAGGTTTGAAATGCGTGAGATGATTCATATGATTGTGGTCTTAACTTTTTTAACAACCTTTTCAGGCGGACTTCTGGCTGCTGTAAAAGCAAAAACCCAAGACCGGATCGAAAATCAGGTATTAAAATTTCAAAAAGCCCCGGCCATTAAAGGGATTTTCCCGGAAGTCACCAATGACCCTTTGGCCGAAAGATTTACCGTAAAAAACGATACCATTCAATTGCAGGTTTTTCCTGGCAAGCTTTCCAACGGCTCCAGCGCCATTGCCTTTGAGACCGTTGGAACCGGGTTCGGCGGACCCATCGGTCTCATGGTGGGAATCAGTCTGGACACTGATACCATTCTTGATGTCAGGGTCACAACCCATTCCGAAACCCCTGGCATCGGGTCAAGGGCCAAAGACAATCTATCTTTTGTGTCTCAGTTTTCAGGCAAACCGCTTGACACCAATTTTTCCGTTAAAGCGGATGGAGGTGCCATTGCTGCCATGTCCGGAGCCACGGTGACGTCAAAAGCTGTGAGTTTGGCTGCTACCCAGGCAAAGGAAATCTATCAAAAGCTCAAACCCGAAATTGTCAGACAGATGAAATAAAGAGAATATTTCAGGAGAATTAAATGGCACAAACCTTAGCAAAAGAATTTACCAAGGGACTTTGGGCGGAAATCCCTCCGTTCAGGCTGGTTCTGGGGCTTTGCCCCTCTCTAGCAGTGACCAAATCCCTTGAAAACGGCATCGGTATGGGAATCGCCCTAACCTTTGTTTTGGTCGGCTCCAATCTTTTCATTTCACTCCTTAGAAATATCATTCCGTCAAAGGTCAGAATCGCATGTTTTATTGTCATTGTGGCGACTTTTGTAACCATTGTTGAGCTCCTGATGCAGGCTTATGCCTATGAGCTCTTCCTCACCTTGGGTATCTTCATCCCCCTCATCGTTGTCAACTGTATTCCTCTGGGCCGGGCAGAAGCCTTTGCTTACAAGAACGGTCCTTTGTCATCCATTGCCGACGGGCTGGGGCTGGGAATCGGATACGGGCTTTCTCTTTCGGCTTTGGCCTCCATCAGGGAAATCCTGGGGAATGGAACCCTGACCGTCTGGGGCGGAATTCCGGCATTTACCATGGAACCTGATTTTCTTCCTTTTAAATTTTTGTTAACAGCTCCCGGTGCTTTTGTCGGGCTCGGGCTCATGCTCTGTCTTATGAACCTCATTGGTAAAAAATAAAAGGAGCGGTGAATATGGGCGATCTGTTTGTTCTTGTCATTAGCTGCGTTTTTATTAACAATATCCTTCTGGCCCAGTATCTGGGCAACTGTCCTTTTCTGGGGACCTCAAAAAGAATGGAAACCGCTGTCGGCATGGCCATGGCCGTTATTTTTGTTCTGGTTCTCGCCGGAGCCCTCACATGGATGATCAACCAATATCTGTTAAAACCCATGGATGTGGTCTATCTTCAGACGCTCTCCTTTATTCTTGTCATTGCTGCCCTGGTCCAGTTTGTGGAAATGTTTTTGAAAAAAAGCATCCCCGCGCTTTACGCCAGCCTAGGCATTTATCTGCCCCTGATCACGACCAACTGCGCTGTTCTGGGTGTCTGTCTTATCAACATCAAAGAAGACTATACATTTATCGAATCTCTTGTCACCTCATTTGCCTATGCAGCCGGTTTTGGCCTGGCCCTGATTCTTTTTGCCGGCATCCGGGAAAGAATCCTTCTGGCCAGGGTTCCCAAATCCTTGCAGGATGTATCCATCGGTCTGATCACGGCAGGAATAATTTCAATGACATTCATGTCTTTTAAAGGAATGGTTTAATAAGGGGAGATGATGATTTCAGCGTTATTATTAATGTCGGGCATTGGTTTGGCATGCGGTATTGTGCTCAGCCTTGCATCCAAAATCTTTTACGTGTATGAGGACCCGAGAATTGCCATGGTGGAAGGCTGCCTTAGCGGTGCAAACTGCGGCGGATGCGGCTATGCAGGATGTTCCGCTGCTGCGGCAGCTGTTGTATCCGGAAAAGCGCCTGCAAGCGTGTGTATCATTTCCGGCAGGAGCGGAGCAGAAATGGTTGCAAGCGTCATGGGGATTGAAGTGACCACAGCGGAAAGCCCTTTATCCTACAATCTGTGCGAAGGAGGGTTACGGGCTGAAGATAAATACCATTATATGGGAGTCTCATCCTGCAAGGCCATGGCCGTTGTGTTCGGCGGCCACCGCGTCTGCACGGTAGGCTGTATCGGTCTTGGCGATTGCGCCAATGCCTGTATGTTCGGCGCCCTGAAAATAGGACCCAAGGGATATCCGGTGGTGGATGAAGATAAATGCGTGGGGTGTGGTGCCTGTCAGAGGGTCTGCCCCAAACATATCATTGAGGTTAAAACCCTTTCTGAACGGCTCATGAAATTCAATCAAGCCCATGACCCCCTGGCACCCTGTTCCCAGACCTGCCCTGCTGAAATCAATATCCCGCTGTATATCCAACAGCTGAAAGAAGGCAAATATAAGGAAGCGGTCCGGACCATCCGTCTTAGAAACCCTTTGCCTCTCGCCTGCGGCAGGGTTTGCCCCCACCCTTGCGAAAATGACTGCAGAAGAGGAATTGAAGATGAACCAGTCTCCATCAATCAGCTGAAACGCTTTGTGTCGGATTATGAAATGAATTCCGGGTCTCGGCTTCCCATTGCCTGTGCGCCGGACACCGGCAAAAAAATTGCCGTTATCGGCGGCGGGCCATCCGGGTTGTCCTGTGCTTTTTTCCTCAGAAGAATCGGCCATCAGGTTGATATTTTTGAAGCCATGCCAAAACTCGGGGGCATGCTCAGATACGGCATCCCGGAATACCGGTTACCTAAAAAGGTTCTGGACTGGGAAATCCAGGGAATACTGGATCTTGGGATCAAATCCTTCTGCCATTTGAAATTCGGCACGGATTTCGGTCTGGGCTCACCCATGGCAGCCGGTTAACATGCTGTTTTTCTTGGTGTCGGTTCCGG
>CAZWMY010000099.1:0-15384 GCA_964635025.1 uncultured Desulfobacula sp. | reverse complement strand
CGGAGCGATAATATTTCTAATCACCCGCTTTTCCATTTTTAAACAAGGGAAAAAAACAATCCCGGTCAGAAGAATCATGGGCACACTGAATCCGTCAACCCCATTCAGATAGGTGATGCCAAGGGAGGGGACCCAGGGAATGTTCTCAACAAACTGCACGCCGCCGGCCGCCTTGTCATAGGCCCAGAACACGTAAATGGAAAGGATCAGCGTCACTCCGCTGCACACGGCGCTGATCCATTTGACAGCGCCCTGTTGTTTTGCGGGTGTGACCAGAACGAGCACAAGACCTGCCACGCAGGTCAGCAGCAGGGTGGTCAAAACCGGGAAGGATGCGGTATGAAGTTCCATCATTATCTTATCCCATGATCCATGTTAATACGGCCAGGGTGAAAACCACTGCAAAAATAGCCGATAATTTTGTCTGGAGGACGGCATGATGCAGGCCTGACATGATCCGGCCGCCGGATAAAACGCCTTTGCCAAGGCTGTGCACAGCGCCGTCAATCATGTAATCGTCACTTTTCTTGCAAAAAGCCGAAATCCCCCGGTCCACGATCCAGGAAACTGCCCATGTATAGAGATGATCCAGATACCACCGGTTTGAGAAAAGTTTTCGCAGCCAGGGCATTTTTTCCACAAAACCAATCTGTGAAGCACCCTTCCGGCCATATTCATACCAGGCAATCAGGATGGCCAGGGCTGCCGCGCCATGGGAGGCCAAAAAAAGCAGCCAGGGAAATCCGTGCCCTGTGCCGTGGGCTTCGACTGTGTGAAGCGAAGTCTCTATTGTGCTCTGGAAAAACCCGAGACACAGGGTTGCGGCGGCCAAAAAGACCAGGGGCAAGGCCATGGCCAGGGGTTCGGAATTGGGTGTGGCATGGGTTGCCTTTGTGGCCACCTGTTGTGATCCTGTTTTGGGGAACAGGATAATCAACACCAGGCGGGAGGTATAATAGGCAGTCAAAAAAACACCGGCCACACCGGCATAGAGCCATTGTGGGGAGTTCAGATTGGAAAGGCTTGAAAGAACAGCTTCCTTGCTGAAAAAACCGGAAAATGGAAAAATACCGATGAGCGCGGCACAGGCAATGATCATGCAGGGCATGGTGATTTTCATGTGGCGGCCGCCCTTTTGGCCGATTTCAAACATGTCGTTGGTGTGATACGTGTGGATCAGGACCCCGGCGCACAAAAACAGCAATGCCTTGAACACGGCATGGGTGGTCAAATGAAAAATCCCGGCAAAATACCCGCCCGATCCCAGCCCCATGAGCATATACCCGAGCTGGCTGATGGTGGAATAGGCCCAGACCTGTTTGATGTCCGGGGCCACCATGGCCATGGTCGCGGCCATGAGCATGCTGATGGTGCCGATGGACAAAGCCGTTGTCATCACCAGGGGGGATGCGCTGAAGAAGGGGAACAAACGGCCGAAGAGATAGACGCCTGCGGCCACCATGGTGGCGGAATGAAGCAGGGCGCTGACAGGTGTGGGCCCTTCCATGGCATCGGGCAGCCAGGTCAAAAGAGGAAACTGGGCGCTTTTGCCCACAATCCCGCCCAGGATGAGCAGCCCGGAAAGATTCAGGATAAAGGGCGAAAGGGTTGCGGCCGCTTTGTGGTTGATGTCTGTTATGCCCATGGCCTGACCCCATATCAGCACCAGCATGAGACCGCAGAAAAATGCAAAATCTCCGATGCGCGTCATGATAAACGCTTTTTTCCCGGCCTTTGAGGCGGAAAATTTTTCAAACCAGAATCCGATCAGAAGATAGGAGGAGACACCGACCAGTTCCCAGAAAATATACAGCTGGAGCAGGGTGGATGAGAGCACAAGAGAGATCATGGCCCAGGCAAAGAGGGACATAAAGGCGAAATACCGTGAAAACCCGGGGTCTTTGGCCATGTATGCCAATGAATAGACCTGAACCAGAAAAGCGATGACCGTGACGACCACCAGCATCAACCGGCTCAAGGGGTCGATCATCAGGCCCAGGGGGATTTTTAAAGTTCCGGACATCATCCAGGTGAGTTCATGGAGGATGGGCGCTTCGGCCTGCCAGTATCGGACCATGATGAAAAGGGCAGAGAAAAGGGACAGGGTCATGGCGCTGATGGAAATGGCAGCGCTGGCTGCTTTGAACCGCCTGAAAAAGACCATGATCAGCAAAAAAGCGATAAACGGCGCTGCAGGCGCAGCCCATATGGCCCACTGGGAAAATCCCTGTATGGATTCAGGCGTCAGTTCAGGCATGGGGCCTCCGTTTCAACAGGTTATTCAAGCGTGCACTCATTTTTTTCCACACATCTTGGGTCAATGCTGGATGTCTGGCGGTAAATGCACAGGATCAGGGCCAGGCCGAGGGACACCTCGGCGGCGGCAATGGCCAGGATAAAAAGCGCGGCTGCCTGACCGTCCAATTGTTTCAGGGAAAGGCTGGTCCCGATCAATGCCAGGGCTGCTGCATTGAGCATGATTTCCAGACCGAGCAGCATCATGATCAGATTTTTCCGCGTGACCGAACATCCCACACCGATCAGAAACAAAATACCGGCCAGGGCCAGGACATGGGAATGGGGAACCATCATCTAAGTTTTCTCCTTTTGGGTCCGAGCCCCAGTTGCATCACGCCGATGAGCGCAACCAAAAGAAGGAGGGACACCATTTCAATGGCCAGCCAGTGCCGTTGAAATAAAAACCGGCCAAACACGGCTGGACTGGCCATGGCCGCCTGCATGGCCGGATCTGATTCCGGGTTTGAAACATAAGAGAGGACCGCGCAGATGATAAAATACAGACCGGCAGTGCTGAAGGCCGCCATATAATAAAGTTTTTGTCCGGTTTTCCGGGGTTTGGTATCCAGATTCAGCATCATGACGATAAAAAGAAACAGAACCATGATGGCACCGGCATAGATCATCACTTCAAAGGCGGCCAAAAGCGGGGCGCCGAGAAGAAAAAACAAAAGCCCGGTTCCAAGGAAGGACACCACCAGGTATAACACGGCATGCACCATGTTTTTCTGCGTCACGGCCAGAACGGTGGAGACAATGACGATGGCGCCAAGCATGTAAAATAATAATCCGTACAGGGTGATCATTTCATATCCTTTATAGGTCCGGTCAGGGCAAATTTGTTTTGATATTGACCGGTGCTTGTTCGCTTAAATGCTCTCCTTTGCCGGCCAGCTTTGTCAAAATTCCTGCATGCTGGTAAAAATTATAGGTCTTGTCCTTTCCCCCATGGTCTACCAAAAGATCCTCTTTTTCAAATACCAGTTTCAGGACATCCCTCTGGATGTTTTCAAAATCAGGCGTGAGCTGAATGGCGGAGGTCGGGCAGGCCTCTTCGCAAAGCCCGCAGAAAATGCAGCGCCCGAAATTGATCCTGAACCAGGCCGCATACCGCCGCCCGTCCTGATCCTCTGCCGCCTGCATGGAAATGCAGTTCACCGGGCAGACCCCAGAGCAAAGATAACAGGCCACACACCGCTCCCGGCCGTCCGGGTCCAGAGTCAGCACGATCCTGGCCCTGGAGCGTTCGGGCAGGGGCCGCCTGTATTCCGGGTATTCTTCGGTCACGGGTTTTTGAAACAGGTGTTTTCCTGTGGTATAAAATCCCTTCATGATGGAAAGAATCATATTCATGGGTCTTTATCCTTAAAGTTTCTCCTCTTAAATCAAAAACAGTCCCGTGATCAGGATATTGATCAGTCCTGCCGGGATCAATATCTTCCATCCGATATCCATGAGCTGATCATACCGGAACCGGGGCAATGTGGCCCTGATCCAGATCATGACCATGCTGACGATCATGATTTTTATAAACAGCCAGATGATGGGAGGCAAAAAAGGTCCATGCCACCCGCTGAGGAATAACACGGCGATCAGGGCTCCCAAAACCTGCATGTGAACATATTCGCCCAGAAAAAACAACCCGAACCGCATCCCGCTGTATTCGGTATGAAACCCGGAGCCAAGCTCGGTATCGGCTTCAGGCATGTCAAAGGGGATTCGTTTGCTTTCGGCCAGGGCGCTGAGCACAAAAATGACAAAGGCCAGGGGCTGGGTAAAGATAAAAGGTCTTCCGGTCTGGGCATTGACAATATCGACGAGGCTGAGAGAGCCTGCCATCATGACCACGGGGACGATGGAAAGTCCCAGGGCCAGCTCATAGCTGATCATCTGGGCAGCTCCGCGGATGCTGCCGAGCAATGCAAATTTGGAATTGGATGCCCATCCGCCCAGGGCCACGCCGTAAACCCCCAGGGACGACAAGGCAAACACGTAAAGAAGTCCCACATTGATATCTGAAATCACCAGGGGGATTTTCCGGCCGAAAATCTCAAGGTCGGCGCCAAAGGGAACCACGGCAAACATGAGGAGCGCCGTCGTAGCCACCACAGCCGGTGCCAGAAGATAAATGGCCCGGTCAGCCAGATCCGGTATGAAATCTTCCTTCATCATCAGTTTGATGCCGTCGGCAATGGGCTGCAAAAGGCCGAAGGGTCCCACGAGGTTGGGGCCGAGGCGGATTTGAAACCGTCCCAGGAGCACCCGTTCCAAAAGCACCAGGTAGGCGGCCAGACCCAGCACAAACCCCAGCACGAGCGCCATCTTTATCCCCAGTATGACAAGACCCAGTCCCCACATGGCTTATTCCTTTTTAATGATCCGGATATCTGTTTCATGAAGATGTAAAATCCCGGACAGCACTGGAAAATTCTTTTCCATCCAGGTGATGATGTCCCCGGCCACAAGATCTTCCGGCATTGCCCGTCCGATGCCCTGCAACGCTTTCCAGGCCGGGGGCATATCTGAGCCCGGGGCTTTTTTTTGAAAGGTCCTCGGCGGATAGCTGCCCTGACCGGTTATGGAAATTGGCAGTCCACCGGTATGGGCCATATGGGAATACTGGGGACGGCCTTCTGAATTGACATAGATGCCGCCTGCTTCAAAAACGCTTTGTGACGGCACCGTGATATGGGCCATGCGGTGCAAGGGATTGTCCAGGCAATCGATGGTCACCATGAGCTCAAGCTTTTGAAGGGCTTCTTCCAGCCGTCTTTGGTCCGGGAAGTGGTCAAAGACATCACTTTCCAGGAAGATCACAGCCTTGATTTCATCCTTTTCAATTTTGTCCAGAATGCCATCCAGGGGCTGATGGCTGTCAAACAGCAGGGCAGCCCCATAGGTATTGGCCTGGGGAAGAATAAAAAACAGACCGGCCAGGATTTTCTTAGTCTTCAGTACCCTTGCCAGTTCGGCGGCCCGGGTGATAACCGCACTATCCGGCTCTTTGGTGCCGCACAGGATAACGGGACGGGTGCTGTTTAAAAGCCCCTCGGCCAGTGCCTTTATCTGTGGGCTTTGGTTTTCTTTTGGATGGTCAAGCTGGTCCATGATCTGTTGCAGCAGGTCTGCCAGGTCTGCCGGGCTGCATGGAATTTGCTCAAAAGGGAAGGGGAGGTCAAGGGGCCGGGGGTCTGCCGCCCAGATGATGTTTTTTTTCAGATGCACCTTGCGAAGGGCAATGGCCAGCATGGGGGCTTCATCCAGAGGATCGGCGCCCGCCATAAAAATAAAATCCGCAGATTCGATCTCGCCCATGGAAACGGCCAGATCCGGGGATAAGGCAGACACGGCAGCAGAGACGGTATCCCCCAGGGCTTTGGGCCAGAAGCCAGGCATCTGCCAGCCTTTGGTTTTGCAGACATGGGAGAGCATGGCAAGGGTTTCCAGGCTGCTGCGGCCCGAACCGATGACACCGACAGATGATGCGCCAAACCGGTCTTCTATTCCGGCAATGGCGGCTGCGGCGGCTTCCACGGCCTCATTGGCCGCAGTGGTCTGTCCGTTGACCCTGCCCTGTCTCGGTCTTTCCGGGAGATTGGCATACTGGAATCCGTATCTTCCCCGGTCACAGATAAAATAGCCGTTGACAGCCGGGTTGAACCTCGCTTCCTGCCGGACAATGGCCCGGTATCGTGCCGAAACCGTTGTATTGCACCCAAGAGAGCAATGGATACAGATTCCGGGGGTTCGTTCAAAATCCCACCGTCTTCCGGAATACCGCGAGGGTTTGTCCGTATACACCCCGGTGGGGCAGATGTCGATAAGGTTGCCGGAAAAGGGGCTTTCAAGCCTGCCCGGTTCAAACCGGCCATAATAGATCCGGCCGGCAATGCCCATGACGCCAAGATCCGTATACCCGGTGATGTCCCGGTAATACCGCACACACCGGTAGCATTGGATACAGCGGTTCATTTCATGCTGGATCAGGGGCCCCAGATCCTGGTCCTCATAGGTCCGTTTGGGTCCCTCATACTGCCGGATGCTGTGTCCGCCGGCAATGGTCATTTCCTGCAAAAGACAGTGGCCACCTTCATCGCATACCGGGCAGTCATGGGGATGGTTGCGCATCAGGCATTCGATAACATATTTTCTGAATGCCACGGTGTCCGGGTCTCCCGTGGAAATTTTCATCCCGTCCCGGGCTTCTACCATACAACTCATTTCAATGCCTTTGACCGGGCCTTCCAGGAATTTTACGGCACAGACCCGGCATGCCCCGACAGACCCCAAGGCCGGATGATAGCAGAACCGCGGGATAAATATCCCAAGGCGCTCTGCCGCTTCGATCACCTTTGTGCCTTCGGCAACCTCAATGTGCTGGTGGTCAATAATGAGTACGGGCATTGGTTATATCCATATATCCATAGGGGTTATCCCAAGGGGCATTTTTTTTGTTCAATATGGGCCATGACTTCATGGCTAAAATGGGTCAAAAGGCTTTCCAGGGGCGCTGCCGCTCCAGCTGCAAAAGAGCAGTAGGCATGATTTAAATGGCCAGGCATTTCCTTTAGCCGGTCAACCATGTCCAAACGGCCTTCCCCGTTTTCGATCCGGGTTAAAAGATCCTCGATATAGGGCAGGCCGTCCCGGCAAGGGGTGCACCACCCACAGGACTCCCGGCTAAAAAACCGGATCAGATTGAGGGTTGCCGCAACGAGACAGGTGTTATGATCAAAGACCATAACAGCGCCGGTTCCCAGCCTGTACCCGGCATCCCTGAGGGATTTGAAATCCATTTTAATATGATACAAAGACGGCTCTAAAAAGGCGGATGATGCCCCGCCGGGCAAACAGGTCTTGTATTGAGATCCTGCCCGCATGCCACCGGCATAATCTTCTATGATCTCGGAAAGCTTTACCCCCAGGGGAAGTTCGTAGCAGCCCGGTTTATTCACCTTGCCGGAGACGGAAAAAATTTTCGTGCCCGCGCTTCCCGGTGTGAGGGACAGGGATTTGAACCAGTCCGCCCCATGTTTGATAATATGGGGCACATTGCAGAGGGTTTCCACATTCTGGACAACAGTGGGCTTATCCCACAGACCTTTTTCAGTGGAATGGACCGATGATTTCCGGGGATTGGGACGCTTGCCTTCCAGGGCGCTCAAAAGCGCGGTTGCCTCGCCGCAGATATACCGGCCGCCGCTTCGATGCACGCTGACATCAAAATCAAAACCGCTTCCCTGAATATTTTGCCCGATAAACCCCTGGTTCCTTGCAAGGATGATTTCCCTTTCCAGGATCAGGGCCGCGTTTTCATATTCCGGCCGGATAAAAATAAACCCCTGAGCGGCCCTGACCGCATAGGCGGAAATGATCAGCCCTTCAATCAGCTGATGGGGGCTGGCATGGATAATCACCCGGTCCTTGAATGTGCCCGGCTCCATTTCATCGGCATTGCAGACAATGTACCGAGGAAAAGGGGAATCATCATTTATCTCGGAAATTTTAACCCCCATGGGGAAAGCTGCCCCGCCCCGGCCCTGGAGACCCGCTTCCTTTAAAATCTTCTGAAGTTCGCCCGGATTTCGGGAGCTAAGCGCTGCAGTCAATGTCTCATACCCGCCGTCAGCCCTGTATTCATCCAGGGAAAGGATCTGATCCGGTTTACGGTTTTTAAATATGACCTTTGGATACATTTAGTGGCCGCCTCTTAATGTTTCGATCACGGTGTCGAGTTTTTCAAAGGTCAGATTGCCATGGATTTTACCATCCACCAGCATGGCCGGAGACCGGTCGCAATATCCCAGACAGCAGGCAGGAAGAAGGGTGATGCTGCCATCGGCTGTGGTTCCGCCCAGTTCGATATCCAGTTTCTGGCAAAGATAGTCCTTGAGGCTCAGATATCCGTCTATCAGGCACATGAGGCTGTCGCAGATATGGATGACGTGTTTTCCCACTGGCTCACGATAGATGAAATTGTAAAATGTTGCGAGGCCCTCAACTTCCACCGGGGCCATATCCAGCATCTTGGCCGTCAGTTTCACACCGTCATCACTCAAATATCCGAGTTCCGATTGAATGGCCGTCATCACATCCACCACCAGTTCCCTGGGGTGGCTTGCAGCCCGGATTTTGTCTTCCAGTTCTGTTTTGAGTTTTTCCGGCAGCATGTCTAAAGTTTTGCCTCTCATATCCTTTACCGGTCCAAATCCGGCAATGTATAGTCAAAAGATCCCAGGATGGCGACCAGATCCGCAATGCTGCGTCCCTTTGAAAGTTTCGGGAAGACCTGGACCAGGGTAAAGCTGGGGCCCCGGACCCGTGTCCGGTAGGATGTGCCCAGCCCGTCGCTGACAAGATAATAGCCCTGCTCTCCTCTTGGTATTTCGCAGGCCACATAGGCTTCGCCCCTGGGGATTTTAGGACCGCTGGTCACATTGACAAAATGGTGGATCAGGCTTTCGATGTCTTTGAGCATGTCTTTTCTGTCCGGCACGGCATACCGGTAATCGTCCGTGACATACCGGCCTTTGGGCATTTTTTGCACGACCTGTTCGATGATCCGAAGGCTTTGATAACATTCATCCACGCGCATGCAAAACCGGTTGAAAGAGTCGCATGAAGGATAGGTGGGGATATCAAATTCCAGCTGGTCATAGACGGCATAGGGCATTTTTTTGCGCAGATCCCAGTCAAGGCCTGTGGCTCGAAGATTGGGACCTGTGATACCCCATGCAATAGCGTCCTCCTGTGAAAGTGTTCCGATCCCCCTGGTCCGGGCCTGGAAAATCGGATTTTCTTTGGTGAGTTTTTCGTATTCTTTCAGCCGTTTGGGCAGTTTTTTCACAAGCTCTTTTACCGGGGCTTCCCAGCCTTCCGGCATATCGGCCGCAACCCCGCCCGGCCGGACCCAGGAGGCGTGGAGCCGCGCGCCGGTGATGGTTTCAATGATATCCATCACGGTTTCCCGGTCCGAATACGTATAAAAATTCGGTGTCATGGCGCCCACATCATGCCCCATGATGCCGATATAGGACAGGTGGCTGCATAACCGGTACAGTTCGGCCAACAGCACACGGATGAACTCAGCCCTTTCCGGGACCCGGATGCCTGCTATTTTTTCGATGGCCATGATATAGGGAAGGTTATTGGCTGCACCGGCAAAATAATCCACGCGGTCTGTATAGGGAATAAACTGAAGCCAGGTCTGGCGCTCGCCCAGTTTTTCCACACCCCTGTGATGATAGCCGATATCCATATCCATATCCGTGATGGTTTCGCCTTCCAGCCGGACAATCAGACGCAGAAGGCCATGGGTCCCGGTATGGTGGGGGCCGATATTCAGCACCAGGGTCTCTTTTTTATCCGCTGTAAAATAATCAGATCCCTCGCGGGGCTGCAGTTTTTCAGCATCATGGAGGGTATAGGGCGCCATTTCAGTGGCCCGGCCGGGATAGGATTTACGCAAAGGATAGCCTTTCCAGTCTTCCGGCATGATCAGCCTCCGGAGATTGGGATGACCGGGAAATTCGATTCCGAACATGTCATGGATCTCGCGTTCGTACCAGTTGGCCGACGGCCATAGATCACAGATGCTGGGCGCTTTGGGGGTCTCTCCGTGCAAAGGGACTTTCAGACGCAGGCGGGCGGCATGGGTCAGATCGGTCAGGTGATAGACCAGGGTAAAATCAGGATAATTCTCTTTGTTCCGCCGGGCAGACTCATCAATGGCCGTATAATCTTCAAGCCGCTGAAATTTCTGGGCTGACTCTGATTTGAGAAATTTTAAAACCTCACAGATCTGCGTTTCCGGAACATGGAGGGTTAGAAAATCCGAAGTCTCACCCGTTGACCGGATGTCCTTGCCGAACCGGAGTTTCAAATCCGTTTCAAGCATGCTCTCGCGGGCGGTCAGGGCAACGCTTGAGGCAGGCGGGGTCCACAAAAGATCTGCCCGGCTCTCCGTAAAATGGGGTGGGGATACCGACGTTCCCCGGATCGGCAACCCTTCCATGCCAGGTCCCCGGGTATCCCGGGATTTGGTTTCCCCATCCACCAGGATTGGGGTCTGGGTTCCCTGGGTGCCGCCGGTCATGTGAAAAATTTTTCTGGCCGGTTTTTCCTCTTTTCTGATCTTTTCCTGCAGTTTCATGAGACCTGCAATAACCGCCTCGGGTCTGGGGGGGCAACCCGGGATATACACATCCACCGGAAGGATCTGATTGATCCCCTGGACAACGCTGTAAACATCATACATGCCGCCGGTGTTTGAGCATGACCCCATGGAGATCACCCATCTCGGCTCTGCCATCTGTTCATAAAGCCGTAAAATGACCGGTGCCGTTTTTTTAAACACTGTGCCGGATATGATCATGAGATCGGCCTGGCGGGGAGACAGCCTTAAGACCTCAGCGCCGAATCTGGAAATATCGTACCGGGAGGTCAAGGCCGTGGCTTCTTCGATAAAACAGCAGGAAAGACCGAAATACATGGGCCACAGGCTGTTGGCGTGGGCCCAGTTGATAATCGGATCAAGGATATCCGGAAATTTCATCATGGCTGCCGGTTTTTCGAATGCCAATCCAGGCCCCCTTTCATGCAGATATAAACCAGGCCGAGCAAAAGGACAAAGATAAAAAAGGCCATCTGGCACCAGCCTGTCCAGCCCAGTGACCGAAAGGCCACCGACCATGAAAAAATAAAGGCCCCTTCCACATCAAAGAGCAGGAAAAATATGGCCACCATAAAAAAAGGAACCGGATATTTCAGCCTTGCATTTCCCGTGGGAATGATGCCGCTTTCATAGGCAAGCGCCTTGGCAGGATTCGAACGCTTCTCCCCCAGCCATGCGGTCAGAACCAGCATAATCCCCATCAGGGCAAAAACAGCCAAGGCAAAAATAATCAGGCTAAAGCTGCCAGGCAGCCAGGGGGACAAGGTTTCACTGAAATTGATGGACTCCATAAAATTCCCGGTTGTTTTTCCGATGAGTCTTGCTGTTAATCGAACTCAACACCAATTCTCAATACCAGATTTAGTTTCAAAGATAAATGGGTGAAATCATTTTATAGAATATGCCTTATTGTGCGGCCCCATCGTTAGAAATATAATGGTTCTATCAGGCAAGTCGTTGCAAAAGCAAAAATCACAAGCTTTTATATTGCGGCATTCTTCGCAGATGACAAAAATTATCCTGAAATTTCTATCTATCCTGGCACTGCGGCAGCCGGTTAAATTAAGTTTTCCGCTGGGATCACCAAGGAACTCAGTGTTATGATAGGGATCTTTCAGGATACGATCAATTCTTTTTTTTGCTGGTTTTTTTAATGACGAATACCGCTTCAGGTTCTGAATAAACAGGTCCTCGTATACAGCCTCATAATTACTCACCCCATACCTCTTCATGTGAATGTAATTTTATGTGACCTTTTGTTTTCCGTTCAAGAAGGTTTTCCATGTCTTTATAAATTGGGGTTTCCGGGTCAAGATAAAATATTCCCTGCTCTTTTTTAACAATCCTGAGCAGCTCTTCGCGTATAACCCGCCTTATCATCGGTTCTAAAAATTTAGTCATTTCTTCCATTTGACTGGGATCGTTTTGTATCTGATTCATTATTGATTTCCTCTTTGAGGTTGCCTGCCATTTGCATTAGAAGATTAAGTTTTTTTATTATTCAAAGCAAGGCAGTGCTGATTCAAATATAGCCTCAACAATGTCGTTTTTCAATAATTTTGTTAAAGAAGCAGATGCTCTTTGGCAATATTCTACAATTTGGAAAAATCGAAGTCTGGGCCTATGGTACCGGCAATAGCTTATTCACCTGCAATGTCCCAGGGAACTGCATAATCAAGGTCTGATAGTTGAAAAACCTTATCAGCCGGGCAGAGGACGAGTCCTTTTTCTATTTTCAAATGAGGATATTGTTTTTCTGAAACCATTGATTTCTGTCGTTAAAGGCTTCTTCGATCTTTGACTGAACCGGGTCAGACAGGCAAAACCGGATATGACGGGTTTATTGGGAGGGAGAAAATTAATAAAATTTAAAATTACTTGACATATGCATTTATGCGCATTAATGTATCAATTATGGAAATGCTATACACAAAACGACAGGCAGAAATAGCAGGTCAGCTCGTAGACATCCTGGACTCGAAATTTTTCAAGTCTCTGGGAGAGCCGGTCCGGGTGGAAATTATCCGGTTTCTGCTCCTGAACGGCCGGGCAGACATTGCAACCATTTCCGAAAACATGCCCCAGGACAGGTCTGTGATCTCCCGCCATCTGAATCTGATGCAGGAGGTCGGAATACTGACCTGTGTTAAGGAAAGCCGGCATATGTTTTACAGCATCAATGCCCAGGGGTTTCTGGAACGCTTTTCCGGCATGGCAAGGCTTGTTGAGGAATGCTTGAAAGAATGCTGCGGCTCGCTTTGCTGTAAATAGGCATTCATTTTTTTTATTCAAAAATATGCATAAGTGTGCATATTAGCCTACAACAAAAAGGAGGAATCATGAAACATTCAGGAGAAACAATCCGGCAGACAGTCCAAAAGAGATATGGCGGCATTGCCCTGGCAGCAACAAACAATAAACCGGTATCCTGCGGATGCAGCACACCGAACCTTGACCCGGACCAGATATCGTCGCTTCTGGGCTATTCAGCGGCCGACCTTGATAACGTGCCCAAAGGTGCAAATCTTGGGCTCGGCTGCGGCAACCCGGGGGCGGTGGCACGCATCCGGGAAGGTGACGTGGTGGTGGATCTTGGTTCCGGTGGAGGGTTCGACTGCTTTCTCGCGGCCCGGAAAACCGGCGAAAAAGGCCTGGTCATCGGTGTGGACATGACGCCGGAAATGATCTCTCTGGCAAGAAAAAACAGGGAAACCGCAGGGGCAAAGAACGTTGAATTCCGGCTCGGTGAAATCGAGCATCTGCCCGTGGCCGACAACACGGCAGACCTCATCATCTCCAACTGTGTCATCAACCTGTCGGCCGATAAATCCCAGGTGTTCAGGGAAGCCTTTCGGGTTCTCAAACCCGGCGGACGGCTGGCTGTTTCCGATATCCTGGCACTGAAAGCCCTTCCCGATGAGATCCGGCAGGACCTGAACCTTGTGTCCGCATGCATCGGAGGAGCCGCAACGGTTGAGGAAACAAAAGAGCTTCTAAAGGCAGCCGGGTTTAAAGAAATCCGAATTGAAGCCAAACCTGTGGACCCGGAGCTGGTTGAGACTTATCTTCCCGGCAGCCGCACCGGAGAGTATGTCGCGCCGGCTGAAATCACCGCAATCAAATAGGGCTGCCTCTGCGGGCAGATGCTGCCCCATTTACGGATAGTTTTTGAGATGACCGTCATGGCTGTGGCGGTCATCCCTTTGCCTTTTTTAACCGGGATGATAGAAGGAGCGCAGCTCTTCAACCCCTTTTCGAACAGCTTCTGCCGACTGGTCCAGAGCCTTTTTTTCCTCGGGCGTGAGGTCAAGCTCAAAGATCTTTTCCACCCCGTTTCTGCCCAGGAGTACGGGGACGCCCAGGAAAATGCCCTGGTATCCGTATTCTCCGCGAAGATAGGCTGAAACCGGCATGACCCGTTTTTCATCCTTGACAATGGCTTCCACCATCTTGGCCACGGATGCGCCGGGCGCATAATAGGCGCTGCCCTGCTTGAGCAAAGACACGATCTCACCGCCGCCGGTCCGGGTCCGGCTGATAAGCGCCTCCAGCGCTGCCTCATCCAGGAGTTCCTTAACCGGGATGCCGTTCACCCGGGTAAAGCGGGGCAAAGGAACCATGGTATCTCCGTGGCCGCCCAGGACCATGGCCATCACGTCTCCGGGCCAGACCCCGAGTTTTTCAGCGATAAAATAGCGGAACCGGGTGGAGTCCAGGACCCCGGCCATGCCCATGACCTTTTTCAGGGCAAATCCGGTTTCCTCCAGGGCCACCATGGCAATGATGTCCAGGGGGTTGGACACCACGATGACAATGGCATTGGGAGCATATTCGGCAATGGCCTGGGATGCCTTTTTGGCGATGTCCACATTGATTTTCATCAGATCCATCCGGTCCATGCCGGGTTTTCTCGGGATACCAGCCGTGATGACCACCACATCCGAATCCGAAATATCCTGATAATTGCTCGTGCCTGAAATCCGGACACTGTATTTTCGCATGGGAGCGGCATGAAGATAATCCATGGCCTTTGCCTGGGGGAGCCCCTCCACCACATCCACCATAACAATATCAGCCAGATTTTTTTCCGCAATATAATATACTGCGGTGGCGCCCACATTTCCTGCACCGATAATCGATACCTTATGCATGTCCGGCCTCCTTTACAATCTTCTGGATAAGCGTTGCAGATGCTTTGAATGTTTTCATCTGAGTTTCATCCAGTCTGGGTTCTATGGTTTTCATGATCCCGTCTTTGCCGATGACCGCGGGCAGGGACAGGGCTGCACCATGAATCCCGAACTGGCCGGTGAGAAGATGGGCTACCGGCAAAATCCGTCCGCTGTTCAGACAGATGGCTTCGGTAAGGTCAGCCGTAACTGCGGATGGGCCGTAATAGGCACTGGCCCGGCCGGCAAGCTCTACGATGAGAGACCCGGCGTTTTTGGTTTTTTCGAAAAGGTCGCTGATTTTTTCCGGCGACAGGAAACAGTCGATGGACACACCCGAAACACAGCAGTATTCGGCAAGCGGAATCATATCGTCTGCATGCCGTCCGATCACCTGAGCCGCCACATTTCCCATGGAGACCTTGAGTTCCGCAGCGATGAAATACCTCAGACGGGTGGCGTCCAGGATGCCTCCGACGCCCATGACTCTATTGGCGGGCAAGGCTGATTTCTGGGCAAAAGAAGTGGTCAGGAGGTCCACCGGCTCCGAAACGATGATGACCTTTGTATCCGGCCGGGTAATGCGGGCCGCGTAACCGGCAATGATGTCCCTGTTGGCCTTGAACAGGGCATCTCGGTTCATATTAACACGGCAAAATAATACATGACATAAAAGTAGTAATTTGCTATAGCCCGAATATTTCATAAAATCCAAAAAAAAGACTAGCAAAACCTCCGAAAGTA